>CALGAD010000067.1 GCA_937951955.1 uncultured Bacillaceae bacterium
AGAAAGATTATCCAGAATCGTTTTTTCCGTCGTACGATCGACATCATTCAAGACTTCAACCACTGCCTCAATGCCACCGGTTTTTGTGTAGTCATGGGTGAATGTAGCGGACAGTTTCTGTTCCAGCATTTCTTCCACTTCGTAAATAATTTCCGGTGACGTACTGTCCATAACCGCAATTCGTCTTGCCACATCGGCCTGCATCTCTTGTGGTAAATTCGAAAGAATCTGTCCTGCCTGGGCCGGATCTAAATACGACAGCACCAGGGCAATCGTTTGCGGGTGTTCATTTTGGATAAAGTTCAAAATTTGATTCGGATCGGCTTTCCTCGCAAAATCAAACGGGCGAACTTGTAAGGATGACGTCAGCCGGTTGATGATAGTTGCCGCTGCTTCCGGGCCAAGAGATTTTTCTAAAAGCATCTTGGCATAGCCGATGCCGCCCTGGGTGATATAGTCCTGGGCCATCGCCATATTATAAAACTCTTCGAGAACCTTTTCTTTTTCATTCGCAGACACATTTTTGATTGTTGAAATTTCCAGTGTGAGTTCTTCAATTTCTTCTTCTGTTAAATGTTTATAGATGGATGCGGAAATATCTGGCCCTAATGTAATCAATAAAATTGCCGCTTTTTGCTTTCCTGTCAATTCTTTACGTGCAGACATTTCCAAGCCTCCTTAATCTTGAGAAAGCCAAGTGCGCAATAGTTTCACCAATTCATCCGGTTTTTCCTTGGCCATTTTTTCGATTCGCTTCATCCGTACCGTTTCTTCCGTTTCTACTTCTTCATTGATATCCGGTAGATTAATCGGTTCCTGTTTCCGCTCCAGTTCGCGTTCTAGTTCTTCCTGTAACAGAGTTTCATTCGTGCGTTTTCTGCGGACTAAGATGAAAATAAAGATAATTATGACAAGTACCAAAATGGCAATGACGACATAAACCCATACAGGAATGCTTGATGAGGCTTGTATCTCATCGACCGCGTCTTGCTGCCCTAAAAGCGGCTGGAATGAAACGGCTATTTTATCAGCCATATCCGCATCGGTTAATTCTTCCGCTAACTCGCTCTTATCAATCGATGTGCGAATAATCGTACCGAGAATTTGTTCAATATCCGCTTCAATCTCTCCGGGAACGATTCCTGAATCTTCAGCCGGGGGTTCGGCAATAACTTGAATGCCGATATCGCGGATTTTATACGGACTTTCGACAATCTCCTTGCGAATGCGGTTTACTTCTTTATTAATGGTCTCCTCTGTCCGTTCATAATCACCGCTATCGCCGGTTCCTTCCACATACGTTCCCCCTTCGAACGTATCACCAGGATCTTCCGCCTGAGGAACGCCGCCAGCGGCACCTTCACCGGTATATGTTTCTTCCAGTCTTTGCGCGCTAATCGTGATCCCTTCCATATTTTCCAGATCCACTGGTTCCACTAAATCTTCCGTTCGATTTTCCTGGGTGAAATCGATATCAGCCGTAACGGAAACTACGACATTGTTATGACCCATGATGGATCCTAATAAACTTTGTACCTGGCGCTGAATATCCCGTTCAATTTCCTTTTTAATGGAATATTGTGCCTCAAATTGATTTCCATATGGTAAATTGGCACCATTATTTAAGTCATAGTACTGAAAGTTCTGATCCATGATGACGATATTATCGGTAGGGAGATTAGGGATCGTTTTGGAAACCAGGGTGTAAAGGGCACGTATTTGATTTTCGGAAAAATTGTAGCCAGGTTCTACGGTTAATACGATGGATGCTGAAGCTTCTTGATTTTCATCCTGGACGAAGATGCCCTTTTCGGGCAGATTAATCATCACATTGGCTTTTTTAATCCCGTCGATACTTTCGATTAATTTGGCTAGTTCGGTCTGCATGGCATCGAGCTTCATCACATTAAACTCATTATCCGTCATACCGAGACCGACATTTTCACTAAAGAAAGAATAGTCGATATTACCGGATTCGGGAATGCCTTCAGCCGCGAGTTCAACGAGCAGGGATTCAACCTGATCTTCAGGAACTAAAATCGTCGTGCCGCCATCGGCAATTTCTGAGGGAATCCCTCTGGCATCCAACGCTTCCTTAATGCTCCCTGTCTCCTGTGGCGTCAAGTCACTATAGAGCGGAACCATCGGTGTTCTTGTTAAAAAGAAAACAAGTAGCGCCATAAAGACAATAAAAAAGACAACGGATCCGATAAATATTCCTTTTTGGGTTTTATTTTTTTCTTGCCAATAGTTTTTAAATTTTTCGATGTATTCTTGAAGTCTTGCTTTCATTTATCTCTCTCCGAAATCCGTCTTGTGATTGTATCAAACTTCACTAAATTTGCATCCTCATAATCTCTTGATAAGCTTCCACAGCTTTATTCCGCACTTCCATGGCAAGATTTAAAGTGATCGAGGCTTTTTGCGATGCGATCATCACATCGTGCAACTGCACATTTTTTCCGAGAGCCAAATCGGTTTTCAACCCGTCTGCTGTATTTTGAGTGCGATTCACTTCATTAATGGCATTTTTCAACAGTTCTCCAAACGATTTTTGAGCTTCAGCAGGGGTTATCTTTTTTTCGCTCGCTTCATTGGCTACTGATTTGAGGATTGGTGATGTTTGTAATGATGAAATAGTCAATATGTACACCTTCTTTTCGATTTCAATAGAATTCTAGTAAAAAATTGCTAGATTTCTAGTTTTATTTACCAATCTCCAGAGCTTTCATCAACATCCCTTTCGATGCGTTTAAAACCGTGACATTCGCTTCATAGGAACGGGTTGCACTGAGTAAATCGACCATTTCCTTCAGCGGATCTACATTAGGCATGGCCACATACCCTTGTTCATTCGCATCGGGATGGGCTGGATTATAAACTTGCGGGAATGGGGTTGGATCTTCGATAATTCTCGCTACCCGGACACCGCCAGATGCAGCAGCGTTATTTTTAGCTTGCTGAAAATAAGAAGAAAAGGAAGGTTTCTTTTCCTGTAAAACCACCGTTTTCCGTTGATACGGTTGCCACTCGCCGTTGACATATCTCCCTCTTGTCGTATCCATATTTGCTATATTGGAGGCAACGACATCCATCCGCATTCTCTGGGCGGATAGGGCCGAACTCGTTATGTTAAGATTCGAAAACATGATTATTTCCCTCCTCTAATGACTGATTGCAATGTTTGGAATTTTCCGTTGATTAAATCGGTCATAGCGTGGTAATACAGCTGGTTTTTAGCGAGTTCTGTCATCTCGTAATCTACATCAACACTATTTCCATTATGGTTGTAACGAATATTGTTGCGCGTGGTTATTTTGCTGGAGGGGTGTGATGAGTTGAAGGAATAATGTCGTTTATCTGTACGATATGCCTTTACTCCTTTATTCATTTCGGCATTTAACACATCTTTAAATTGAACATCTTTCGCTTTATAATTAGGTGTATCAACATTAGCGATATTATCAGCGATGATCGTCTGTTTGGTGCTGGAATAATCTAATGCTTTTTCTAATAAGGAAATTGTATTGGAAAATAACATTCAGCTCAGCTCCTTCCCATTAATTTGAGCCGACATCTTTCGTCAAAAATTTCGTACTTAACATTAATATTAAAGGTCTACCGGTCTAATGTCCATATTTAAACAATAAAAATACATGGTCCTTTTTTCTTATTTTTTATAAAATTTTTCACTCTATATTATTAGAATACAGGATTTTAGGAAGAAAATATAAATTTTTTCGACATACAATTAGATATTTCGACAAAATTCTAATTACTCCTCTTTTAATTATATAGGTCTTTTTTACTATTTTGAAGCCAGGGAAATTGGTTGCTTCGAACGATTCATTCTCTTCCCGCTCCCTTGTTAAAATAAAAGCAATTCCTCAAGTTTCCGCATAAAAAAAGACAAGGCGCTGGATTCACCCTGTCTGTTTTCGAACTTAAGATTTTACTTTTGCCAGTTCTTCTAAAAAGTTATCGTTCAATACTTTAATGAAGGTTCCTTTCATTCCGAGTGAGCGGGATTCGATCACACCGGCACTTTCCAGTTTCCGCAAGGCATTGACAATGACCGAACGGGTAATGCCGACACGATCGGCCACTTTCGAAGCGACGAGAAGTCCTTCTTTGCCACCTAGCTCATCAAAAATATGTTCGATTGCTTCAAGTTCACTGTACGATAAAGAGCTAATCGCCATCTGGACAACCGCTTTGCTGCGGGCCTCTGCTTCGATTTCTTCCGCTTTTTCGCGCAAGATTTCCAAACCGACAACTGTTGCCCCATATTCAGCCAGAATTAAATCATCGTTTTGAAACTCGTCATTGAGTCGGGAAAGAAGCAATGTTCCTAACCGCTCACCGCCACCGATGATCGGAACAACCGTCGTAAGACCGTTGGCAAATAAGTCCTTATTTTCCGTGGGAAAGGCTGTATATTTACTATCCACATCTAAATTCGCTGTCGTTTCCCGCAATTCGAGTAAACTATTCGTATATTCTTCAGGAAATTGCCGTTCTTCCAGCATTTGTTTCATGCGTTCATTATCTACTTTTTGCATGATTGAATACCCAAGTAACTTCCCTCTCCGTGAAACGATAAACACGTTTGCGCCGATTACATCGCAGAGAGTTTCCGACATGTCTTTAAAGTTGACCGGATTGCTTCCAGTCCTCTGTAAGAGCGCATTTATCTTCCTCGTTTTTGTTAATAAATCCATACCATGTCCTCCTAGTTCGAAAATTTTTCCATCTTTTGCAAATAGTATTTACAAAAAAGAAACAAATTATAAAATATATTGACTTAAATCTTTATTTTTCGTGATTGAGCCTAATTTTTCATCGACGTACTCCGGTGTAATCGTGATTTTCTCGATATGGATATCCGGTGCTTCGAAAGATAAATCTTCCAGTAATTTTTCCATAATCGTATAGAGCCGGCGGGCGCCGATATTGTCCGTATCCTGGTTCACTTCAAAGGCGATTTCGGCGATTCTACGAATAGCATCGTCAGAAAATTCAATTTTTATACCTTCTGTTTCCATCAATGCCTCGTATTGTTTAATTATGGCATTATCCGGTTCAACAAGAATGCGTACAAAATCGTCCACGGACAATTTCTTCAGTTCCACACGAATTGGGAAACGGCCCTGCAGTTCCGGAATTAAATCGGACGGTTTCGACATATGGAAAGCACCGGCCGCGATAAATAAAATATGATCGGTTTTGACCGGTCCGTATTTCGTAACGACGGTGGAACCTTCCACAATCGGGAGAATATCCCGCTGGACGCCTTCTCTTGATACATCCACATTCGACGAACTCGCATTTCTTGTGGCAATTTTATCAATTTCATCGATAAAAATAATGCCGTTTTGCTCGGCGCGGTCAATCGCTTCTTGAACAACTTCATCCATATCGATCAATTTTTGCGCTTCTTCGTTGATTAGCACCTTGCGCGCTTCTTTTACCGGAAGCTTCCTTTTTTTGCGCTTTTTCGGGAAAAGATTACTAAAGGCATCTTGCATATTCATGCCCATCTGTTCCATCCCGGTACCTTGTAACATATCGAACATAGAAGGAGCCTGTTCTTCCACTTCAATAGTTACGAGTTCATTTTCTAACTCTCCTTGCGCGAGTTTCTCGCGGACGATGCGGCGCCGTTCACGAATATTGACATCCTCTTCATGGTTTGTCGGTTGTTCTTCCGCTTCATTTCCACCACCGAATAAAATTTCAAAAGGATTGTTTACCGTTCGGGATTTCCTGGCGGAAGGAACGAGAAGCTGTACCAACCGGTTTTCCGCATTCGCTTTCGCCCGGGTTTGCACCTTTTGCATTTTTTCCTGTTTCACCATGCGCACACTCGTCTCCACAAGGTCACGAACCATCGATTCGACGTCCCGGCCGACGTAACCGACTTCGGTAAACTTGGTAGCCTCCACCTTCACGAAAGGCGCATTAACGATTTTCGCCATCCGGCGGGCAATTTCTGTTTTTCCCACCCCAGTCGGTCCGATCATCAAGATGTTTTTCGGAATCACTTCATCCCGCAGTTTTTCTGGAACGAGGTTGCGGCGGTAACGATTGCGTAAAGCGATAGCAACGGCCCGTTTAGCTTCCGTTTGCCCGACAATATATTGATCAAGTTTTTCCACAATTTGCCGTGGTGTTAAGTGCGCACTTAATTGTTTTTGTTCATCACTCATCGACTACACCCCTTCAGCATTTACTAAATTTCTTCCACGATAATCTGATCATTTGTAAACACGCAAATATCGGCGGCTATATGCAATGAGGCTTCGGCAATTTCTCTCGCACTCATGTGTTCACCAGCATATTTTTTTAATGCCCGTGCAGCAGCCAGCGCATAATTCCCGCCCGAACCGATCGCTAAAATCCCGTCATCCGGTTCGATGACCTCACCCGTTCCGGAAACGAGGAGCAATTGTTCATGATTCATGACAATGAGCATGGCTTCTAATTTCCGGAGGACGCGATCGCTTCGCCATTCTTTAGCCAGCTCGACGGCGGCCCGGGTTAAATTTCCATTATATTCTTCCAGTTTTCCTTCAAATAAATCATAGAGCGTGAAAGCATCGGCCACTGATCCGGCAAAACCGGCTAAAACTTTCCCGTTAAATAATTTCCGCACTTTTCTGGCGGTATGTTTCATCACGACTTGTTGCCCTAAAGTAACCTGTCCGTCTCCGGCCATCGCTCCCTGGCCTTTATGATGAATCGCTAAAATTGTCGTCGCATGGAATTGTTCCAAAATAACCATCCTTTCATTATGCACGGGGATGATGTGCATAATAGTTTTTTTGTAAGTATTCTTTTGTTACATGGGTATAGATTTGCGTTGTCGACAATTGGGAATGTCCTAACAGTTCCTGGACCGAGCGCAAGTCCGCTCCTTTATTCAACATATGAGTAGCAAAGGTATGCCGCAGCATATGAGGATGAATGTGATGCAAAACTCCTGCTCTCTCAATGATTTGCTCAAAGATATAGCGGATACCACGGGGAGTGAGCGGAGTCCCGCGATGATTGACAAACAGGTAGGGGTGAGGGGGTGTTTTTTCCATTAATACTGTTCGTGCTTCATCAACGTAAGTCCTTATGGCCTTTTTAGCAATGGACCCAAAAGGAACATACCTTTCTTTTTTACCTTTTCCCCGGATAAGGACTACATTCGTTACCATGTCGAGATCTTCCAGTTTGATACCGCTGCATTCACTAACCCGAATGCCTGTCGCATACATCAGTTCGAGTAACGCCCGATTTCGTTTACCTAAATGGGTTTTTGTGTCTACCGATTGAAACAGTTTTTCCATTTCTTCTTCATAAAAAAAGTCCGGTAATCGTTTTTCAAGTTTGGGCATGGAAACGTAGCGAAAAGGATTGTGTTCGACAATCGCTTCCCTTTGCAAAAATTTATAAAATGAACGGAGACTCGAAATCTTGCGAGCAACGGATTTTTTACTAAATCTTTCTTCATACAATTTCGTTAAAAAAAGCCGGACATCTTTATACGATACATCTTGTAAAGATGCAATCGCTTCTTCTTCCAAAAATATAAAAAAACTTTCGATATCTTGTTGATACGCTGTAATCGTATGTTCTGAATAGTTTTTTTCTAACTGCAAATATTCGATAAACGCTTGTAAATCCTTGTTTAATGCACCCATTCCATCACCTCTTGTGAAAGCTATTCCATGATAACACAACTTTTTGAAAATTGCAATGCCTGTTCACAATCTTTTCAAAAATTTCAGAATTCTAGGTTGCCGCTATATGTGAATTTTTCTACTCATGCACAACAAGATTTTTTCACACGGACCGGACAGAAACAATTTTCAAACAGCATATTTCTACATGTAAAACGCAGTAACTTGCAGGGATTTTGTAAAACATGAAAAAACAAGAGTAGCTTTGCACTACTCTTGTTTTTCCTCTTGATAATCACAATTCGTGCACTGCACCTGTACACCTTTTTTCAGCTTTTTCTCGACTAATAAATGTTCACATTTAGGACAGGGGCGCGCAATCGGTTTATCCCAGGAAACGAAATCACATTCCGGATAGCGGGAACAACCGTAAAATGTGCGGCGTTTTTTCGTTTTTCTTTCCACGACTTGCCCCTCATGACATTTCGGACATGTCACTCCAATTTCTTTTAAAATCGGCTTCGTATTGCGGCAATCCGGGAAATTACTGCAAGCCATGAAACGACCATAGCGTCCCATTTTAATCACCATCGGATTTCCGCAAACTTCACAATCTTCGCCAGCATACTCATCTTTAATTTCCACTTTTTCCATTTCTTCTTCAGCTTTTTCAAGGCTGACGGAAAATTTCTTGTAAAAGTCGTCGATGATTTTCACCCAGTTTTCTTTCCCCTTTTCAATTTCATCGAGATCGCTTTCCATTTTTGCTGTGAATTCGACATCGATAATCTCGGGGAAAAACTCCGACAGGATTGTGACAACGATCTCACCCAATTCCGTCGGCACGAACCGTCTGTTTTCCAGGGTGACGTATCCCCGGCGCTGGATCGTATCTATGGTTGGCGCATAGGTGGATGGACGGCCAATTCCTAATTCCTCGAGGGCTTTAACTAGTGTCGCTTCCGAATAACGGGCAGGAGGCTGGGTGAAGTGCTGTTTTGGCGTAATGGATAAACTTTCAACTTCGTCTCCTTCCTGTAAATCCGGTAGCAGGCGATCTTTCGTTTCCGCTTTACCGTCATCGGTACCTTCTACGTACACTTTCATAAAGCCATGGAATTTTATTTTTGATCCGGTTGCCCGGAAAATGTATGAACCGTTGGCGAGATCTACCGTCATGACATCCATAACAGCAGGTGCCATTTGGCTGGCCATGAAGCGTTCCCAGATTAATTTATAGAGCCGGTATTGGTCTTTCGATAAGTATTGTTTTACCGATTGAGGTGTGCGGGCAACACTCGTCGGCCGGATCGCCTCGTGAGCATCCTGGACGTTTTCCTTCGCTTTCGTTTTCTGCTTGTTTTGAGATGTGTATTCCTTTCCGAAATGCTCTTCAATATATGCCTTTGCTTCCTGCTGGGCTACTTCTGATACCCGGGTGGAATCCGTACGCATGTAAGTAATTAAACCGACTGAACCTTCTTTCCCTAAATCGATTCCCTCATACAGCTGCTGGGCGATCATCATCGTTTTACGGGCACGGAAATTCAACTTCCGGGCCGCTTCCTGCTGGAGGGAAGATGTTATAAAGGGCGGTGCCGGATTGCGGCGGCGTTCCCGTTTCGTGACGGATTTCACAGTAAACGTATTATTTTTAATTCCTTCCAGGATTTGTTTAACTTCTGTTTCAGATTTTAATTCGATTTTTTTATTATCTTTGCCAAAAAAAATCCCCGGAAATGTTTCTTTTCCTTTCCGGAATTCACCGTCGATCGTCCAGTATTCTTCGGGTACGAAGTTCTTTATTTCATTTTCACGATCGATAATCAATTTAACGGCTACCGACTGCACCCGTCCCGCACTTAATCCTTTTTTCACTTTTTTCCATAATAATGGACTGATTTTGTAACCGACAAGACGGTCCAACACGCGCCTTGCTTGCTGGGCATCGACGAGATTTAAATCGATCGGGCGCGGATTCTTAAACGATTCCTTGACGGCATCTTTCGTAATCTCGTTAAAAACAACCCGGCAGTCGGAGTTGATATCGACATCAAGGGATTGCGCCAAATGCCAGGCAATCGCTTCTCCCTCGCGGTCCGGGTCAGCTGCTAAATATACTTTTTTCACCTTTTTGGCAGCAGTCTTCAATTCTTTTAAAACCGGTCCTTTACCGCGAATTGTAATATATTTCGGTTGATAATTATGTTCAATGTCAACACCGAATTGACTTTTCGGTAAATCACGAACGTGTCCCATGGACGCTTTTACTTGATATTTCTTTCCTAAATATTTTTCTATCGTTTTCGCTTTTGCAGGTGATTCTACAATTACTAAATAATCTGCCATGTTAATCCTCCTTGGAGGTTTCCAAAAACCTTTTTCCATAAAGTCCTGCAGGGCCAAAACGGCCCCGTGCTCTATATATTTTGGACAAATTGCAAAAAAATTTATAAATCACCACTAATTATTAATGGAAAGTTCATGTTTTGTCAACACTGTTATCTTTTTTTAATATATAAGCATCATTTTTCGAATATTCCATTTTTACCATCATCAGGATGATCCATTCAAAATTGGTGCAAGTTCAGTGATGATATCGTCCGGGGATAGAACGAGTTTGGCACCGTCCTGAATCAAGCGATTAGTGCCAGCGGATTCAACTTTTGTGATCGGTCCCGGTATTGCAAAAACTTCCCTGCCCTCTTGCAATGCCATATTTGCCGTGATGAGGGAGCCACTTTTTTCCTTTGCCTCGATCACCAGGGTTCCAATGCTTAAACCACTTATGATACGATTCCTTTCCGGAAATTGATATTTTTGTGGTCGCATATAGGGCGGATATTCAGATAGTAGCAAGTGATCCTGGCTAATTAATTTTGCCAGTCCTCTATGTTCCCGCGGATAAATATGTTCAAATCCGCCGGCAATCACCGCGATCGTTTTCCCGCCTTCTTTAATGGCACTCATGTGTGCTTCATAATCAATTCCTTTTGCCAATCCACTCGTGATCACAAAATCATGTTGCAAAAGACCTTTCACGAGCTGTCTCGTCACGGATTTACCGTAATCGGTGGGCTGGCGGGTGCCGACCACCGCCAAGTTTTTTCTCCTCGCCAATAGTTGCACATCACCCATAGCATACAATACCCACGGGGGCCGATAAATTTCTTTTAACAAGACAGGGTATGCTTCATCCATAATCGTAATGATTAGAATTCCTTTTTCCTGATAATATTGCAATTTTTTCGGAAAGGATGGGGAGTGCAAGGTTTTGTAAAAATCAGCGATAATCGTGTGGGGAATGTGAAAGTGCATCATCAGTTCATGGGGAGATAACGTGTAGATGGATGATAAGCTGGCATCGTATTTCAACATTTTAAATAAAGTCATCCAGCCGATGCCGGGGCATTCGTGAAGATGGATCAGACGTTCGCGAATCGTATCAAACATGCCGTTCCCCCTTTATAAAAGTAGAAGAGCTGTTCCTGAACCGCCCGCCCGATTCTCAGCGGAAACGGGCGGGCAGGAATTGAAACAGCTTTTCGAATAGGGCTATGCTAAATTTTTACATTTTTCATACAAGTTATGTTCCTTCAACACCTCGATCAATGTCTCGCCAATCACTGCCGGAGATTCGGCTACGCGAATGCCGCATTCGGTCATCACTTTTATCTTGGATTCGGCTGTTCCTGTTCCACCCGAGATGATCGCTCCCGCATGACCCATGCGTTTTCCAGGTGGCGCCGTCCGTCCACCGATGAATCCGACGACGGGTTTCGTCATGTTATCCCTTACCCAGCGGGCGGCTTCTTCTTCCGCGGTACCACCGATTTCACCGATCATGATTACCGCTTCGGTTTCGGGGTCTTCATTAAATTCTTTTAACACATCGATGAAATTCGTACCGTTGACCGGGTCGCCACCTATACCGACCGCCGTAGTTTGACCGATACCGGCTTTTGTTAGCTGATAGACGGCTTCATACGTCAATGTTCCCGAACGGCTGACAACCCCGATATGACCCTTTTTATGGATATAGCCGGGCATGATACCGATTTTACATTCATCGGCAGTAATCACCCCGGGGCAGTTCGGACCGATGAGCCGCGTCTTTTTGCCTTCTAAATACCGATTTACTTTCACCATATCTAAAACGGGAATATGTTCCGTGATGCAGATAACAAGTTCCACTCCCGCATCCGCTGCCTCCATGATCGCATCGGCTGCAAAAGGTGCGGGAACATATATGACGGATGCATTGGCACCGGTTGCATCAACGGCCTCTTGCACCGTATTAAAGACAGGTACCCCTTCTACCGTTTGACCACCTTTTCCAGGGGAAATACCGCCAACGATTTTTGTCCCGTACTCCAGCATTTGTTTCGTATGGAATTTGGCCGTTTTACCGGTAATTCCTTGCACAATGACCTTCGTATCGCGATTGATGAAAATGCTCATTTTCCCCTCAATCCCTTCTCATTCGATCATGATATTTCGTGCACAAATTCTCGCGATTTAATTTTTCACGGTTGATACGAGTTTAACAATTTTTTCCGCGCCGTCTGCCATCGTTTCGGCAGGAATAATATCCAATCCGGAATTTTGTAAAATTTCCTTACCTAAATCAACATTTGTTCCTTCCAGACGAACGACAAGCGGTACGGAAAGTCCGACTTGTTTCGCTGCCGCAACGACTCCCTCGGCGATCACGTCGCAGCGCATGATTCCGCCGAAAATATTGACGAAAATTCCTTTCACCTTTTCATCGGAAAGGATAATCTTAAAGGCCTCGGTGACCTTTTCTTTCGTTGCGCCGCCACCGACATCGAGGAAGTTGGCCGGTTCGCCACCGTAATATTTAATAATATCCATCGTGGCCATTGCCAGTCCGGCCCCGTTAACCATGCAGCCAATATTGCCATCCAGGGAAACGTAACTTAAATCGTATTTCGAAGCTTCGATTTCTTTCGGATCTTCTTCATCGAGATCCCGATATTCGAGGAGTTCCGGATGGCGATATAGCGCGTTATCATCAAAGTTTAATTTCGCATCAAGGGCCAGTACATCCCCGTCTTTAGTTGTCACAAGCGGATTGATTTCCGCGATGGAGCAGTCTTTTTCAACAAAACAATTGTATAATCCGATCATAAATTGACTTGCTTTATTGACGAGTCGTGCCGGTATACCTAATTTAAAGGCAATGCGTCTTGCCTGGAAAGGCATGAGACCTGTGAGTGGATCGATATATTCTTTAAAAATCTTCTCCGGAGTTTTCGCAGCTACTTCTTCAATTTCTGTACCGCCTTCTGCAGACGCCATCAGCACAACCCGATCGGAAGAGCGATCGACGACTAAGCCGACATAATATTCTTTATCAATGGCACAACCTTCTTCTATTAATAACCGTTTTACTTCTTTACCTTCTGGACCTGTTTGGTGCGTAACAAGTGTTTTTCCAAGTAATTCGGAAGCATATGTACGCACTTCATCTAAACTTTTCGCAATTTTTACTCCCCCAGCTTTGCCACGACCGCCGGCATGGATCTGTGCCTTGACGACAACGACATCCGTACCGAGTTCTCTGGCCGCATCTACCGCTTCATCGACGGTAAAAGCAACATGGCCTCTGGGAACTGATACCCCATATTGACGGAGGAGTTCCTTTGCTTGATACTCATGAATATTCATTCTCCATCCTCCTATCTCACTCTTCAAAAAATTTCGATTGCGACTTTATTGTATAAAAATATCCGAACATTGTCTACAAAAAGCATTTCTGAAGCAGAAATAGGAGGATTGACTTAGAAAATTATTGTTTTTTCGCATTTTCATCCATTTGATAAATAAAGGCAAACACTTCCGCAACCGCATGAAAAAGTTCTTCCGGTATCGTTTCATTCACATCGACCTGATCCAGCAATTCTACGAGGCCGGCATCTTCTTTAACAGGAACATCGCTTGCTTTCGCCCGTTCGATGATTTTTTCAGCGACCAGGCCCTGCCCCTTTCCTTTTACGACAGGGGCCTTATCCGTTTCGGCATCGTAAGATAGGGCAACGGCTTTTTTCCGTTTTTCCTCATTCATATTCTCACATCCATATTCCCATGTTGTTTCGTGAAAGTAGGAGGTAGATTGAAAGCAGCTTGTTGACTGGTAGAAGAATTGCGCTCAAACCGCACCGTACCGAGGGTATAGTTCTTTTCAGCCAGTCTATTCTTTAACGATTGAATAAGCGGCTCGCCAAGTTCATGTGCCCCGGGAAAATCGGTGCGGATGTGGAGACTGATCATCCGCTTTTGAATATTCATGGTCACTTCAGTCTCGCCAAGTCGGGGCATGTTCAATTGAAAGACGATCCGGCAAAAATCCGGATCGAGCATTTTTTTGTTCTTTCTTTTTCCGGTCCACTGGATAAATAAGTCGACCGTCTGCTCCGGTAGTGGCAAGGGGATGACCATCCCCCACTGCACGAAGGAGTCTCTTTCTGAATAAAGAAATCGTGCTCCTTTTATATAATCGAGCACTGGAACGACGGCCTCTTTCACTGCAGGAGGCAAATCTTTTTTGGCGAGGAGACTCGCCAGTTTTTCATACAGCGTATGGACATTGTTTTCAGCCTCTTTACTGAGACCAAAAATTTGCAAAAGCTGTAACAAAACTCGCTGAACGTCCTGCCCATTCGCCCAGTTTACCGGTCGTTGTTCTTTTCCGAGTAGCTTTTGTAAGTGATGGAAAATCTCGCTATCGCCATCGCTATACTTTGCCAGTTCCAGATACAAATGATGCAAACGTTCTGTTAAAGCCTGGCCATCGCTCAAGGCGTATAAACTAAAAAAACCTTTTTCCGTAAAGGGGAGATGCTGCTCAAGGATAAACCGGATGACTTGAATTCCTTTATTAACATCATCCACGTGCTGTAACCAGCTTTCCGCCTGAACAAACTGAGTTTTATCCAGGGGAAGATGCCATTTTTTCAAGGCTTGCAGCAAATGCCGGGCTTCTGCGGTCGGTTCAAGACCGAATTGGTTCAGAATTTTGCTTTCCCGGCTTGCTTCCGCCAGCACTTTCAACTCCAGTTTTCCATCCCGTTCGTATACTTGAAACCAATAAGTTTCCAATGTGTCTAACGGTGCCTGAATGTCAGCAAGAAATCGTTGATTGCCAATCTCAACAAGGGCCTTTCCGTTAACGTCAAGCTGCAATACTTTGCCGTGGATGACCTGTCCATTTCTGATCAGTAGCTGTTGCTGTGGAAAAGTCTGTTTTTGCTCGCCTGAATAAATGGAGAAGATTTGCAACGGTCTTCATTCCTTTAATTTGCTAGTTAAATTTGGCTCATGAATGACGATGAATATAGCATCAATTTGTATATATTAATGAAGGGATCTTACTGAGAAATCATTTCCTTGATCGGGGAAAAGGATTTCCGGTGCAGCGGACACGGTCCGTATTTTTTTAACGCTTCTAAATGTTCCTTTGTGCCATAGCCGGCATTTTTCGCGAAATGATACTGGGGGTATTCCTTGCTATACTGCTCCATCAAGCGGTCCCGGTACACTTTCGCAACGATGGAGGCACAGGCAATGGACACTGATTTCGCATCCCCTTTAATGATCTTCATCTGGGGGATCAGTGCCGGGATTTCCAGCGCATCGATGAGAAGAAATTCCGGTGTTATTTTTAATGAATCGACCGCCTTAAGCATTGCCTTAATGGTCGCCTGTAAAATATTCATACGATCAATTTCTTCACTCGAAACAACGCCAATCCCCACATCAATCGCCTGCTCCATAATTTTATCGTAGAGCTCATCCCGCTGTTTCCCCGATAGTTTTTTAGAATCGTTGATTTGCGGGATAAAAAAATCCTCCGGCAGGATGACACAGGCAGCGACAACCGGGCCCGCTAGCGGACCCCGGCCCACTTCATCGACACCGGCAATATACGACAGGCCCTGTTCCCGCAGTTCCCGTTCATACTTTTTCATCAGTTCAATCCGGTCTTTTTCCGCTTGCTGCCGCTCTCTTTTTTTTCGCCAGTTTATTAACAGTTTTTGTACGCCGATGCGTTCATCTTCACGGAGGGAGGCAATGAACGGATCTTTATCATCTGTGATTTTTGCCAGCTTTTTCTCAATTTCTTTAATCGTTAATGACATGAATGCTACTCCTCACTGTGTATGTCTAATGGTGTTTCCAGGGTCAAGCGCCCTAATTTCATGTTGCGGATATCGTGCAGGATGATTTCCGCGGTTTTATCATAATCAATCATCCCACCCGCCATCAAACAGCCGCGTTTTTTACCGATCGCATCAAAGATTTCGACAATCTCTTCCGGAATTTCCCGAAAACCGTATCGTTCTTGCAACCGCTCCGGATAGCGTTTTTCTAATAGTCGCAAAGCAAAAACGGCAATGTCCTGTAAATCTAAAATCGTATCTTTAATCGCACCGGTTACTGCTAACAAGTAGCCGACGCGCTCGTCTTCAAATTTTGGCCAGAGAATTCCCGGTGTATCGAGAAGTTCCATTTCTTTTCCAACCTTGATCCACTGTTGTGCCCTGGTGACACCCGGGGTGTTCCCGGTTCGCGCCACATTGCGATTGGCCAGGCGATTGATTAATGTCGATTTCCCGGAATTCGGTATTCCCACCACTAAAGCACGAATCGGGCGGGGGCGGATTCCTTTTTCTTTCATTTTATTAATCTTCGGTGCGAGGATTTTTTTCGCTTCTTTTGCTATTTCCGCCAGCCCTTCACCGCTTTGGGAGTTGATAGCTAATGCCGTCGTTTCTCCTTCTGTAAAATATTCGATCCACTGCTTCGTCATTTCAGGATCAGCCATATCTGCTTTATTCAATAAAACGATGCGCGGTTTCTGCCGCACGATTTCATCGATCATCGGATTCCTGGATGCGAGAGGAACCCTGGCATCCACAATTTCGAAAACTATATCAATCAATTTAAGTTTTTCCTGTACTTCCCGTTTTGCTTTCGCCATGTGTCCGGGATACCACTGTATTGTCATGTCTATTCCTCCTTTTGCAAGTCTCGGTGCCTCATTAATGGATGAATTGGAAGTCCGCCGGGGGCCAGAAAATAAGCGTCGCCTTTCCTAAAACATCTTCAAGTGGAATCGGTCCGATATGCCGGCTATCTTTACTGTAAAGTCGATTATCCCCTAAAACAAACACATGACCTTCCGGAACGTAAACAGAAAAGGGCTCCGTTAACACCCCGCTGCCCATTCTTTGCTTTTGTTCTTCTAAATACGGTTCTTCGTAGGGAACACCGTCGACATATAAGACATCATTTTTATATTCAATATGCTCACCGGGAAGCCCGATTACTCGTTTAATATAATCTTTATTTTCAGGAGCTTGAAATACGATGATATCAAACCGTTTAGGGGAACCGATTCGATAGGAAAGTTTATTAACTATCATCCGATCGCGATTTTCCAAGGTCGGCATCATTGACTGCCCATCCACAATAATTGGTGTAAATAAAAAATGACGGATAATTGCCGTTACTAAAATGGCAATAACAATTATTTTTGTCCATTCCCAGAGTTCATTTTTTTCTTGTTCCACAATTTAGGACCTCCATTTTCAGGAAACATCTGTTTTATTTATATATTCCATTTTATCAGGAAAAATCCTTGTCGCTAAACATCTATATTCTACAATACTTTCATTGGAAAATAGATGGGAATGAACAAAATTGTGTCAACTTTAATCCTTTTAAACAAAAAATACTTTCTACCTATATAAAAAAGCTTCAATTTATTTTGTCTTTTCAGTTGCAAGAACACTTTCAAGTCAACTTGTTCGTAAAATACATGAAGAAAGATCCGGGGAAAACAAACGATTTTTACCGAAAATTCCCTGTCAAAAGTCCATAATTGACGAGGCTTTACATTATTTTCGATCGATAACGATGCCCGCTATCTTAATGTCATCTATTCACGATTCCATAACAAATAAAAAAGAGCTTGCGTGAACAAGCTCTTTTCGAATAATTATTAGCGAATTTCTTTAATACGTGCTGCTTTACCGCGAAGGTTCCGTAAGTAGTAAAGTTTAGCACGACGTACTTTACCACGGCGAACTACTTCCAGTTTGGCGATTTTCGGTGAGTGAACAGGGAATGTCCGTTCTACACCAACGCCGTAGGAAATTTTACGAACGGTAAACGTTTCGCTAATACCGCCGCCACGACGTTTGATCACAACGCCTTCGAAGACCTGAATACGTTCGCGTGAACCTTCAACAACTTTAACGTGAACACGTACCGTATCTCCAGGACGGAATGCAGGTAAATCAGTGCGAAGTTGTTCCTTCGTAATTTCATGAATTAATTGTTGCATTCGTCTCAACTCCTTCCAACAGATGCTCATGCAGATACGATTGCAGCGGAACATCGTTCTCTCGGGCTTTTCTTCAGCGAAAAGCCACACAAATCATATGTTAACATAAGCAAATCTACTTTTGCAAGATATTATTTATTTCCTTCTCGTGCCAGTTCATGTTTTAATTGTTCCAGCCATTCCTGTTCTTTTTCGGATAGCGGATAGTTTTCCAATAAATCGGGCCGTCTTAATAAGGTGCGTCTTAACGACTCCCGCTTGCGCCATTCCGCAATTTTCTTATGATCGCCCGACAGCAACACATCGGGAACTTTCATGCCGCGAAATTCCCGGGGTCTCGTATAATGGGGATGTTCGAGTAAACCGGTGGAAAATGATTCTTCCTCGGGGGAGGCTTCGTTCCCCAATACCCCTGGTAGAAGCCGGACAACACTATCGATGATGACCATCGCTCCTATTTCGCCCCCGGTTAACACGTAATCGCCGATGGAAATCTCATCATCAACTAAAGATAATATCCGCTCATCAAAACCTTCATAATGGCCGCAAATAAGGAGCAAATGTTCCTCCCGGGCAAGTTCTTCCGCCTTCTTTTGTGAATACTGTTCCCCTTGAGGCGTTAACAATATTTTCCTTGGCGTAGTTGCCGCCTCTTCCTGTACCGCTTCCACCGCACGAAAGATCGGCTCCGGCTTCAACACCATACCCGCTCCCCCGCCGTACGGATAATCATCTACGGTGCGATGTTTATCCGTAGCAAATTCGCGGAAATTGATGGTGTGAATATTGACCGCACCGGATTCCCGGGCCCGTTTAATAATGGATTCGTTCAAGACCCCGGTAAACATGTCGGGGAATAATGTTAACACATCAATTCTCATTCATCCAACAATCCTTCCATCGGTTCAATGACAACTAATTTATTTACAACATCCACCGATTTTACGACATCATCAATATACGGAATGTAATATTCTCTTTGATCGCTTCCTTTAACAACCCATACATCGTTTGCACCGGGCTGCAGGATTTCGGTAATTGTGCCAATTTCCTCACCGGCAACGGTTTTTACCTTACAGCCGATGATCTCATGGAAGTAAAACTCCCCTTCCGGTAGCGGTTCCATATCTTCTTCCGCCACTTTTAACATGCCACCTTTAAATGGGCTAACGGCGTCGATGGAATCGTATCCTTTAAAAGTAAGCAAATCAAAATCTTTATGTTTGCGCCAGCTTGCGACTTCAACGGGAATCGGTTCTCCTTTTTTATTTAAGAACAAATACAGTTGCGAACCCTTTTTAAAACGTTCCTCGGGAAAATCGGTGCGGGAGATAACCCGTACTTCCCCTTTGATGCCATGGGTATTCACAATTTTTCCGACGTTATAATATTTTCGCACGGTCCTTACACCTCTCTAATTTCCTCGATGATTCCGTCTTTGATGACAATCGTTTTCCCTGCTAAAATCTTTTCCCACGAGTCCCCTTCCTGCACTTCGACGATTGCCTCCATCTCCCTTTCCTTCAATTCACTACCGAGGGGCAAAATTTCCAGTTGCTCGAGTTGAAAATCGAGCAGTTTGATTTTTTCTTTACGCTCATCGATTTCTTTTTCAAAGTATTGCCGCAGGCGGTACTCGGGGAATTTTTTCGACTTTTCCAGCCGCTTCATTTCAAATTGTAACTGACCGATTTCTTTTTGCAACTGTGTTTTGCGTGCAGAGAGGGAGTTCGCTATCTTTTCTTTACTTTTTTCCGTTAATATTTGCACAACCGTGACGGTCGTCACCAGTTTCATACGTATCACCCTTGAAAAAATGTAATCGCAAGACACAACCCACAGTCTCCCACCGCTTCAACTTTTACGTATGAAAAAAGGAGGGCTCCCCCTCCTTAATCTAGTATTTCCAGATAAACTTTTTTATCGGTTCTCGTATGAGCGTAGCTATATAAAATCGTCCGAATCGCATTAGCGATGCGTCCTTGTTTGCCGATGACCTTACCGATATCACTTTCATGAACAGAAAGTTCGTAGGTAATCCGGCCAGCCTCTTCCCGGGCCTCCACCTGGACGTCCTCAGGATGGTCCACAAGGGGCTTCACGATCGTTTCGATTAGCCGCTCCATATCCGTTACTTACCTGCTTTTTCGTTATGGAATTTTTCTAAAATTCCTTGCTTGGAAAGAAGATTGCGAACCGTATCAGAAGGTTGTGCACCGTTGCGCAACCATTTCAATGCTAACTCTTCATCGATTTTCACTTGAGCCGGTTCGGTTAACGGATTGTAATGACCAATCGTTTCGATTTGACGTCCGTCCCGGGGTGAACGTGAATCAGCAACTACGATTCGGTAGAACGGATTCTTTTTGGAACCCATACGTTTTAAACGAATTTTTACTGCCATATGAATAAAAACCTCCTAGAATATTCCTGATTGTTTCATTAGACTGTAAAGTATTTTTTCTTAACAGTGATTTTACCTTTCTTATATTACAAGCCATCTCGTATTTTGTCAAGAGATTCTCATAGAAATTATAGGATTCCATGCAGTTTACATGAACGGTAATTTAAAGGCACCTTTTTTCCTTCTGCCTTTTTTCTGCATGTTCATCATTTGTTTCATCATTTTCTTCATTTCATTGAACTGTTTTAAGAGACGGTTCACTTCTTGAACCGGGCGGCCACTGCCGCGGGCAATCCGTTTTTTCCGGCTGGCATTGATAATCTCCGGATTTTCCCGTTCTTCTTTTGTCATTGAAAGGATAATCGCTTCCACATGGGCGATTTGCTTTTCATCGATCTGTAAATTTTGCAATCCTTTGATTTTATTGGCACCGGGCAGCATGCCGAGCAGTTCATCTAGCGGTCCCATTTTTCTTACTTGCCGGAGCTGTTCCAGAAAATCGTCGAGGGTGAAGGATGCTGAACGCATTTTCTGTTCCAGTTCCCTGGCCTTTTCCTCGTTGACGGCCTGTTCAGCCTTCTCGATTAATGTTAACACATCACCCATACCGAGTATTCTTGATGCCATACGCTCGGGATGGAACGGTTCCAGGGCGTCCATTTTTTCACCCATTCCGACAAATTTAATCGGTTTTTCCGTAACGGCACGGATGGATAAGGCTGCACCACCGCGGGTATCCCCGTCCAGTTTTGTTAAAACAACACCGGTAATACCGAGCTGTTCATTAAAACTGGATGCCACATTGACCGCATCCTGCCCCGTCATGGCATCGACGACTAACAAGATTTCATCCGGCTGCACCGTCTCTTTAATCGCCTGTAATTCGCCCATTAAATCTTCATCGATATGCAAGCGTCCTGCCGTATCAATTAACACGTAATCCCGGTGCTCTTCCTTCGCCTTTGCGACAGCCTGTTTGGCGATTTCGACGGGGCTCACTTGATCACCGAGGCTGAATACCGGCATATCGAGCTGTTTTCCTAATGTTTGCAGCTGCTTGATCGCCGCCGGTCTGTAAATATCGGCAGCAACGAGGAGCGGTTTGCGATTATATTTTTTTCGGAGCAGGTTGGCCAGTTTACCGGTCGTTGTCGTCTTACCAGCCCCCTGCAGTCCGACCATCATCACAACTGTCGGGGGTTTCTGGCTGACGGCAAGTTTACTTTGCTCACCGCCCATCAGTTCCGTTAATTCTTCTTTAACAATTTTGATTACTTGCTGGCCAGGGGTGAGGCTTTTCATAACTTCCTGTCCGACAGCCCGTTCACTAACCGTTTTGATAAAATTTTTGACGACTTTAATATTGACGTCCGCGTACAGTAAGGCGAGGCGGACTTCCCGCATCATCGCCTTGACATCGGCTTCCGTCACTTTCCCTTTACCGCGGATTTTATTCATCGTCTGCTGTAATCGTTCCGATAAACCTTCTAAAGCCATCTTGACGCCTCCTAATCTAAATCATGAAGTTTTTCCACAATTTGTAACACACGCCGTTCTGTTTCTCCGTGCAATTGATCCTTCACGGTATCTTTTAATTGTTGAAGCAATGCTTGCCGCTGTTGGAATTTTTCATACAATTGTAGCTTTTCTTCGTACGATTCTAACATCGCTTCTGTTCTTTTTATATTATCATAAACCGCCTGGCGGCTTACATCGTATTGTTCTGCAATTTCGCCTAAAGACAAATCTTCCAGATAATAAAGGGACATGTATGTTTTTTGTTTCGGTGTTAATAAAACGTGGTAAAAATCGTATAAAGCGTTCATCCGATTTGTCTTTTCCAGCATGTTAATTCCCCCAGTGTTAAGTGAAAAACCTTTACAACGCTATGTTACATGCTAACGGTCCCCTTGTCAATATTAGAAAGCGTGCAAGATGCGAGGAGAAAAATTCTTCGTACTGGTAAAAATAACTTACCTATCTTTTCCGGCGATTTCGCGCTTCAATCAGGCGCTGCAATTGTTCTTCACGATTTACTTGATGGATTACGTTCTTTTTCACTTCTTTTTGGACCGACTGCGGTTTTTCCTGAACAGGCGGCTCCTTGAGATCGTGCTTGATTATTTTTTCCTTTTTACTTTTCTGTTTTCTTCGTTTCTGTACGAGCTTATCGACCTGAGTTTTTTCGATGACCGCCTCTTTTTTCTTTCGTCCTTTCGGCAGGAGTTTCGTAAAAGGAGCAAGACCAAGGCGCCGGTTAGCGATTTCCGTCCATAAAAGGATAAAGGCGCAAACGAGCAACCAGAGGCTCAGTTCTGTTTTTCTGACCGGTTGGTGCTGGAGTTTTCGAAACACGTCCTTACCATTTTCAAGTATCTTTCCTTCTGTCAGTTCTGTGATGTCTTGCAGCAAATCGTCGTTTCTCCCTTTTAATAAAAATTCAGTGGAATAGGGAATGGAAAAACCGTAGTGCTGGACACGGGAATCGCCGCTTGCCATCGTGAGCTTTGCATTCAAGAAATATAGTCCGGCACGTTTTGGCATCGTTAATTCGTACGTTCCCGGTGCAGTGGGGCTTAAATGGGTATCCATTTGCTTCCCTTCTTCTGAAATAACGACCGCCTCGAGTTGAAAAGGCTCGTTTTGAGATGCGGTCAATGTTAAAACGACTTCGTCCCCTTCCTGCCTCATTTCTACATTTAGTGAGCTGCTTTGATATTTTGGTAATGTTTGTGCGACCATTTCCACGACAAATTCTGGCCAGCTCGCATGTAAGGGAAACGCCCCGGACCATTTTCCGGAAAAATCGGAAGTAAAGGCGATGGTGGTTCCGAGTCCGTACTGCCATTTAGCTAGGACCGGATCATCTTGATGACTTGCCAAAATCGTTTCGGCTCGCGCCTTCGGTGTTGTCGCAATATACGCATTCATTTGCGGCATACCGTCACGGAAGATTTCTCCCCACGGTTCATTTGAAGAAAGTACGGGATAAAACGGATCATCGACAATATATGTCCGCGTCATGATCACGGTTTCCCGGGATAGAATGGCGGGGATGGCCGTGTCATCAACAACGTCATAAAAACGCCCACCCCCATCTTGAGCCAGTTGTTCTAACAAGCGGCGATCGGCATCCTGACCAATCGCGACCGTTGACAGCGTGATATTCGCTTCCGCCCCTTCTTCCAGTAGTGAATAGTAATCCATATTAGTCGCTGACTGTCCATCGGTTAACAAGACAATATGTTTCCGCTGGGCATCCAGATCGAGTAATTGTTCATACGCCAGTTGCAATGCCGGGAAGATTTCCGTCCCGCCTCCTGCTTCAACCGAACGAATTTTTTCAATCGTTTTCTCTTTATTATCAATCGGCGCAGTTTCGACGATGACCGTGGGGCGACTGTCAAAAACAATGAAACCGAACGTGTCGCCTTCCCGCAACAATTCCACCGAACGGGCCGCCGCTTCTTTGGCTAATCGCAACTTTTGGCCGTGCATACTGCTCGAACGATCCAGAACAATCACTAAACCGAGGGAGGGAAGTTGTTCTTTTCCTTTTATCTCCATCTCTACCGGAAGCAATCGTTCCACCGGGGTTTTAAAATAGCCTCCTAAACCGAAACTTTCATCTCCCCCCACCATAAGAAAACCGACACCGAAATCGCGCACCGCCTGTTCAATCAAGGTCATTTGTGATTCGGCGATATCTGTTGCGGGAACATTATTAAAGATGATGGAATCATATTGCAGGAGATGACTTAACGTTGTCGGAAGTTCAACAGGTAGAATCGTTTCCACGGCAAAGCCCGAGTTGGATAAAATATCCTTGAGCTGACCCGTCTCTTTCTCGACAACGAGAATTTTCGGCTGGCCTTCGGCAGTACTTACAGCATGAAGAGAATTGTTTTCTATATATGAATCTTTTGCTGCGGCAACTTCAGCTCGATAAACGAACAGACCGGTCTCATCCACAGGATGGGAAAAAGTATATACATTCCGGCCCTCTTTCACATGGACCGTTTCCCGGATAATTTCTCGATCATTTAAAGTGAGGCGCAAATCGGCCTCCTTTTCCTGATTGCTTTCGAGATGGACGGTGATTTTTGCCTCTTCTCCTTGAAAAAGGGTCGGCGATACTTCCAGTGCAGCGATGGCCACATCTTCCTTATCCGTAACTTCCAGGGGAACAACATCCACTTCTATCCCTAATTCATGGAGTAGTTTCGCTGCTTCACGGGCTGATCCTTTCGTTTCATTGCCGTCAGAAAAAAGAACAATCCGTCCGGGACCGTCATGTTCCATCACACTTTGAGAAAATAATAAAGCATCCTCGAGATCCGTTTCTTCTTCTCCGCCAGAATATGACCGGGAAAGGGTCAGGGCATTCTCTTCTGAAAGTGGCTGAACAACTTGTGCTTCAGCGCCAAAGGCAACGATGGCAAATTCATCGCCTGATCCTTTTTCACGAATACTTGCCTCGATCCAATCGAGGATTTCCTCTTCCTTTTCAGCAAATGATCTCGATGTATCTATTAAAAAGACGACTTGTTTGTGTCCGGAAGGTAGAAGTAAAGTCGGTGTTGCTAAAGAGAAAACGAGAAATGTAAAAACAAGTGTCCGCAATAGACCGATCACCACGGTGTGCCGGCGCATCGGACTTCTTTTAAAATACAAACCGATCATAAGCAGGCAAGGAATCAATAATATTAAAAAATATGGATAGCGGAATTCAAGCATAACGGCGGTACACCTCCCATTCGATAAGCAAAATCAGGAGGCTCACGCCGGCTAACCATAGCCATAAATCTTCTTTTCTAACGAGATCCCTTTCCCCTTCTCCTAACAATTCCTCATTTAAAACATAATGCTCGACATGCTGGAATGTTCGCTCCCGTTCATCGAGGATAACGGAAAACAGGGAAATTTCATCACCATATTTGGCCTGATACGGACCGGGTTGTTCGGGAGCCCGGAAAGTTTCTTCCGTTAAATCCAGGGAATAAAGATGTTCACCTTCGAGGGTATAAATATCAATGTTTTCAGCGGTGATCTGCCCGAGCCATTTTTCTTCCCCCGGTTGAAAATAGCCAAGGAAAGCTTGTTGCTGTTTCATCCACTCATACGCATTGTAAAGAAAGATGGGGAAATTGGCGTGGAGCGGCCAATCCGAAGCCTCGATCGGAAAGAGGATGGCGACAACCGGTTGACCATTGATGACCCCCTTCTGGATCAGGGGGATTTCACCGCTTTGGACAATGGTTTCCAGTTCAGAAAAAGCCTGTCCGCTCGCACCAGAAATAAAGACATTCGCCATATTGACATAGTTTAATAGTTCATCATCCCTTTGTTCAACGGGCTCCTGGATTTCTTGCAACTCTTCCGTAAAGGGAGCGACAAACAGTGTTGGCTGTCCTGGCTCGGTTATAACTTCCGCTCCATTTGTTAAGAGAATCCCGTCTTCTTCAAGAACTGACTGCTCGAGACTTTCAAACTGGGTTACATCCGTCCCGAACGTTTCCAATCCGCGCACGAGAAAAGGATTGATATTTCCCGCGGCAATCACAGCGGGTGCAGTATCCCGATAAAGGGCGATGTATTGATTATCGGCCGGGTAATCGTCATCACTTGTTATTTCTGCCATATAATAATCATAACGGGCTAACCCAGCAATCGTCAGCATTTTCTCCTCCCCGCGAGCGAGTTCCACCGTCTCTTTATATAACTCCTCCTCACCATGGCGAATGGTAAAGGTAATTTGCATGTTTCGATCAGCCTCGTTCACGATATAAGCAACTGCTCCCACATCATCGTTTGTTTTACCCACACCGAAAGAGCGCAACGATACATTTTTGATATTTTTCCCGGAATTATGTACTTCCACGTAAAATCCATCCATTAATTCTGCCACCACATCTTTATCGATTCCGTCGGTAAATAAATAGATCGCCGTTTGCTCATGACCGAGGCCACGGGCTAATTGGAGGGCTTTTTCGATATGTTCATGCTCGTAATTGATTTCGAGCCCATCAATCGCAGCGAGAATTTTCCCTTCCATCCGTTCATTTCTTAAAACAATAGCAGGGGGATTGCCCGTCGTGATGATTGTCACTGGCTGGTTTTCGAGCTTGCGAACCATTTCTCGCATTTTATCTTTGTTTTCCTCAAAAAGGGACAGTTCATGACCTTGCGCACCTAAAGTTGCCGACGTATCAACCACGAAGATAATTTCTTCGCCCTTCACTCCTTCTCCGTACCAAAAGGGGCGGACAATCGCGCCGAGTAAAAAGAGGAGGGCAAACAATTGCAGCCAAAACAATAAGTTGTGCTGCAATTTATACAGCCAGGGCTGGGCTTCCCATTCCGCCATCACTTCATGCCAGAGAAAATTGGCGGAAATGGTTTTCCGTTCAAATTGTTTTCGAAAAAAATATAAAAGAATAAAGGCCGCGATCAATACCGATAAACTAAGCATCCATGGATAAAGCAAGCCCATTTCCCCACCACCTCCTTCCATTTACTCGAGCCAGCCGTTTTGCAAACATTTCCCAAAAACAATATCGGCGACATTTTCTTCTGTCGACACTTGCATGTAGGATACGCCATACTGCAAACATAATCTTTCCAGATTTTTATCATGATTCCGCAGTCGTTCGTGATACAGTTGAATGACTTTTGGCGACAGCGTTACATTTACTTCTTGTTTCGTTTCACTATCCACAAGCAAATAATCGCCTGTCGGATGCGGCTCTATTTCTTCCTTTGATAAAATTCGCATTAAGCGAATCGTTGGATGGATTTTCGCCAGGCGCCTGATCAGATTGCCCCATCGTTCTATCGGTTCCATGCCATCGGTGATGACGATCGCGAGCCCCCGATTTTTCAATAAACTTTTCCGGCACGATTCGGTAAAAGGTTCCTGTACACTGCGACCTTCCAGTTGACGGATTTGCTGGAAAATCCCCCTGGCAAAAGAGGCTCCTTTTCTTGTCTGCACTTGCTTTTTGAATCCCACCGGCACAAAGCTTAGCCGATCATCATTGACGAGGGCAATAAAAGCAAAACTTGCCGCGAGTGTTTTGGCGAGCTGCCACCGCTCTTTGTCCGTTTGCATGCTGTTCGAACAATCAAGATAAAGGGCAACGGAGATTTCCTTTTCGTCTAAAAACCTTTTAATATAATATTTTTCTGTCCGGCCATATACGTTCCAGTCTATTTGCCGGATATCATCCCCGAATTGATAAAGCCGGTAATCGGAAAATTCAAAGGAAGAACCGGGATTACGCGCTTCCCGAATCCCTTTATGCATGCCGTGTATCTTCTTTCGTACCGCGAGTTTTCGCAGCTGCAGTTTACTTATCATTTGATTCACTGTTTTCGCACCTAACTTTCTAAATGCCGGATGACTTCCTCGATAATCGTATCCGGCCTGATTCCTTCGGCTTCCCCATCAAAATTCAAAAAGATCCGGTGACGCAAAACGGGAAGGGCCGATTGTTTAATATCGCCAGTAGCGACATGGTAACGACCGTTAAATAAGCTTCTTGCTTTCGCCATACGGATTAAACTTTGTAAGCCCCGCGGTCCGGCACCGTAGCGAACGTATTTCTTCACAACTTCCGGTGCGTGTTCCGATTCAGGATGGGTGGCCATAACGATCCTGATTGCAAAATCAAGCAGTTCATCGGCAACAATGATTTCTTTTGCCAAATTTTGATAGCGGATGACCTCTTCCGCCCCCATGATTTGTTGCAGCTGAATTACATCGGTTCCTGTCGTTCTCTTCACAATTTCTTTTAATTCCTGTTCCGACGGATAGCGGACATGGATTTTACAAAGGAATCGGTCCATTTGCGCTTCCGGCAGAGGATACGTTCCTTCCATATCGAGGGGATTCTGGGTGGCCAGTACGAAGAAAGGCTTTTTCATCGAGCGCGTCTCGCCCATCACGGTTACCGTCTCCTCACCCATGGCTTCTAAAAGGGCGCTCTGCGTCTTCGGGGTTGCCCGGTTGATTTCATCCGCCAGGACAATTTGACTGAAGAGCGGGCCCTCGTGAAAGTGAAAACGTTGCTTCCCGTTCTCATCCCGCTGGAGCAGGACCGTTCCGGTTATATCAGCCGGCATTAGATCTGGAGTAAACTGAATGCGTGAAAAAGAAAGATTCAACACATTCGCGATTGTTCGAATGAGCATCGTCTTCCCAAGACCGGGCAATCCTTCTAAAAGGGCATGCCCACCAGAAAAAATTGTCCAGAGGATTTGATCGAGTACTTCCTCCTGACCGACGATAAAGGTTTGCACTTCTTTTTTCAGTTTTGTTAATTGAACTTTTGCTTCCTGGAATTCCGCTTCCTTTATTTCAATAGCCATATTATCACTCCAAATTATGGTTTCACATTGGAAAAATAATTTTTTATAATATTTTCTAATTCTTTAGGTAACTGGATGCGTTCCATACTTTTCCGTACTGCTTCATCATATTGGCTGAACACTTCTTCATAAGGCCGGATCTTGCCACTTGCAACTGGACCGTTTCCGTACCTTTCTTCGAGCGGATCCCCGCTATCGATCGGACCGAAATCTTCTTCTATATTGATTTGTCCATCCACATACTCAGGAATCGACAGCAGCCGTGAATCCGTTCCAAATCCCGCTCCCCGTCCCTGTCCTGATCCGCCACTTCCTGTTCCGTCTTTGGAAGAACCCGCGGGAGAATTTATCCCCTGGCCGGTTCCTGAAGCATTTCCGCTATTTCCAGGTTCGTTTCCCTGTCCCTCAGAACCTGCAGGGAATTGTGAAGGTTCGCCTTGATCGCCTGTTCCGGACTGTCCCGTTCCATTTGTTTCATTTAAGCCGCTTTGTTGATTCGCTCTAGCCATTTGGTTCGTTGAACTCCTTTGCTCCAATTGCCCAACAGCCCTTTCCAGGCCGCGATTTGTCAATGTCGTATTAAGGCTAGATGCTAAATCCGCAATCGTTTCTTTTCTTTTTTGGAGGGCCATTTGCCGGCTTGCACTCTCCATCGCTTCGCTGATGGACTGTTTTAACTCGGATACATCCATTCTGGAAAAATTCTCCCCGAACACTGTGGTTAAGGCATTTTGTTCGGCAGTCGACATATGCGAAAACTCCTTTTGTAAATTGATGAGCTCATCCATTACGGACTCCAGATTGTTGGCCCCGAGATTTTCCGCCAATTCATGAAAACCGGCTTCCTCCAGTTCCTTTTGCCAGTCGTGTAATTTATTTTCTGCTTGCAACTCGGCCAGTTCCAGTTCCCGATAGGCCTGTTCCAGGATTTCGGCAATTTCTTCAGCCGACCCGGCCTCCTCAATTTCTGCCATTAGTTTTTTGACATCTTCATCCTCTAAATCGAGTGTTTCTTTCAATTCCTTTTTAAATTCTATAACGGCCTTTCGCTCTTCTTCCCTTTCGCGGTTGGCAAGCATGATGTCGTTCGGAAAATAATACGATAATATCCCGAGGGCAAAAAATAGCAGTGCCGTACCTAGCAGGAAGGGAGATAAAGTACGTGTCTTTCTTTTCAATGCTTTTTCGATATTGTCCTGAACTTCCCGCTCCGCATCGCGCACAATTAGTCTTTCCAGATCCCCGTCTTTTCCAAGCACTGAATAAGCAGTGAGCACCAGGTCATCCGGAACAAAATCGTTCATCACATTAACCGTGTCTTTCCACGTTGGTCTTTCTAGATAAATTTTGGTGACAGTAAATGTCAGCGCCAGAAAATAGGCGAACGGTAGGAAAATGTGTGAACCGGAAATCAGCACGATGCGACTGATGACCATCCAGACCAACCAGATTCCGGAACAACATAAGAGAAAAATTTGCAAATTCTTTATCAGCGTGGCAAACCACAACTTGCGATGGAGCGGTTTTAAAAGTTGATAAAATTGTCTTCCCCGAGCCACGTCATCTACCTCCCTTCCAGGATCAGGAACATTATTTTCCCCGGCGCAATTTCCAAGTACTTACTGCCGTATTCACAATCAAAATGAATAAATAGATACAGAGAAAAGGAATCCATATTGGGAAATTAAACCAGCTATTCGTACCTGCGTAAAAGAGAAAATCCGATTCTAAAATACTATAAAGGGCAATGATCGGATTAAAAGAAGCAACGATGTAAGGCAATGCATGATTACTAGAAGGATGGAATAAGCCGGTCCCCATTGATATGAAAAAGATAATGATTGTACCGATTGTCAAAAATAGCGTAATGGCATAGCTCGTAATCACGGAAGCGATCGTTTTCCGGATTAGAGTAGACACTAACACCCCGACGGAACCGATAGAAAAAATTGTGGTGACATATATTAAAAACACGAGCACGACTTCTCCGGGCGCCACTCCACCGAAAAGGAAGACAAAGCTATAAAGCGGCAGTGATGCGACTAATAAGAGGAGCAGGTAGGAGATCGCCGAAACCATTTTTCCGGTAATGATGCTGAACGAGCTGACCGTTGTTGTTAACAAGATATTTAAAGTTTGCCGCTCCCTTTCCCCGCTAATCACACCAGCCGTCAATCCTGGTGTGATGAAGAGCAACATCAGTAGTTGAATAATCGACAGGAAGGAGAACATTCCCCGGCTGACCTCCGGACGAAAATATAAATGGTGTTGCGCCTCTGAACTCACATGAATGAATACGAGGGCCAGGGTGCCAAGGATCAGCAAATAAAAGAAAATCCCGAGAAAACTTTTTATTGAGCGAAATCTTAATTTGAATTCTTTCTGCAATACAGGATTATTGAAGCGGCTCCTCATTTTCCTCCACCTCCCGCATGATTTCTAAAAATACGTCCTCCACATTCGTCTCGATCTCCTGGAAACTTAATATCGGGAGATTCGCGACCATCGCCTTGCGGATTAATTCTATTTGTTCATCCGTCTCGCCGTGATAGGTGAAGGAAAAACTATTTTTTTCTTCCATTCTCTTCATATTTTTTACATTCGGATCATCTTCAAAATAACGGATCGCCTGTTCCATTCCATCTTTAACCTTGACGACTATCGTTCTTTCCTTTTTAAAGTGGTGATGAATTTGGTAAACCGTATCACGGGCCACTAATTTACCGTGGTCGATGATGCAAATCTCATCGCACATCTCCGCCAATTCAGGCAAAATATGGGACGATATTAAAATCGTTTTCCCGAAACTTTTCAGCTCTTTAATAATTTCTTTCATTTCAATCCGGGCCCTCGGGTCGAGGCCAGAGGCCGGTTCATCTAAAATTAACACTTCCGGATCATGAATCAGGCTCCGGGCGAGACAGAGACGCTGTTTCATCCCGCGGGATAGAGAATCAACGTACGTATCAATTTTGTCGGAGAGACGGACTAGTTCTAACAATTGGGGAATTAATTTTTCTCGCTCACGCACCGGTATTCCGTAACTTGCCCCGTAAAAATCCAGATACTCCCGTGCCTTTAACTGGTCATAAACGCCAAAGAAATCCGGCATATAGCCGATACACTGGCGCACTTTTTTCGCATCACGAACGACACTGTAGCCATTGATTATCGCATCACCGGAAGTCGGGGCAAGTAACGTTGCCAATATGGAAAAGGTCGTAGTTTTACCCGCCCCATTTTGACCGACAAATCCGAAAACCGTTCCTTTCTCAATCGATAGCGTCAAAGAATCGAGCGCTGTGAAATTCCCGTATTTTTTCGTTAACTGATTGATTTCAATCATTTCCGGTGACACTTCCTTTCAAGCGAATTTGCGGGATATAAATATAGGGATTTTCAAAAGAAGTTTTCTCAACTTGTATTTTGATCTCGCTATTTTCCGACATATACTTCTCCGCTTCTTCCGAGAATACGAACCGCCTTCCCTGTTCACGGTCGAGGGCATCGAATTCTTCTGTTTCCGTATTTAAAATCGTATAGGCGTCTACGCCCCCAATAGTGATCGCAATTTCCGAGACCTTCAACTGCTCCAGATCATCGACGGTTGGCAGTGAAAATATGAATTCATATGTTCCCGGATCCGCTAATATTTGCATGCCACCTGTTGGATACGATTCGAATTCATAATAGCCGCCGGTAACAGGGATCACCTCCACGGAAAATTCCTCGTTCTCAATCGTGAATTCACCGTTTCGTTCAAATTCCGGCCGAAACGGTTGCACGATCAGGGAAATACGGCGATGTTTAACTTTTTCATCCACTAATTCAGCGGAAATAATTTTTTCTTTCGTTATACCGGCGATTACCGGCTTTGTATGGACAAACAGTAAATGATTGATCGAACTATTCAGCAACGTCTCCTGGGTCATTTCTTCCCAGTTGAGATCTTTCGTCTCATCCGGCAGGGCTCCGCTAGCAAATGGTGCACGCAAAAAGCTATTTTTCATGCTCACATCAACGGCGATCGTTTCTCCGCTAGCAACGGACCCTAATGAAATTTGTTTATCACCAGACCAGATAAACACTTCTTCAAAAGCAATTGGATACTGATTCGTAATCGTTCCCTTTAACGTATCATCGGCGAAAGTTAAGTCATATGAAAAGGATCCTTCAATATCTGGTGATGCTTCACCGACGATCGACCGAACCGCCCAGTATTCCATATTGGGATATATGATGTCTATTTCATTTCGGTCCATCTCTAAATGAGCAACTTTATTTTTATTTTCCATATACACATCGTCGGATGTTAGGGGAATAGGGGTGTATTCATCCCTTTTCGTTCGCACGGTATAATCCCCACCCTTATTCGATTGGAGGGCCACAGCATGAATCCCTTCAAGCCGCGAATTTTCATTAATATACAGCCCCATTTCATTCATCTGGGCCTGGCTGATCCGGTCCTTTGCCCCATAAACAAAAATCATTACCGAACAGAGAAGCGAAACGGACGGAATCAGCCACCAAGCATGTTCGCGCTTATCTTTCCTCTTCAAAATTATGTAAAGAAGGGGAACGATGACGGTTAAATAGATTGCAAAAATCCCCGCCAACTGGACGGTCGATAAATCGGGACCATCAAAATATTCATTGTACCTTGCGTAATCCCAGTACAAAGTATCGATCATATCGCTAATATATCCGCCATGACGACTTTTCGACTGAAGAAATGTATTGAACCATTTCGGATAGCCTTCAGTTGAAATGACCGGTTCATCGCCGAGGGAAAAAACCGTTTGTACGATTTTCCCGCTTCCGAAATCCTTTTCCAATATGAGGGGAATCTCATCACTATATAATTTCACTTTCCCATCTTCCACCGGGCCGGTATAAATTGGTAAAGTCGCAAATTCGACATCTTCCCCAATTTCAACATGTTGTAACACTTGTTCTTCCTTAGCTTTCAGCGGCAATTCATCAAAAAGAATACCGTACGTTTGCAGCGGGTTGCTCGTTGCGCCTACAACTAACGTCCCGCCTGCTTTTACCCAGTCCAAAATGGCCTCCTGGGCTTCTTGCGACAATGTCGCAAGGGGAAATTCGTCGATGATGATGTAATCAAAATAGCTGAGGGCTTCCCCTTCTTCAGGGATATCTTCAGCCTGGAAGGAGTGCCACACTTTTTGTGAACCGGGAGCACCTTTAAATTTCGCCAAACGATCGGGATGCTCGCTTAACATCCCGACAGTGACTGTACCCGGGTCGACATAGGAAATATAGACCTGTTTATCGCCGGTAAATTGCACTTTATGTCCGCTCCGCCAGCTTCCCTTATATAAAACAATTTGTTCCTCATTGTAGTCGAAATAATATCCCATATCGGAACTAGCCGGCATCGTCACCGTATATTTTTCTTTTGCACCGCTTTCAACATGGACCGGTACAACCCGGGCCCCCATTGAACGATAACTACCGGAAAAGTAGATGACAAGGTCACCGGAAAAAGCCTCATCACCGCTATTTTCTATCGTGATATGGAGGGGATAGCTGCGCCACATTTTCACCGATTTGTTAAACCCTGGTTCTGTTGTTACTTTGATCGATGATTGTGCCCATACTTTTTCCGGAACAATTACCAGGATCAAAAAGAGTGATAAAAATATCGGAACAATTTTTTTCATGCGAATAACCCCTTTTATATAGTCCTTACTAGATTAGTAGGAAAAATATTGATAATGTTACATGTATTAAAAATTTTTATTGAATATAAATTCTGATAATTTTGTTTAAAAAAGAGGAGGAAATTCCCCCTAGTATATCAGGAAATTATTGGTCGCCTTCACTTAAACCGGCAAATAGGCCGTATAAATATTGATCCAGGACGAATTCTTGGAGATCATCCATTTTTTCACCGAGGCCGACAAATTTTACCGGGATATTCAATTCCCGGCGGATGGCAATTACAATTCCCCCTTTTGCCGTACCATCGAGTTTTGTCAGCACGATACCCGTAACATCTGTCGTTTCTTTAAACTGCTTGGCCTGCTGGAGCGCATTTTGCCCCGTCGTTGCATCTAAAACGAGCAACACTTCATGGGGGGCGCCGGGAATTTCCCTGCTGATCACCCGTTTAATTTTCTCCAGCTCTTTCATTAAGTTGACTTTATTTTGCAGACGTCCCGCTGTATCGCAAAGTAACACGTCCGCTTTCCGACTGCGGGCAGCCTGAATGGCATCATACATGACCGCTGCCGGGTCCGTTCCTTCCTGTTGTTTGATCACTTCCACGCCAACGCGTTCGCCCCAAACTTCCAGCTGCTCAATCGCGCCCGCCCGGAACGTATCCCCAGCCGCAAGGATGACGCTTTTACCCTCTTGTTTAAATTTATGGGCAAGTTTACCGATGGATGTCGTTTTACCGACCCCGTTCACGCCAACAAACAAAATGACGGTCAGCCCATCATCTTGCATATTTAATTTCGTCAGTTCACGATCGTCTCCTGCATAAATTTCCGCCATCTTCTCAACAATAACATCGCGGATTTTCTCCGTCTCCTGAATATTTTGCCGTTTCACTTCCATTTTTAATTCATCGACCAGTTCCATGGTCGTGTCAAAACCGACATCCGCTTCGATTAAAATTAATTCTAATTCCTCGAAAAACTCTTCATCCACTTTCCGGTAACGGGCAATTAAATCGTTCACTTTACTGGAAAAGTTTTGGCGTGTTTTTGCCAGACCATCTTTAAACTTTTCTGTCACTTGCCCGGTCTGCTGTGTCCATTTGGCTTTCAATTTATCAAAAAATCCCATGTCCTACACTCCTTACGCTTTCATTTGCAAATTCTCTTCCGCTTCTTCAAGTCGGACGGAAACGAGTTTGGAAACACCGGATTCTTGCATGGTGACACCGTATAACACATCGGCTTCTTCCATCGTACCTTTCCGGTGGGTAATGACGATAAACTGGGTTTCTCTACTAAATTCTTTTAAATACTGACTGAAACGGTAGACGTTCGCCTCATCGAGGGCCGCTTCCACTTCATCAAGCACACAAAACGGTACTGGACGGACACGTAAAATGGAAAATAACAGGGCGATGGCTGTAAGGGCACGCTCCCCACCCGATAATAAACCTAATGTTTGCAGCTTTTTCCCGGGGGGCTGCGCGATAATTTCGATACCGGTATTTAATAAATCGTCCGGATTCGTCAACTGCAATTCAGCCTGACCGCCGCCGAAAAGACTCCGGAACACAGCGCGGAATTCGTGATTGATGGCGTGGAACGTTTCACCGAAGCGCTCGACCATCACTTCATCCATCTCATCAATGACCTGATAGAGCTGATCTTTTGCTGTCTCCAGATCGTCTTTTTGCCCGGTTAAAAACTGATACCGTTCGCTAATCCGATCATATTCATCGATAGCCCCGAGATTAACGACACCGAGTTCTTCAATCGAACGCTTGATGAGCTGAACTTTCTTTTTCGCTTCCTCATAGGGGAGAATGAGTTCATATTTTTCCTTTGCTCCCTCATACGTTAACGTATAGTCAGTATATAAAGTTTGCAAGCGATTTTCCAGCTCCACATCGAGCCGGTTCATGCGAACTTCCGTTTCCTTGAGCTGTTCTGCGACTCTTTTATGCTGCCGTTCCAGTTCGCCAGCTTCCCGTTCCATATCTTCCTGGATTTGATGGTATTCGAGACGTTTTTTCCTTCTGTCCGCAATTAACTGGAGCGTTTTTTCTTTCAACTGGTTCTTTTCTTCACTAATTTCCACAAGCTTCAATTCATCTTCCGCACTCATGTTTAACGTCTGTTCGTAATCCTGTAATTTCTCTTCGTTTTGTTTTAAGGTCTCTTCGACATCGTGATACCGTTCCCGGATGCTTTCCAGGCGCGTTTCTGCATGACGGAACTGTTCTTCCAATTTAGCGATGGAAATTTTCACCGCATTGATGTCTTCGCTCAAGCGTTCCTTAATCGTTTGATCCTGATTTTGTTTTTCCGATAAGTCTTTTATTTCCTGTTCAATCGCCGCTATTTGCTGTTCCAGGCGCTTTTTCGTCTCTTCGTTTTCCACTTTCTTTGTTTTTAATGTGTGGATTTCCTCGGAATAGGAAGCTTCCTCCCGGTCGTAAATCGCCAGTTTTTCATTGATTGAGTTTTCCTGCCATTCGATATCTTTCAAGCGGTCTTTTAACTGCTGGAGTTCACCATTCAATACGTTTTTCTTTTTTTCAAATTCCTGTATCTTCTGTTCCGCTAACTGAATCGCCTGTTTTTTAGCTTTTAAGTTTTCCTCAAGGGCGACCGTTTTTTCCTGCATCCCTTGATAATTTTTCTTTAGTTTTTCCAGTTCATTTTTCCGCGTCAATAAAGAAACCGAATTTTTCTTGACCGAACCACCTGTCATCGAACCGCCAGGATTGACCACATCCCCATCCAGGGTCACGATGCGATAGCGGTACTGCAATAAGCGGGCGATGGCGTTAGCCCCTTCTAAATCTTTACTGATAATGACATTTCCTAACAGGTAGGAAATAATGTTCGCATACTGTGAATCGTAAGAAACGAGGTCTGTTCCGACGCCAATATAGGATGGATGGTTGCTAACGGCTTGCAGTGAAACGTGCGGGATTTGTTTCCCGCGAATGGAGTTCATCGGGAGAAATGTTGCCCGGCCCGCTTGATTTTGTTTTAAAAACTGAATGGCTCTTCTTGCATCTTCCTCTGTTCGGACGACGATATGCTGCATGCTGGATGCGAGCGCCGTCTCCATCGCCTTTTCATAAGGCCTGTCCACCTCGATCAGTTCCGCCACAGCTCCCTCAATCCCCGACAGACGCTGGCGATTCTTCAAGATGATTTTTACCCCTTGATAAAAGCCGGAATACTCTTCCTCCATTTCTTCAAGGAGGTCCATTCTAGATTTAACCTGTTGAATATACTGGAGGGCTTTATAATACGTCTGTTCTTCTTTGGCATATTGAGTTTGCAGATTTTCCAGTTTCCGTTTTTCATCCAGCTCACCGGCAATCTCTTGATTTAACCGCTCTTCCACTTCAGAGTATTGTTGCTGGAGCTCCTCTTTTGCTTTTTGGATTTCCTTACGTTCATCTAAATATTTTTGATTTTCCTGGAATGATTCTTTACGAATCTGTTCAATCCGGGTTAATTGCCGATCGAGGTGTTCGCTTTCATTTTTCACTGTCGCCAGGTTGTTCATATATTCAATAAAGTCGGCTTTCAAAGATTCGATTTTTTCCTGAATATCTTCCGAATAGGTGTTTAATTGTCGCTTCTTTTCTTCAAGCAGACGCCTCTTTTCCGCCAGCTGGTTCGCCAATTTTCCATATTCCGCTTCCAGACCGGCTTTTTCCAGTGCCAAATTTTCCAGCCGTTTTTTATCTTCGGCGATCGTTCTTTTTAACGTTTCCATGTTGGCGCTGGCATTTTTCTTCCGCTCTTTTAAAACTTCCTTTTTCCCTTCTAATTTCTCAAGCAGTTCCGTTGTCTCGAGCAAATTTTGCTGCAATTCTTCAATCGATTCATCTAATGCTGCGATTCTCTCACGGATTTCGGTCAGGTCAGCTTTCTTTTTCGCAATCTGGCTGGCCAGCTGAATTTCCAAATCCCGCTGTTCCTGCACAGCCATTTTCGCCTGTTCCCACTGTTCATGCAAATTTTCTATCTCATAAACAATCAAACCAACTTCATACTGTTCCAGTTCTTCTTTTTTCGCTAAATAGTTCCTGGCAACCGACGCCTGGATTTTTAACGGTTCCAGCTGGTTTTCCAGCTCGTGTAAAATATCACGAACGCGATTCAAATTTTCTTCGGTTTCAAGGAGATTTGCTTCCGCCTTCTTTTTCCGCTTTTTATATTTCAATACTCCGGCGGCTTCTTCAAAAATGGCGCGCCGCTCTTCCGGTTTACTGTTTAAAATTTCATCGACGCGTCCTTGACTGATAATGGAAAAACCGTCTTTTCCCAATCCGGAATCCATGAATAAATCGATAATATCTTTCAGTCGGCATGATTGTTTATTGATAAAAAATTCGCTCTCTCCTGACCGATATACCCGTCGCGTAATGCAAATTTCATTATAATCGAGCGGCAAGAAATGATTTTCATTATCTAATGTTAAGGAAACTTCAGCAAAGTTCAGCGGTTTTCTCGTATCGCTCCCGGCAAAAATGATATCTTCCATTTTGCCACCGCGGAGGGTTTTTGCTGATTGTTCCCCCAGCACCCAGCGAATGGCATCGGTAATATTACTTTTTCCACTGCCATTCGGGCCGACGACGGCTGTAAAACCTTTATCAAATTCGATCGTCACCCGATCAGCGAAAGATTTAAAACCTACAATTTCTAATCGTTTGAGAAACATTTCGTTCACCCTAATCCGTATTCCTGTTTCCGATTAATGCATTAAGTGCCATATGAGCAGCTTTTTGTTCTGCATCTTTTTTCGATTTTCCTGTGCCCTGCCCCATCCGTTCACCATTAAGACGGACTTCCGAAATAAATTCCCGGTTATGGGCCGGTCCCCGCTCTTCAATAATCTCGTATTCCACCGTGCCGAGACCTTTTTGTTGCACATATTCCTGTAATTGGCTTTTGTAGTCCATCACATGGGAAAAGGCACCTTCTTTGACCTTGGGGAACACATAGTGATTTAAAAAGGAAAAAACTTGATCCATGCCTTTATCTAAATAAAGGGCACCGATAAACGCTTCAAAGGCGTCGGCTAACAGCGCCGGTCTTTTTCTTCCTCCAGTCAGTTCCTCGCCTTTACCGAGGCGCATCATTGGACCGAATTCCAGTTCTTCGGCAAATGAAACTAAAGACGGCTCACAAACGATAGCCGCCCGGAGCTTGGTCATCTCGCCTTCTTCCATGAGCGGATAGTTCATGAAAAGAAAATGCGATACCGCAAGTTCCAAAACGGCATCGCCAAGAAATTCGAGCCGTTCATTATCTTCATCGTTTCCCTTCCGCTGTTCATTTACATAGGAAGAATGGGTAAAGGCTTGTTTTAATAATGATATATCGGAAAAGAAAATGCCGATTTTTTCCTGAAATTTCATGAATGTTTGATCTTCGGATTCCCTTTGTTTTTTTCGCACATGCTGATTTTTACTCATCCATCACACCTCTTCATATCTACCAGTTTAAATGAAAAACACCAATTCGGGTAGTTTTTTTTCGATAAAACAAGAAAAACACCTCACTTATATAAGTGAAGTGTATCAAAAAAAGGAACAATCGACAAAATCATTTTTAATTCGTAATTTCTCTCTCTTATTCATTCAGTTGACTTTTTATGTATTCTACCGCATCGCCAACGGTTAAGATTTTTTCGGAATCTTCATCGGAGAATTGCAGACCGAATTCGTCTTCCATTTCCATGACGAGTTCTACAACATCAAGGGAATCCGCACCGAGGTCATCTTTAAAAGTTGCCTCAGGTGTTACTTTAGATTCATCAACACCAAGACGGTCAACGATGATTCTTGTTACTCTTTCCATTACATCTCCTGCCATTTATGTCACCTCCCCTCAAGTATTATAGAGTATTACAATATCATTTGAAAGTTTTTACCAATTTACTAACACTATTCAAGAAATTCCTTACATATACATGCCGCCATTGACATGGAATACCTGTCCGGTAATGTAGCTTGCATCATCGGACGCTAAAAAGGCGACAAGTTTACTTACATCTTCCGGTTTGCCGAGTCGTCCTAGAGGAATTTGTTTGAACAGTTCTTCTTTAATCTCAGCAGATAACTGCTCCGTCATATCACTTTCAATGTATCCCGGAGCGACCGCATTGACCGTGATATTCCTTGCTGCCAGTTCCCTTGCCGCTGATTTCGTTAAGCCTATCATTCCGGCTTTGGAGGCACTGTAGTTGATTTGACCAGCGTTTCCACTGAAAGCGACAACGGAAGAAATGTTGATAATGCGCCCCTCCCGCTGTCTCATCATCTGTCTTGTGGCTGCTTTGATCGTGTGGAATGCGCCTTTTAAATTCGTGTTTAATACGTTATCCCAGTCTTCTTCTTTCATTCGCAAAATTAATTGGTCGCGGGTAATGCCTGCGTTATTCACTAAAATATGCAAGGCACCCATTTCCTTGATCGTCGTGGAAATCATCTGTTCCACTTCGGCTTGATTAGCCACGTTGGCCTGGATTGTAAAACTTTTTCTTCCCATTTGTTGAATTTCACTGGCGACTTCTTCTGCTAACCTGGCATTTCCAGCATAGTTGACAACTACATCGGCTCCGCGCCGGGCCAGCTCCAGCGCAACTTCCCTGCCGATACCCCTGGATGCCCCGGTAACGAGGGCAACTTTACCGGTCAAACTCATTTTCCTTCCTCCTTTAGTTCGTTTATCACATTTAAAACGGTGGCCTCATCGTAAATACAATATCCGCGGACGTTGCGATCGATTTTCCGGACCAATCCCGTTAACACCTTGCCGGGTCCCACTTCAATAAACGTATCCACACCGGCATTGATCATCATCCGCACGGAGTCTTCCCATAAAACAGGAGAATACAATTGCTTGACGAGCAGCTCTTTAATTTCCGTGCGATCCTGAACGGGTTCGGCCGTTACATTTGCAATGACAGGAATCCGTGCGTCCTGTAAATCCACTTCATCCAGGGCCTTTTTCAGGAGGCTTGAGGCAGGCTCCATAAATTTCGAATGAAAGGGCCCGCTGACAGCAAGGGGAATGACGCGGCGAGCGCCCTTTTCTTTTGCTAACTCTCCCGCCTGATGTACCCCTTCTTTTGAACCGGAGATAACAATTTGTCCGGGACAATTTAAATTGGCGAGCTGGACATGTTCACCGCGAGCGGTAACTTCTTCGCAAACGGCGGTTAACAGCTCCCGCTCCATTCCTAAAACAGCAGCCATCGCTCCTTTTCCGCCGGGATAGGCCTCTTCCATCAATTTACCGCGCAGCTCGACAATGCGGACCGCATCTTCAAATGTGAACGTACCTGCGGCTACGAGGGCACTGTACTCACCTAAACTATGACCGGCAACAAAATCCGGTTGAATGCCGAATTGTTTAAAATATTCCAATATCGCGATACTAGTCGTTACGAGTGCTGGCTGGGTGTTGACGGTCCACGTTAACTTTTCAGCAGGACCGTTGAAAATTAATGAAGAAAGCGAACGATTTAACGCTTGATCTGCCAGTTCAAATACTTGCTTGACCTCTTCATATTTATCTCGTAATTCCTTTCCCATGCCAACGGCCTGTGAGCCCTGACCGGGGAAGATAAAGGCAATTTTTCCCATTCGTTGACCGTCCCCCTAATTTTCCTGATTCTTAGCTTTTTCAAGGGCTACTTGCTCTTTAATTTTCTCGGTTACCTCGTTCAGCACCATATTCCGGGCCTGACGAATCGCGTTGACAATTGCTTTTTCATCCGAGGAACCGTGGGCTTTAATCACTGGATGCTGAATCCCGGCAAGTAGTGCGCCCCCATGTTCTGTATAGTCCATCGTTTTCTTTATTTCTTTTAATTGAGGTAAAACGAGTGCAGCACCGATTTTTGCTTTCATACTAGATGTTAATGCATTTTTTAACATTTTCATCAGTGACGCGGCCGTTCCTTCTAGTGTCTTCAAAACCATATTTCCTGTAAAGCCGTCTGTTACAACCACATCAGCCACACCGTTTAATAAATCCCGGGCTTCGACATTACCGATAAAGTTAAGGTCTGTCTCTTTTAACAGTTCATAGGCATTTTTTGTCAGCAAGTTCCCTTTTTCCTCTTCCGTACCGATATTCAATAAACCGACCCGGGGGTTTGGAATTCCGCGAACCTTTTCACTGTAAATCGAACCCATATAGGCATTTTGGAGCATATGTTCCGGTTTCGCATCGCTGTTGGCCCCAACATCGAGTAATAAAAAGCCTTTTCCGTCGATTGTTGGTATAGTAGGGGCTAATGCCGGTCGATCAATTCCGGGAATGCGCCCGACGACAAACAGCCCGGTAGCCACAAGCGCACCTGTATTGCCTGCGGAAATCAACGCATCTGCCCGGCCCTCTTTCACTTCTCGGGCAGCCAGGACCATGGAAGCATCTTTTTTGCGACGGACGGCGCGAACCGGTTCATCGTCCCCGGTGATCACTTCATCCGTATGTATAATCGTAATTCGTTCTTGCCTTTGTAAATGCTGTTTTATTTTATCTTCATGACCGACTAAAATAAGTTCAATGTCTGAAAACTGCTCAATGGCTTTGACTGCACCTTTTACAATCACTTCCGGTGCATGATCGCCACCCATCGCATCAATCGCTAGTTTCATGTGTCTCACCTTTTTCTGAAGATTTCGAGCGGTACATATCAAATACGCCTCGGAAGACGAGTTCCTGATTGACAAAGCTCTCTACTTCAACAATTGTCCGGCCTTTTTCATTTTCTCGCTCAATGACTTTCGCTTTTGCCACGACCCGTTCACCCATTTTGACTTGCCGGATAAAGCGAACCTCCGCTTTGGCTGTTAGCGCCAGTTCATCGTTGATGACAGCGACTGCCAGGGAATTGGCCTGCGCAAACAAATGGTGTCCGCGGGCAATTTTATTGCGCTTGAATACGTGGCTTTTCTTAATATCTAAAATCGATATGGCATGATGATCAAGCTCGATATCGATAATCTCACCGATCACTTCTTCAATTGGTAAGGAGCGAACCGTTTCAGAAAAGTTTTTCTGCGCGACGTTCTTGATCCGCTCTCGCAATTCGGGAATTGCCAATTCCAAACGATCGAGGCGAATCGTTTGGATACTGACGGAAAATTTCTCCGCTAATTCTTCATCCGTAATAAAGGGGTTTTCTTTAATTGTTTCCTGCAATAAGCGCTGACGTTCTTTTTTTTTCGGTCTCATATTAATCTCCACTCATTTTTGTGACTAGGTACTAATAGTAGTATAAATAAGCTGAACAAATATTTCAAGGTGAAAAAGTAATTTCAGAATTATCAATCGATGCCTTTCCTATATTTCAAATCTATTTTTCGATTATTTTGCGAAAAAATGTATCCGCATCATCATGGGGACGCATCAGCCTGTCCTTGGAAAATATTAATCTAATTTTTCTCCATCCATAACGCCGGAAGCCAGTAAAGATTTGCGAAGCACCGCATATTCCGGGGCTGTCCAAAATTGTTGCGAATGGATGAGTTGGTAAGCATCCCGGCGTGCCGTTTCCAGGGCACGATAATCGTGCACCATATCGGCCACTTTAAAATCAGGCAATCCGCTTTGTTTCGTTCCGAAAAAGTCTCCCGGCCCCCGCAATTCTAAATCTTTTTCACTCAGTAAAAACCCGTCATTCGTCTCCGTCATGATTTTCATGCGTTCCCTGCCAACATCGGATTTCGGATCGGCCAATAAGATGCAGTAAGACTGGTGTTCACCCCGCCCGACGCGACCGCGCAATTGGTGCAGCTGGGCAAGTCCGAATCTTTCTGCATCATAAATAATCATCACTGTCGCATTCGGAACATTGACGCCAACTTCGACAACGGTCGTCGCTACGAGAACTTGCGTATCATTGGCCGCAAAACTTTTCATTACAGATTCTTTTTCATCGGCGCCAAGTCTACCGTGCATCAAACCGATCTTATAGCGCCCCTGAAAATACTGGACGAGGCTTTCGTGGACATCAATGGCATTCTGGACATCGAGTTTATCGGATTCCTCAATTAACGGGCAAATCACATAGGCCTGCCTGCCCTTTTCCAATTCTTTTTCCATAAACGCGAGCACCTGTCCGAGCATGTTCGGCTTGGCCCACATCGTTTTAATCGGTTTCCGACCGGCGGGTAATTCGTCAATCGTCGAAACATCCATCTCACCAAAGGCGGTGATGGCGAGTGTCCGCGGTATCGGTGTGGCCGTCATGAAGAGGGAATTCGGATGGATTCCTTTTTCCCTGAGGGCGCGGCGCTGTTCCACGCCAAAGCGATGCTGCTCATCAGTGATGACCAACCCGAGATTGGCAAACTGGACTTCATCCTGAATTAAGGCATGGGTTCCGATAATAATCTGAACATCACCGCTCTGTAAACCCGCAAGGATTTCCTGTCGCTCTTTCCCTTTTACCGAACTTGTCAAACATTCCACCCGGACGTCAAAGGGACGAAACATCTCCTGGAGCGATTCGTAATGTTGCTCTGCCAAAATTTCCGTCGGCACCATGAGCGCGCCCTGGAATCCTGCCGTAACCGCCGCATAGAGACTTATGGCGGCAACGACCGTTTTTCCGGAACCGACATCTCCCTGCAGGAGCCTGTTCATCCGGTACGGTGATTTTAAATCGATTAAAATTTCTTTGAGCACCCGTTTCTGGGCATTCGTCAGCGGGAATTTTAACGACTGAATAAATTGTCTTAATGCTTCTGTATCATAACGGGTTTCCGCACCGTGCGCATTTTCCCTGTTAAATTTTCGCAACGCCTGGATTTTTAACTGGAAATGTAAAAATTCTTCATAAACGAGGCGGCGCCGGGCTTGCTTAATATCGAGGGCATTTCTGGGGAAATGGATCGCCCGGACAGCATTTTTCATCGTATAAAGCTTATACTTCAGGCGGATTTCCCGGGGAAGACTTTCTTCGATCAAATCGGCGTACTCTTGATAAGCTGTTCTGATCCAGCGTCTCAATTGTTTTACGGTTATGCCTTCTCGCACCGAGTATATCGGTTCAAATTCAAATACCGACTCGTTATCAGTAGTAAAGCGGATATCGCTGACGGAAATTTGCTGGCGATAGCGATTCCATTTGCCGCTAATCGTAATTGGTGTATTAAAGACCAGTTTATTTTTTAGATATGGTCGGTTAAAAATAACAGCGAGGATTAAATAGCGGTCCACCTGGACTTTCACCGTTAAGCGTGACTTTTTTCGCCCGTAATAGGTGAGCGACGGTTCGCTGGCGACAATGCCCCGAACCGTCACCCTTTCTTCGTGTTCCGCTTCGCTCAAATCACGGAGGCGGTAGTCTTCAAACCGAAACGGGAAATAAAAGAGCAAATCTTTAACGGTCTCGATATTCAGTTCTGCCAGTTTTTTTGCAGTTTCCTCGCCGATTCCTTTGATGACGGTAACCGGTTGTTTTAGTTCGTCTTGCACTGCAATCATCCTTCACCAAATATCTCCTTTGCATATCTTCTTCCCGTTGGTGTCGCGGCCAAACCTCCTTGCGCTGTTTCTTTCAAAGCAGTCGGCATCATTTGACCGACGCGAAACATCGCTTCAATCACTTCATCACAAGGAATCCGACTTGTCACGCCCGCTAGTGCCATATCGGCTCCGAGTAAAGCGTTGGCGGCGCCCATCGCATTTCGTTTAATACAAGGGACTTCCACGAGTCCAGCAACCGGATCGCAAACGAGGCCGAGCATATTTTTTAATGTAATCGCCATAGCGTGAGCGGATTGACTCGGCGTTCCTCCTGCCATCTCGACGATTGCCGCAGCAGCCATCCCGCTAGCAGATCCGATTTCCGCTTGACAGCCTCCTGCGGCTCCGGAAATAAACGCATTATTGGCCACGACATAGCCGAAAGCACCTGCTGTAAATAAATATTCGATCATTTGCATGCGGGTCGGATTTAATTTATTTTTCACGGCAAATAATGTTCCGGGAACTACCCCGGCACTGCCCGCGGTCGGTGTCGCACAAATCCGGCCCATCGCCGCATTCACTTCATTCGTGGCCATCGCTTTACTCACCGCATCTAATAAAAGGGTGCCGGAAAGGGTATCACCCTTCGCGATATAATCCTGCAAGAGGACCGCATCCCCTCCGGTCAGACCGGATACGGAAGTAACCCCTCTCAACCCTTTCTCAACGGCTTCTTCCATTACCTGTAAATTTTTGTCCATCTGTTCGATCACTTCATCGCGGCTTTTGTTCATGACCTGCATTTCCCGCTCAATCATAATTTCGCTTATTTTTTTATTTTCTTTTTCCGCCAGTTCCACTAATTCCCGCACCGTACGAAATATCATTACGATTCCCCTCTCCTCCATTTTGGATTTTTTATCCCGCCGCAGCAAATTTATTTAAGAAAACAGTTTGATTTTTACTCCACAATTCTTGCAACGTGCAAAATATTTGGCAACGCAGCGATTTCCGCTAAAATTTCCTCCGCCACATTCTCATCGGTCTCGAGAACCATCAGGGCAGTCTTCCCTTTTTCCTTGCGGGAGACCTCCATATGTCCGATATTAATTTTGTTTTTTGCCAGTACACTGGCCACATTCGCGATACAGCCAAAACGATCATTATTCAGAACGACGATCGCCGGATGTTCTCCGGTCAGTTTAAGTGTAAACCCATTAATTTCCGCCACTTCGATTTTTCCGCCGCCGATCGAAATACCGACGATTTCCACCGAATGATCTTTCGTACCGGCGATAATTTTTGCCGTATTTGGATGATCCGGGACTTCTTTTTCAACGAAAAAGCGTACGTTCATACCGACTTCTTCTGCAATTTTTAAGGCCGAAATGATCCGTTCATCATGCGTATCAAAACCGAGAAGGCCACCGACGATGGCCACATCCGTTCCGTGGCCGCGATACGTCTCGGCAAAGGAGCCGTAAAAATAAATATCCGCCCACTCCGGTCTTCCCCCGAGCAAACTATGCGCTACTTTGCCAATGCGAGCCGCCCCGGCAGTATGGGAACTGGAAGGACCGATCATAACTGGACCGATGATATCGAACACACTGCGAAATTTCATCCGCTCCTCTCCCCTCAAAATTTTTCTATATGATGATCGTGCACGTATCTCCCAAGTGACTGCTCTTATTATATCTTATTATTTTGTTAATTTTAAGATACGGTTTTGACATTCCTCATTTCCGCAAAATAAAAAAAGAAGGGTATTTTCCCTTCCTTCTAAAAAACAAATGACTATTCAACTGATAGAATAAATGGATAAAGCGGTTGGTTCCCTTCGTGGATTTCTACTGCAACATCTGGATAGGATTCTTCCACAAATTGTTCAAGGGCCTCGACATCCACTTCGGTTACATTTTCACCGACAAAGATTGTCAAGATTTCACTTTCATCATCGAGCATTTGTTCAATGAGTTTTTTACTTGTTTCCACAAGATCCGGACTTGTGGTGACGATATCCCCTTCCAGAATCCCCATAAAGTCATCTTTTTTAATCGTCAAACCATCAAAGGTTGTATCGCGAACAGCAAAGGTAACCTGTCCGGATTTCACGTTTTCCATCGCTTCAGTCATCGCTTCCTGATTGCTTTCGACAGCTTCATTCGGATTGAATGCCAGGACCGCCGCTAACCCTTGCGGTACGGTTTTCGACGGAATGACGACGACTTCTTTTTCGCTCAAATCGCGAGCCTGTTCCGCAGCAAGGATGATATTTTTATTGTTCGGTAAAACGAATACCTTGCGAGCATTTACTTCTTCAATGGCCTTGACGATATCTTCCGTGCTCGGATTCATCGTCTGGCCGCCTTCGATGACCTTTTCGACACCGACGCTTTCAAAGATTTCTTTAATGCCGCTTCCCATGGAAACGGTAACGATGGCGTATTCCTTGGCCGCTTTTTCCACCGGCATTTTAACCGGCTCTGCCTCAGCAATGTTTTCCGCTTCAAGGATTTGGGTATGTTGCTGGCGCATGTTTTCAATCTTAAGATTGATCAATTCTCCGAAACGCTGGCCAAAATTCAATACATCCCCCGGACGTTCACTATGGATATGTACTTTAACAATTTCGTTGTCGGAAATGACCAGTAAGGAATCTCCAAATTGGCTAATTTCATTCCGGAATTCATCTTCCGAAAAAGGTTTCGCCAGTTTTTCATGATCAAGTTTCACCATAAATTCGGTGCAGTAGCCAAATTCAATATCTTCTGTGCTCAAATAGCTTTGCACGCTCTTATGATGCTCTTGTTTCACTAATTGTTCCATGGAAACTTCCTTTTGCGGAGCATCCTCAAGCTGGATCCCTTTCAGCTCGGCTAAAAATCCTTCATAAACAAAAACAAGGCCTTGACCACCGCTGTCGACGACGCCAACTTCTTTCAACACAGGCAGCAAATCAGGTGTTCGTTCCAGCGAGGCCTTCGCTTCTTTCACAAGTTCTTCCATCACCGTTACAACATCATCTGTAAGCTCAGCAACCTCCACGGCTTTCTGAGCAGATTCCCGCGCAACGGTTAAAATCGTTCCTTCAACAGGTTTCATCACCGCTTTATAAGCCGTTTCAACACCGGCTTGAAAAGCAGCTGCAAATTCCTTTGCGTTCAATGATTCTTTTTTCTCAATATATTTACTAAAGCCGCGAAATAGCTGGGATAATATGACGCCTGAATTTCCTCTTGCTCCCATGAGCAAACCTTTGGATAGGGATTTACCTAATTCCCCGACATGGTCGACGAACTGGTTGCGTACTTCTTTGGCACCGGAGGACATGGATAAATTCATGTTCGTTCCGGTATCGCCATCCGGTACGGGGAATACGTTCAGGGAATCAACATATTTCGCATTCGCCGCTAAATGGTTTGCTCCTTGTTGGATCATCCTTGCAAAGAGTTTACCATCGATAACTGTTGTTGCCACAATATTTCCTCCTAACTTATGGGTTGATAACCCGGACTCCTTGCACGATAATGTTTACTGAATCAGCCACGATTCCTAAAGTATGCTCAAGAACATATTTTACCTTGGACTGAACATTATGCGCAACTTCAGAAATTTTTGTTCCGTAGCCAACAATAATGTATAAATCGATATGGATTTCATCACCGTTTTGACGAACGACTACACCTTTTGAATAATTGTCTTTTCCTAAAATTTCACTAATTCCGTCGCGAATTTGATTTTTAGAAGCCATTCCTACTATACCATATACATCAACGGCAGCCCCGCCACAAATTTGGGCAATCGTATCGTTGGAAATTTCAATATGTCCGTACTTTGTTTTTAATTCGATGGACATGAACTGTTCCCCCTTTACGGTTTTCAGACAAACTACGTTTATTTTACTATAAGGAAATAAAATTTAAAAGGTTCGCTTTCTTTATTAATACGAACTTATCCCCCTTTGTCAAGGAGAAAACGAAAAAATTCTTAAGAAGTTTAAAATTTCACGATTCAACATTTATACATAATCTGACCCGGAAACTCTTAAAATATAAACGATTTCCGTCAGCAATGCAATATGAAAACGCCAGCCCCTATTGTGTAAAAACAGTCTCTTTATTGCCCGTGTACCAATCTTCCAGGTGAGTGATTATTTTATTTATAAAATAATACACCAGGTATTCAGATATTGCATAAACCTTGATAGTGTGGTAATCTATTTTAGTGACTTTGTACGATCATGTAGTATGATTCATATAGTTAGGAGGGACAGAAATGGGTAAACAATGTTTTGTTACAGGTAAAAAAGCATCCTTTGGTAATCAGCGTTCCCATGCCATGAATGCTAACCGGAGAAAATGGGGAGCGAATTTACAAAAAGTACGTATTTTGGTTGACGGAAAACCGAAACGTGTATGGGTTTCTGCCCGTGCCTTAAAATCAGGTAAAGTTACCCGTGTATAATGATTAAGAGGCGTTCTGACCCTTTGGGAAAGATGCCTCTTTTTTATACTTGTCCAAAAATATGACAAACAACCGCAAAATAAAATCCCCCGGAACCATATCCACCGAGGGAGTTTTATTTTTCATCGCTGAACCTACCTGTTGTTATTACGTTTTTTTAAACGCACTGAGAATCGCCCGGACAAAGCCTCCAAGAAATCGAGGTAGTTTAATTGTATAAAATTTCACCCATCAATCCCTCCTCGGTTCTTCACACAAACTCCCTTTTTCATAGCCTATTCAACGTATCGTAATCAGTCCATCAGTTTTATAAAATGGGCAAATATCTTGTTAGCCGTCGCTACTCCTTACAACCAATAATATGCCTTTCGTAAATAAAAAAGTACCACTGTCCGCAATTATTTCATTACTAATGCACAAGGTTGAACCGAAGGGGACCGATGCTTCGTGCAATGGGTATTTAAAACCTTGTAAAGTCAGATTCTCAACAGCTGGGCTTAACGGAATGAAAGATACGTAAGGCTTATCAGGAAGTTTCTGTAACGTATATTTTCCCGGTCGCCTGATTTCAAGTATATTTGTCCGATCGATCAACTGGACGGTTCGCACACGTTCAAGATAATGGGAATTTGTGAGCAAAGAAATGTTTGCTAAAAGATGGTCCAGCCTGCCGCCGGTCGCACCGAAAATTCTGATTTGATCGGGCTTTTGTTCTAATGCTTGCCGAAACGCGATTTCCATATCCGTTTGATCTTTTTCAGCGGGAAACTTCAGAACAGGAAAGGTAGCCTGTTCCAGCGTCAATAATGCATCACGGGAGATAGAATCAAAATCACCAAGCGCGAGGTTCGGTTTGATCCCCGCATCTAGTAAATATTGCACCCCGCGATCAACACCAATCCAGAATATTTCTCCTTTATTATTCTTAAAGTTAGAGAGAGCGGGTAAAAATTGCTCCGGACCGCCCGCCACGATATGGACAATTTTTTGCAAGTCTTATTCTCCCCTTATTAACTGAATCGCCCGTTTCCGGTCACTTTCATTGAAGATTGCCGAACCGGCTACTAAAACGTTAGCACCCTTTTCCACACAAAGTTTGGCCGTATCTTTATTGATACCGCCGTCGACTTCAATTTCAAGGTTTAAATCATGTTCCTTTTTGAAACGGGCCACTTGTTCGATTTTATTCAATACCCCCGGAATGAAAGCCTGTCCACCGAATCCGGGGTTGACGGTCATTAACAGCACTAAATCAACATCGTGTAAAACGTCCCGGACCATTTCAAACGGTGTTGCCGGATTCAATACGACGCCCGCTTTAATTCCATGCTCTTTAATTTGATAAATCGTCCGGTGCAAATGCTTGCAAGCCTCTACATGAACAGAAATGATATCACTGCCAACCTTGGCAAAATCGGGAATATACTTTTCCGGTTCTTCAATCATCAAATGAACATCAAAGGGAATGCTTGTCAAGGGACGAATGGATTCAATCACTACCGGACCGAAACTAATATTCGGAACGAAATGACCGTCCATCACGTCGATATGAATATAGTCCGCTCCCCCCTGTTCTACATCGGTTACCTCTTTTGCTAAAATGGAAAAATCTGCTGCTAAAATTGATGGAGCTACTTTAATCATTTGTATAACCTCGTCTTTCTTTCTTGTATTTCTTCTAAAAATGTACAGTAATTTTCATAACGATATGATTGAATTTCCCCGGAAGCAACCGCTTGTTTAATCGCACAATCCGGTTCTTTTACATGAAGACAACCGCGGAATTTACATTCTGGATACCGCTCTTTCATTTCTGGAAAATAAAGGGTCAAATCTTCCGGTTCGATATCGGCAAAATCGAGGACGCTAAATCCTGGCGTATCCGCCACGAGACCTTCCCCGATCTCTAGCAATTCGACATGGCGCGTCGTATGTTTTCCCCTGCCGAGATGTTTGGATATCGCCTTCGTCTCCAGCTCTAGATCCGGTCGCAAACAATTTAAGAGAGTGGATTTGCCAACCCCGGATTGACCGGCAAATACAGACACTTTGTTTTTAATATATGGGAATAACGCCTTGATTCCCCTATTTTCCCTGGCTGATGTCAAAATGACCGGATAACCGATCTTCTCATAATCTTCAATCGTTTGATAGACAAAATCCTTTTCCCCATCTTTAACTAAATCTAATTTCGTGATGATAATAATCGGTTTGATACGGGACGATTCGATTATCACTAAAAAGCGATCGAGCAATGTCCGGTTTAACTCCGGATCTGTCGCCGAGAAAACGACAAAAGCTTGATCAACGTTAGCAATAGGGGGACGGACGAGTTCATTTGTTCTTTCCTTCACTTCCAGGATATAGCCCTCGTCATTTTTTTCGACCGAAAATTCCACTTGATCCCCTACTAAAGGTGTGATCTTTTTTTTCCGAAAGAGCCCTCTGCTCCGGCATTGGTAAATTTTGTCATTACTTTTCACATAGTAAAATCCACTTAATGCCTTCATGATTCTTCCTTCCGGCATAACTTCACTCCTTATATTCCATTAAAAAATTTTCCTTCAAAATAAGCGATAGGTATGTATACTCTTATTTTATACAATTCTATAGAATAATGCATAATCGTTTCTGGATATTTTATGAATAAAAAAATCCCCCCATCCCGAAGATCTTGCGATAGGGATTTCGAGCATCTTCAGGAAAGATTTTGCTGAATGGGGGGATTCATTTCCTGTTCAGTCGTAGGGAACGACTTCTTCAACAAAAACCGTTCCATCGATGGTGATTTTATATTTCGCACTGGAATCCGGCGGAATTAATAGATCGATCTGGACCATGGTATCCTCGGAAATTTCCAGGGTGTCATACGGTTCATTATAATTGTGGTTCACATCATCGACGTAAATATGAACGGTTTGTGTATTGCCTTCGGCCATTTCCGGGGAAAACGGAACTTTCAAGACGATTTGCATCGGTCGGGGCGGTAAAGGTTCCGGTCCCTTCGATATGATCACGTGAATGGTGTCACCCTTTTTCATCTGCGTACCTGGTGGTGTATCTTGCCGGATGACATTGCCCTGGGGAACATGATCGTTATATTCTTCAGTTGTGTTGATGTTAAGCCCCATGCGGCTGGCATAGCCGTTTAAAGCTTCCAAACTGTAATTCGTTAAATCATCAAGGGCAAAGGTTTCCTCCCCTTTACTTACCGTAAAGACAAGCTCTGTCTCATCGGGAACGATTTGCGTCCCGGCTTCCGGTTCTTGACTGATGATGGTTCCCGGTTCACTTTCATCAAAAACTTCTTCGATATCGATGGTGCTAAAGCCAACGTCTTCTAGCTCACGAAGGACATCGTCAATCTTGCGACCGGTGTAATCCCGAAGTGTTATCGTTTCTTTACCGATACTGATATAAATATTCACTTCGGCGCCTTCTTTAACGGTTTTACCAGCCTTCGGATCCGTTTTGATGACATGATTTTCCGGTACTTCATCGTCATTGATCGGTATTTGTTCTCCGATTTCCAATCCAGCATCGGTCAATACCTCGATCGCTTCTTCAATTTCCATACCTGCCACATCCGGTACTTCCACATCTTTCGGACCAAACAAAGTCGGGAAGACAAAAACGATAAACAGTCCTAAAAGGATGATCAGCACCGAGATGCCCCCGATGATCCACGGCCACTTTTTCTTCACCTTCCTGTCCTTTTTCCCCGTTTCTTCTTTCCTTTTAACAGGAGATGCGGTCGGATTCATGGAATTTGTCGTTGGCCGTTCCGTTTCCACCGTATTCTCCTCTTCCCGAGGATCATTTTGTATGATCGGAATAACCTTTGTTTCTTCGTCATCTACGGGGAAAACGACTGGATCTTCATTCAAGCGCTCGGGATCCAGGCAAGTTTTCAAATCGGCGATCATTTCTTCCACATCGTCATAGCGATAATACGGATCTTTCGCTGTTGCTTTAATCACGATGTTTTCCACGCTTTGCGGGATTGCCGGATTAAATTGTCTAGGTGAGGGTGTTTCCGTTTGTAAATGTTTTAATGCGATGGAAACAGCCGATTCACCGGAAAAAGGTAAACTTCCTGTGAGCAGTTCAAACATGACGATGCCGAGAGCATAAATATCCGATTTTTTTGTCGAGATGCCACCTCGTGCCTGTTCCGGAGATATGTAATGGACCGATCCCATCACGGAATTCGTATGGGTAATGGTCGTTGAGGTGAGCGCGATGGCGATGCCAAAATCAGTAATTTTGACATTCCCATCTTTATCAAGCAATATATTTTGCGGTTTAATATCGCGATGGATGATGTTATTTTGATGGGCGTGACTGATTCCCGAAGTGATCTGCAACATGATATCGATCACTTTTTCAAGAGGAATCGGTGAATGTTTTTGTATATATTGTTTGAGCGTTTCACCGCTCACATATTCCATCACTATGTAATAAATATTATCCTCTTCTCCGACATCATAAATATTGACGATATTCGGATGAACGAGACTTGTCGCGTTCATCGCTTCCCGGTGAAATCGGCGAATGAATTCTGGATCGTTGGCATAATCTAAACGCAAGATTTTTACAGCCACATATCGTTCCAAAATGATATCCCTGGCCAAATAAACATTGGCCATACCGCCGCCACCGATGAGTTCGATAATTTTATAACGTTCATTAATCCTCCTGCCTATTAACATTACTCCTCACCCGCTTTCTCGCCTGCCGCATTGTGTATTAAGATCAGGGAAATATTATCATCGCCACCATATTGATTGGCCAGATCGACCATTTGATCGGCTTTTTCTTCTAACCCATGATCGGAGCGGATAATTTTTTCAATTTCTTCATCCGATAGTTGGTTCGTCAGCCCATCGGAACAAAGGAGCAAGTAATCATTTTTTTCAAAGGGAATAGTCAAAGTATCCACTTCGACGGAAAGCTCGGTACCTAAAGCGCGCAGCAGTACGTTTTTGCGCGGATGATTTTCGGCATCCTCTTTGGTTAGCTCACCAATTTTCACTAATTCATTCACGAGGGAATGGTCATCTGTGATTTGCTTTAGACCATCCGGGTTGATGATGTAACACCTGCTGTCGCCAACATTGGCGATTGTTGCGAACTTTTCTGTGCAGATGGCGGAAACAATCGTCGTTCCCATGCCTTTTAAAGACTCATCTCGACTGGAGAGGGAAAAAATTTGGTCATTGACCTTTTGAATATTCGTGCGGAACCACTGTTCAGCCTCCCCGGCAGTAGTGATTGCATCCGCTTCCTCCCATGCTTTTTGCAAGAGTTCTCCGGCCATCCGGCTAGCCACATCACCTGCTGCATGACCGCCCATGCCATCGCAAACTACGGCGAGTAATACATCCGCATGATAGACGGAAACACCGGCATAATCCTCATTGTGGGCACGCACTTTTCCCCGGTCAGTTCGTACGACTGATCTCATATTGTCACCTCGTCTCCTCAGGTTAACCATGTATGAACATGACTGATTCACGCAGGTGCTCGTCTCTGTTGTCTGTTCTTCCAGCCGTTCATACAAAAAATGAATTCCATATAAATTTTAATCGGAAATGTTCCTATACTTGTTCCTGTCCTTCTTTCTTATACGTTACTCTTTCTTTTTAAAAGTTGCAATAAAAAATCCGTCACTTTGCAAATCCTGGGGTAATAATTCTAATGTGTTTCCAGTAACAAACGGCCGGACGGATTCCGGTAAACGGTCGGCTAAATCGAGATCAGGAACAAATTCAGTATGGGTATTTAAAAAGGCACGGGCCACGTCCCTATTCTCTTTTTGGTCAACAGTACATGTACTGTATACTAGAAGCCCTCCTTTTTTTAACAGCCCGCTTACGGAATCGAGCAGATCCAGTTGAATTTCTGCCAATCGCTCAATATCGGCCTCACTTTTGCGATATTTAATATCGGGTTTGCCCTTCAGGACACCGAGACCGGAGCAGGGCGCATCAACGAGGATTCGGTCAAAGCTTTCCGGTGGAAAATGGCTTTTCGCTTCCCTGGCATCTAATCGTTTCGTCCGAATATTCGTTAACTTTAAGCGGGAAGCATTTTCCTCGATCAACTTTATTTTGTGCTTGTGGATATCAAGCGCGGTGATTTCTCCGGAATTTTGCATCCTTTCCGCCATATGGGTCGTCTTTCCGCCCGGAGCAGCACAGGCATCTAAAATCTTTTCATCAAGAAGGGGATTGACTGCCAGTGCAACGAGCATGGAACTTTCATCCTGGATGGTTAAATATCCTTCCTGGAAAGCTTGCGAATGGGCGAGATTCCCTTTCCTGCTTTTAAGCGCCATCGGCAAATGTCGGGATGCCTCAACGGCAAATCCTTCAGCAGTTAACCGTTCCATTACTTCTTCCGTGGATGAAACATATTCATTCACCCTGGCCGTTTGCACCGAGGGCTGTAAATTTTCCTCGCACATCGCTTTCGTCCGGGAATAGCCGTATTGTGCAACCCACCGTTTCACGAGCCAGAGTGGATGACTCGTGGCTATCGACAGCCGTTTGATCGGGTCCTGAATGTCTTCTAATGACGGTAAGCCTTTCCGCTGCATCGAGCGCAAAACTCCGTTGATAAAACCACCGATGCCGCGATGCCCTCGTTTTTTGGCAATCTCCACAGCCTCGTGAATAATAGCCCGATCCGGTATCTTTGTTAAATATACGAATTGATAAACGGACAGGCGCAATAAGTTGCGGACCCAGGAGTCCAGTTTCTTCTGCTTTTTAATAAAAGGAACGAGAAAATAGTCCAGAGTCATTTTCCGCTGCAAGGTCCCGTAACAAAGTTCCGTCAACAGGCGGCGATCCGCATCATTTAAATTGTGTTTTTTGATCGTTTCGTTTAGAAGGAGATTGCTATAGCTTTGTTGTTTCTCGACCAATTCGAGAAGGTCTAGTGCAATCTCGCGCACACGTTTTTTTGCCATGTTAGCCCCCTAAAATCATTCCTTCTTTTATTTGATGCCCGCTTAAAAATTGCTCCGCAGTCATCCGCTTTTTACCGGAAAGCTGTAAATCGGTAATTTTAATTCCCGTATCATCGCCGGTGGCAACAATGATTCCGTCTTTTTCAATTTTCACAATCGTTCCCGGTTCTGCTTCTGTCTTAAGCGGGACCTTTTCACCCCACCAAACTTTTAATGTTTTCCCGTTTAATGTGGTGTAGCTGACTGGCCAGGGATGGAGTCCACGAATATGGTTATAAATCTCTTCTCCCGTTCTAGTCCAGTCGATTTTTTCCTGTTCCCGTTTGATATTGTAAGCATAGGTTGCCTCTTCATCGTTTTGCTTTCGGGGCGTGATCTCACCGCGCAACAATTTCGGCAAGGTTTCGCTTAAAAGTTTGGCTCCTGCTTTGCTTAATTTATCATGCAAGCTCCCGGTCGTATCTCGCTCATCAATCGGGACGACAACCTGGCTTAAAATATCACCTGCATCCAGTTTTTCCACCATATACATGATCGTGATACCCGTTTCTTTTTTTCCTTGCATAATCGCGTAATGGATCGGTGCACCGCCGCGCAATTCCGGAAGTAAAGAGGCATGGACGTTGATGCACCCGTATTTTGGATAGTCGAGTAATTCTTTTGGTAAAATCTGTCCGTAAGCACACGTAACGACTAATTCCGGTTCTAGTGCCAGGATTTCTTGTAACGATTCGGGTTTGCGCAGTTTTTCCGGTTGATAGACCGGGATGTTGTATTCTTGAGCAGTCACTTTCACCGGCGGCGGAGTAATGACTCTTTTTCTGCCGACGGGGCGATCCGGCTGGGTCACAACCCCGATGACATCGTATTTGTCTTCAATCAACTGCTTTAATACCGGAACGGCGAACTCGGGCGTTCCCATAAACAAGGTTTTTACCATTTTCCATTCAACCTTTCGTGCACATATTTCCTATTTTTACATCATTGAAAAAGGGTTCAAGTCAATTGAAATTGATAATCCCTTGCTCACCTGTAAATCGTGGAAGTGAGCGGTTATTTTCTTTAAAGCGGTAATTAAATTCGGTTCCCGTCTATACTTAATGATCATTTGATAGCGGAAGCGATTGTTTATGCGAGCAATTGGGGCAACTTGAGGTCCCAGAACAATCGCCTCATTCGATAATTGGGCTTTCATATAAGCTGTCATTTTCTCAATCGTCGTAACGACAAGCTGTAAGTTTTCATGGCTTACCTGAACGAGCGCCAGGTAATAAAAAGGCGGATACTGACCGCGCTTCCGCATCACCATTTCGTACCGGTAAAACGTCTTGTAGTCATGATTTTTCGCCAGCTGGATACTGTAATGTTCCGGCGTATATGTTTGAATAATCACTTCTCCCGGTTTATCATGCCGGCCAGCGCGGCCGCTCACTTGCGTCAATAATTGAAAGGTTTTTTCCGATGAACGAAAATCCGGAATGTGCAAAGACGTATCTGCCGATAACACACCGACTAAGGTAATGTTCGGAAAATCAAGCCCTTTTGCAATCATCTGAGTGCCGAGGAGAATATCCGCTTTCCCTTCCTGGAAATCATTAAGCAATTTTTCGTGGGCGCCTTTACGACGCGTTGTATCAACATCCATACGGATTATACGCGCTTCAGGTATTAATTTTCCGATCTCTTCCTCCACTTTCTGTGTACCCGTGCCGAAAAAACGGATATGCTGGCTGCCGCATTCCGGACAGCGCGATGGGGCATATTCTTCATAACCGCAATAATGGCATTTTAATTGATTCCCGTGCTTATGGTATGTTAACGAAATTTCACAATGGGGGCAGTGAACGACAAGGCCACAATCGCGGCACATGACGAAGGAAGAGTAACCTCGGCGATTCAGAAGAAGCACGATTTGTTCTTTTTTCTCAATCCGCTCCTTCATTTTTTCTAAAAGAAGACGGGAAAACATTGACCGGTTTCCTTCTTTGAGTTCATCGCGCATATCGACGATTTCAACTGGCGGTAATTCGGCCTGATTGATGCGCGTTTCCAGTGTCAATAATTGGTATACCCCTTTTTGCGCCCGGGCATAACTTTCAAGTGAAGGCGTTGCGCTGCCGAGAACGACAGGACAATGATGGATTTTTCCCCGTTCAATCGCGATATCGCGTGCATGATAACGCGGGGTATCTTCCTGCTTGTAGCTCGTTTCATGTTCTTCATCGATTATAATAATTCCTAAATTTTCAAACGGGGCAAAGATGGCGGAACGGGCGCCGACAACGACCTGAACTTCCTTCCGCTGAATTTTTCGCCATTCATCATATTTTTCACCTAATGAAAGACGGGAATGCATGACAGCAACATTATCCCCGAAACGCCCTTTGAAGCGCTCCACCATCTGCGGGGTCAATGAAATTTCCGGAACGAGGACTATCGCCTCTTTCCCCCGGGCGATCACCTGTTCAATGGCCTGTAGATAGATTTCCGTTTTGCCGCTCCCCGTAACACCGTGGAGAAGATAGACGAGGTGCTCATTATTGGCAATGGATTGTAAAATCGGCTGAATCACCTGCTGCTGATTTTCCGTTAACGCCAGAGGTTCGGTCTTTTTAAAGACGCGATCTTTGTATGGGTCACGGTATTCCTCATGCTCTTCCTTCTTTAATATTCCTTTTTCGACCAGTGAATTCAAGGATGTGCGGGGATCTTTGATATAATTGCTGAGATCCTTGATTTGAATCGGAGTAAAATGTTCCAGGAAAAATTCGATAATTTGCTTTTGCTTTTTGCCCCATTTGTGTTCATCCGCCAAACGCTGCAGTTCTTCTGCATCCACTGCCGGCAAGTAATAAACATTTTTTTTCTTATTTCCTTTACTTTTTATTTCATAAAGAACTTCGAAAAACCCTTCTCTCGATTTGCGATATAAATAAGATGGTTTTACATATTTTTCAGCTTCTTGCCATAACACTCTATCGCTTTTTGCAAAAAGCTTTTGTAAATCATCAGGAAGTTCGTTGAGAGACGTATTTTCGCCGAGCAGCAAATATTTTTCATATTTTGCTTTTAATGCAGGGGGCAACATAACTTGATAGGCGGAAATTTTAAAGCACAACGTATTTTCGGCAAGATAATGCCCGAGATACAGGAGCTCCTCATTTAAAACGGGGACGGCATCCATCGGTTCAATAATCGGTTTTAGCCGGGCTTCATAGTCGGTTTCGTCTTTCAATGCAATAACAAACCCCTGCAGTTTCCGGGGACCGAAGGGGACGATTACCCGCATCCCCGGTTGGATGAAATCTTGCCATTCTTCCGGAATGGCGTAATCGAAGGGCCTGTCCGTTTGCAATGTGGGCACATCAACGATTACACTAGCGATTTTCATTGGACTCTTCCTTTTTCAAGCTTTGCTCAATTTCTTTTAACACCTCGAACGCAACTTGCGCCTTCGGCATTTTCGGTAAGGCGCGCTTTTCTCCATTTCTTTTAAAAATCGTGACGATATTCGTATCAGAACCGAAGCCAGCACCTTCCTGCTTCACATCATTGACAACAATCATATCGGCATTTTTCTCCGCTAATTTTTTCCGGGCATTTTCTTCGACATGTTCAGTTTCAGCGGCAAAACCTACAAGAAACTGACCGCGTTTTCTTTTCCCCAATTCTAGCAAAATATCCTTCGTCCGCTCCATATGGATGACGAGGGTATCATCACTTTTTTTCAGCTTGTGTTCGGAAACCACACTCGGGCGATAATCTGCAACAGCTGCTGTTTTAATGATAATATCGACATGCTCATAATGTTCCAGGACCTTTTCAAACATCTCCTGTGCACTTTCCACATGGATCACACGCACGTTTTCAGGAGCCGGAAGCGCAACAGGGCCGGAGATGAGGGTTACATCTGCTCCGAGCTTCGCTGCCTGTTCGGCAAAAGCATATCCCATTTTTCCTGTAGAATAATTCGTTATATAGCGGACCGGATCGATTTTCTCCCGGGTCGGTCCGGCGGTAATTAAAATCCGCTTCCCTGCAAAAGGACGGGGGCTAGTGAAAAATTCGTGAATATGGTGAATGATCTCTTCCGGCTCGGCCATACGCCCTTTCCCGACATAGCCGCACGCTAAATATCCTTCATTCGGTTCAATAAAGTGATATCCTCTTTGCTGTAATACTTCCATGTTTTTTTGTACGGCCGGATGGCTGTACATATGAACATTCATGCTCGGTGCCAGAAAGACCGGTTTTGTAGTTGCTAACAGAGTTGTTGAAATCATATCATCGGCAATGCCATTGGCCAGCTTACCGATGATATTGGCTGTGGCCGGAGCGATAATGATACAATCGGCCCACTCGGCGAGGTCGATATGGGCAATTTTTTCGGGATCGATTTCAGCAAATGTATCCAAATAAACAGGATTCCGAGAAATCGCTTGAAAGGTTAACGGGGTAACAAATTTCGCTGCATTTTCTGTCATCATCACCTTTACATCCACATTCATTTGTGTCAATTTACTTGTCAAGGCGACAGCTTTATAGGCAGCGATACCACCCGTTACACAGAGTAAGACTTGTTTGTTCTGCATCCTCTTCCCTCTCTCCATTTAGTCATCCGTTTTTTCATCATATCATAATTTCAAGGGCGAAATGATAGTGAACACTCGGTATAGGTTTGAATGAAGTGCGACGGGCATTCACAAAATATTGAAGAGCTATTTTTTGCTAATCAAGAAACATCATCCGAGGAAAATTACGTAAAAATAAGAAAAGGGAGACTCCCGTCACCCTTCTTCCACATCCGTTCAATTTTTACAAGTTTTGCAGTTCATCTTCCGGTCGAATTTTCTTTGTGCCTTCATCGACAGCCAACAAGCCTGCTGCTACCTCTTCCAGTGCTTTCCCAACATATTTCACAGATTTGTACTCTTTTTCATCTTTTAAAAAATCTTTCGTATCGAGCATTTCACGAGCTCTTTTCGCGGTAATCGTAACGAGTAGGTATTTGGAAGGAATTTTTTCCATCAAATGATCAATGGAAGGATAAAGCAAATCAATCAACTCCTAATAATTTCTTTAATTTTTTCTCGACGCGTGTTCTCCGGCAATGTTCAGCCATAACAATCGCTTTAATTTTTTCCACGGCGTTTTCCACTTTATCATTTTCAACGACATAGTCGTATAAACTCATCATCTTCAATTCTTCCCTGGCTACAGCAAGACGGCTTTGAATTAATTCTTCGGTTTCGGTTCCGCGGCGTTTGATCCGGTTTTCTAATTCATGAAAACTCGGTGGAATTAGAAAGATGAATAAGCCGTCAGGGAATTTTTTCCGAACTTGCTTTGCTCCTTCAACTTCAATCTCCAGGAAAACATCCCGTCCTGAATCTAGTGTTTTCATCACATAGTCGACGGGCGTCCCGTAGTAATTACCAACATACTCTGTATATTCCAGGAGTTCATCATTTTTGATCATTTCTTCGAACTCTTCTCGAGTTTTAAAGAAATAATCCACTCCATCTACCTCGCCCTTTCTTTTTTCCCGGGAAGTAACGGAGATTGAATATACAAAGTCTACTTCTGGATCTTGAAAAATTGCTTTCCGCACCGTTCCTTTACCAACTCCAGATGGACCGGAAAGAACGATTAATAATCCTTTGTCTTTTTCCACATAAGTCACCTACATTTCTAGTTGTTCATCCTCTTTATCTGTCATCCGTTGTCCAACGGTTTCAGGCTGTACTGCTGATAAAATAATATGGTCGCTATCCATTATAACAACAGCCCTCGTTCTCCGTCCATATGTAGCATCAATAAGCCTGCCCCGATCGCGGGCATCCTGGATCAAGCGCTTGATCGGTGCCGATTCCGGACTGACGATGGCAATAATTCGTTCGGCGGAAACAATATTACCAAACCCAATATTTATGACCTTCAAGAATGGTCCCCCTAATCTCCTACTAGTTTTTCCCTTCATCGAAAAAGGTAAACATTATTCAATATTTTGCACTTGTTCTTTCATTTTCTCCAGGACACTTTTCATCTCAACGACGTAACGACTAATAGCCACATCGCTCGTTTTCGCACCAATCGTATTCACTTCACGATTCATTTCCTGGATGAGGAAGTCCATTTTTCTTCCCATGGGTTCCTCCATTTGACTATTGAGCAATTGTTGAAATTGATCGATATGGCTATCGAGGCGTGTTATTTCTTCCTGGATGTCGACCTTTTCAGCAAAGATGGCTACTTCCGTCATCAACCGGACTTCATCAATCACACCAGCTGTATATTCGGCCAGTTTCTTCGCCAATTTCTCTTCATATTCCTTGCTGGCCCGGGGGGCGAGTGTTCTCACTTCATCGATTTGTCGTTCCAGGGTTGTGATGAAGGAAACAAGATCGTTTTTTAAACGATTCCCCTCCGTTTTTCGCATGTCCGCCAGTTGAATGACCGCTTCTTTTGTCACCTCTAATATGATTTTTCCGATTTCATCGTTTTCCTCTTCGATTTCCGCGATTTGTACGAGTTCATCTTTGTCAAGCAAATGCGTGATTTGAATCTCTTCTTTGAACTGGTATTTATCCTGTACTTCTTGCAAAAACCGGTAATATTCATCGATTAAATCCCAATCGATTTGCAATTTCCGGTTATAATTATTGAATAATTGCACTGTAACAAAACAATCGACGCGACCGCGGGAAACATGTTCCTTAATCAAATTCTTTATTTTTGTTTCCAGCGCCATATACGTTTGCGGTATTCGGATGTGGAAATCAAGGAACCGATGATTCACCGTGCGAATATCTACCGTGACGGTATAATCATCCGTTACTCGTTTCCCCTGTCCGAATCCTGTCATACTTTTCATAGAAAATCACCTGAAAAATGATCGCTAAATCTATTAAAAAATAAAAAGAAGGTAAAAGTGAACTTTTACCATTTCAAACGTATTATACCATATTTTTTATTTTTTTCTTATATAAAAAGAGCCGGCGAGTAAAAATGTTGGAATAGAAGCCATCGCGATGATTAACAACCAATCGATCGGTAAAATGGGTGCTGTATGGAAGATTTTTTGCAACGGCTCATAATAAATAACGGGAAACATCAACAACAGACTGGATAAAACCGCTCCGACTAAATATTTATTTTCAAAGGGATTCCGGGCGAATATGGAATGTTCACTGCGGCAGTCAAAGACATGTATCAGCTGGGCAAGCACTAATGTGGTAAAGGCAATGGTTTGGGCATACGCCAGCTCTCCCGGATATTTATTGTAAGCAACGATAAATGCAATCAAGGTCGCACTGCCAATTAAAAACCCGCGCGAGATGACTTTCCAGCCCAGTCCCCGGGCAAAGACCCCTTCTTTTGGACTTCGCGGCTTCCGGTTCATCACATCCCCTTCCGGCTGATCAAGCCCTAATGCCATCGCTGGAAGTCCATCCGTTACGAGGTTGACCCAGAGAATTTGAATCGGAACAAGGGGCAGGGGCATGGCAAGCAGCATTGCAAAGAGCATGACCAAGATTTCACCAACGTTTGATGCCAACAAGTAACGAATAAATTTACGGATATTCTCGTAAATATTCCTTCCTTCATGAATTGCCTCTTTTATCGTAGCAAAATTGTCATCCAACAGGACGAGACTGGAAGATTCTTTAGCAACGTCAGTTCCGTTAATTCCCATGGCTATGCCGATATCGGCGGCTTTAATCGCGGGAGCATCATTAACCCCATCTCCGGTCATCGCCACGATATGCCCATTTTTTTGTAAAGCCCGGACAATTTTTAATTTATGTTCCGGTGATACGCGGGCAAATACCGCAACCCGATCAACGATTTCTTCCAGTTCAGAATCGGACATGACATCGAGCTGATTCCCGCTAATAACGAGCCTGTTACCGTTAATGAGGCCTAACTGTTTGGCAATCGCCTCGGCTGTAAGGGCATGATCACCGGTAATCATGATCGTTTTGATACCAGCTTTCTGACAAACATCGATCGCCTGTTTCACTTCAGGTCGGGGCGGATCGATCATCCCGAATAAACCGATAAACGTTAATTGATTTTCCGCATCACGCTCGCTAGACGGGATAGGGGCATTGCTTTCCAGTGGTTTATAGGCAACGGCTAATGTCCGTAAAGCCTGTCCGGCTAAGGAGCCGACTACTTCTAATAAATTTCGTTTATCATGGAGCGAGAGCACTTGCCTTCTGCCGTGATGGAGCATTGTGGTACTTTTGGCGATTAAAACATCAGGAGCCCCTTTCGTGATGACAAAACGATTTCCCTTTTTATCTTGAACGATGATGCTCATCATTTTCCGGGCCGAATCAAACGGGAACTCTTTTATAATTTCATAGTCTGCTAGATGTTCATCGAAAAAGCCCGCTTTCATCGCACAAACGAGCAGCGCCCCTTCCGTTGGGTCGCCATCAATGCGAATGCCCCGTTCATCCTGAATAACCTTTGCATGATTGCAAAGCATGCCATAAAGTAATAATTTGTGAAAAATTTCATCCCTTATCGGGTCCATTTCTTTATGATGATCTAAAAATTTCCCTATCAGCTCGTCTCCCTGTCCGGTGACCGTCCACGTTTTCCCATCTGCCCATAAATGGGTCACCGTCATTTTATTTTGCGTGATCGTTCCTGTTTTATCTGAACAAATAACGGAAGCTGTCCCTAATGTTTCGACTGCCGGCAGTTTACGGACAATGGCGTTTTTCCGGATCATCCGCTGTACACCAAGGGACAGGGCAATGGTGACAATCGCCGGTAACCCTTCTGGAATCGCCGCCACCGCCAGGGATACCCCTGCTAAAAACATGGTGTATACATCATTGCCTTGAATAATCCCGATGACGACAACAAGAACGGTTAAGGCAATACTTGCCGCGATTAAAATCTTGCCGAGCTGTTCAAGCCTTCTTTGTAACGGCGTTTGTAATGCTTCCTGGCTTTGCAACAGATCGGCAATCTGCCCCATCGCCGTTTTCATTCCCGTTCCTACAACAAGACCGGTGCCACTTCCTCGGGTGACCAATGTCCCCATAAAAGCCATATTGCTCATATCACCGAGTGCAACATTTTTATCGTAAATCGGCTCGGCATTTTTCTGTGCTGGTACCGATTCCCCGGTTAACGCCGATTCTTCAATTTCCAGACTGTTTGCTTCCACGATACGAACGTCAGCGCCAATCCGATCGCCACTGGCGAAACGGATGAGATCACCGGGAACGAGCTCTTTTGACGGGATTTTTTGCCACTTGCCATCCCGTTTAACGATGGAAGTCGGTGCCGACAATTCTTTCAAAGCTTGCAGCGATTTTTCTGCCCGGACTTCCTGAAAAAAACCGAGAACACCGTTTAAGAGAACGATGGAAATAATCGCCAGGGCATCGATATATTCTCCTAAAAGACCGGAAATCAACGTGGCGGCGAGTAAAACGATAATCATAAAATCTTTAAATTGACTAAAAAATAAAAGAAGGATCGATGGCTTTTCTTTTTCCTGGAGTTCATTCGGTCCAAAATGTTTCTTGCGCTTCTCCGCTTCCTTCTGAGAAAGCCCTCTTTCCATATCCGCATTAATCGCTTCAGCCACTGCCAGGGTTCCGACTTTGTGAAATTTCATAACTGTGTCACTCTCCCTATCTGAAACAAGTAGTCACTCTTCAATAAAGATTATTCAGTCTTGTCCCAAAAAATGCTATACTAATTGAGAAAAGCGGAGGCGACTGCCAAAACGGCGTACAAACTGGACCGACCCCGACGGAAGATAAAGGAAACACGGCGAACATCGTGAGCCGATGTTGACTTATCGACCAGAGGGGGCGGGAAGTTTGCTAGCCGTTAGGAGCCGAAGCTGGACAAGAGAAAAGCGGAAGCGCCATTTTAGCAGCGTACGAACTGGAACCTTCCGCCGCGAGATAAAGGAAACACCAGGAGTGTGATTCCCGAACGGATATTGACTGACCAGAGCCAAAGCTAAACATAATCATTCGCGGTATCAAGCCGTTTCCTAAACGTTTGCAAAGATGAAATCGGTTTAGGGAAACTTTTCCATTCTCTTTAAAAATAAATTGTTTAATTTTTAACAAAAGGGTGTTCACAATGTCTTTTGACGGATTATTTACATATTGCATGACCCATGAACTGAACGAATTATTATCTGGTGGGCGAATTTATAAAATCCACCAGCCCTTCGAGAACGAAATCGTGATGACGGTTCGTTCCCGCGGTAAAAATCATAAACTTCTCCTATCAGCACACCCGACTTATTCACGGGTGCAAATCACCGAAAAAACTTATGAAAATCCGAGTCAACCGCCCATGTTTTGTATGGTCCTCCGCAAACATTTAGAAGGATTTTACATTGAATCGATTACTCAACATGAAAATTTGGATCGCACGATGATTTTTCGGATTAAAGGAAGAAATGAAATCGGAGATTTATCGTATAAACAATTAATTGTGGAAATCATGGGACGCCATAGTAACATCGTTTTGGTCGACGAGGAAAAAGGAACGATCATCGATAGTATTAAACACGTATCCCATGCGATAAACCGCTATCGTGCCATACTTCCCGGTCAGAAATATATCTGGCCGCCGAAGCAAGAGAAACGGAATCCTTTCACTGTAAATCAAGCTGATATTGTAGATTTAATCGATTTCCAGGCGGACCGGATCGATCAGCAAATCGTCAATCATTTTGCCGGAATTTCTCCGCTTCTTGCCAAAGAAATTGTCTACCGGGCAAATCCAGGGAATGAGCAAACCTTGCCAAAAACAATGCTTGAAACGATCAAGCAAATCCGCACATTCCAAATTTCCCCCACGCTCATTCGGGGAGATAAAAAGGATTATTTTTATGTTTTCCCACTGAAACATGTCTCAGGCAAACAAAAAACGTTTTCCACTTTAAGTGAGTTATTGGACCATTATTATGCTGAAAAAGCGGAAAGAGATTACGTCAAGCAAGTTGCCGGAAACTTATTAAAGCTGATTCAAAATGAACTGGATAAAAATAAAAAGAAAATCAAAAAGCTACAAAAAACATTGCAAGATGCGGAAAAAAGTGCAAAATATCAACTGTACGGTGAATTGTTGACGGCTTCCTTACATTTAGTGAAACAGGGAATGACGGAAATTACCGTAATGAATTATTATGATGAAAATGGTGGAGCGATAACCATTCCCCTCGATCCGCAGAAAACACCTGCGGAAAACGCCCAGAACTATTTCAAAAAATACCGGAAAGGGAAAAATGCACAAGTTGCTGTCCAGGAACAGCTAAAACAAACCAATGAAGAAATTCATTATCTGGAAGGAATCCTCTCGCAATTGGAGACAGCTTCACCGCAAGATATTGATGAAATTCGTGAGGAATTAATCGAAGAAGGGTACATGCGGGAAAGACATAAGAAAAACGAAAAAAGGAAAAAATCAAAGCCTGAACTTGAAAAATACGTAGCCTCCGATGGAACTGTATTTTATGTCGGGAAAAACAATAAACAAAATGATTACTTAACGATGAAATTCGCCCATAAAGAAGATGTCTGGCTCCATACGAAGGATATCCCCGGTTCCCACGTTGTGATTAAAAGTGCTGATCCATCCGAAGATACAATTATTGAAGCGGCTACGGTTGCCGCCTATTTCAGTAAAGCAAGAAATTCCAGCTCAGTGCCGGTAGATTACACAAAGATTAAACATGTCCGCAAACCAAAGGGAGCCAAACCGGGATTTGTTATTTATGATCACCATCAAACAGTTTATGTAACACCAACGATAGAGCAGGTAAACCAATTAAAAGCTAAATAAGAAAGTATCACAAAAAGGGATAGAAGAAAGATGAAAAGCTTTCTTCTATCCCTTTTTCTTTTTTTATCAGCTACTTTGTAACTACCTTATAGTCGAAATCTTTCCTTGATCATTTTCGCCACGTCAGCGGCAGAGAGATTCGTATTATTGATCCGCAAATAATTTTCCTTCTTAATCTCTCCAGGATAAGAATTCAGGCGGTGGTGTGCCATCGTTTCTAATAGATTATGTACCGATAAATTGATATTTCTGCTTTGTCGGTTTATGTTTGAGGCGATGGGGATGTTTGTTGCGTTGCAGGCGCTCTTCAAGATCCGCCTCCAGTTCGACAAAATACGTACTTGCCCCTTCCGTTTCGAAAATCTCACAAACTTGTTCAACAAATTGCCAATCTGACTCTTTGTCAAATGCCCAAACGTATGTAAAGATCAAGCCTTCCAGATCACTTTTAGCCACAGTTTTAAAAAATCCATGCGAAAACGATCCGATAATTTCCACATTTCTTCAGTAAAGCCTAGATAGGGAACGAGCAATTCAATCGTCATGTGATTATGAAACAACTTCAAACCGGTAATTTTTCTAACTCCTGTCCTACGGTCATTTTTCCCACTGCTTGCGGACCAAAAATCAATACAAATTTCATCGATACTCCCCCATTGCCAGCTAAATAAGATTAGAAAAATGGTGAAAGGAATTGGTAACAAATTCCCTTTCACCAGTCTAAAAATGTTAAATGATGCTCTTTTTTAGAAGTTTTTTCTGCTTCTCGAACAAAATCTTATTTTCTTTTTTGAATGCTTACCTGATCAACCCCATCTACTTCTTCCAGCTCTACAACAATTTGTTCCTGACGGGAAGTAGGTATATTTTTTCCGACATAATCAGCCCGAATCGGTAATTCACGATGACCGCGATCGATGAGGATCGCCAGTTGTATTTGTGCCGGCCGGCCGTGATCCATCAAGGCATCCAGTGCTGCCCGAACGGTTCTTCCTGTATATAAAACATCGTCTACCAAGACAACTTTTTTATTTTCAATCGACACCGGTATATGGGATCCTTTTACAATCGGTTCTTTATCCTGTGACCGGTAGGACAGGTCATCGCGATATAACGTAATATCCAGTTCTCCCACGGGTACTTTCCCTTCAAATTCTTCTATCCGACTGGCAAGACGCCGGGCCAGGTAAATCCCCCGCGTATGAATCCCGACTATAATCACATCGTCAATTCCTTTGTTTCTTTCAATGATCTCATGGCTGATCCGCGTAAGGGCACGGCGAATCGCCTGTTTATCTAAAATCACTTTCTTTTCCATTTCCCGATCTTCCTTTCTAGCTCTCGTTAAGCAATAAAAAACTCCCGCCAAAGGGCGAGAGAAGCAGACGAATGAATGTTTTTTAGAACTCAGTTGCAAAACCTTCTCAGCCTCTCTGGACTGTTTTAAAGGGGATTATTTATTTATCAAAATCGTAAGCGTTTTGGCAAAAGGTGTCAATCATCATGATGTTTTGCCAGAAAAAATACGTTTTTGCCAATGAACCGTGGTTTTGGCAAATCTTTCTGAATGTTGTCGTCATCACTTTCCAAAATCATATATTAACGCATTTGCTGGCGTAAATTCGTTACGATTTGCTGGAAGTCGTCCGGTGGTGGTGCCTGAAACTCCAAATATTCTCCGGTACGTGGATGATAAAAGCCCAGGATGCCGGCATGAAGTGCCTGACCTGCAATTTTCAACGTTTTTTTCGGTCCGTATACGGGATCACCGACAATCGGGTAGCCAATAAATTTCATATGCACCCGGATTTGATGGGTTCTTCCCGTCTCCAGACGGCATTCAACAAAAGTATAATCTTGAAATCTTTCCAGCACGCGGAAATGGGTTACCGCATGCTTGCCCTTTTCTGTAACCGTCATTTTTTTCCGATTGTTCGGATCACGGCCAATGGGGGCATCAATTATGCCGTGGTTTTCGCCGATTACACCATGGACAATCGCCTGATAAACCCGTTTTACCGTTTTATTTTGTAACTGCTCGGCTAATTTTTCATGGGCGTGGTCATTTTTGGCAATCATCAATAAACCGGTCGTGTCCTTATCGATGCGATGCACGATGCCCGGCCGGATTTTCCCATTGATTCCCGATAAATTCGTACAATGGGCAAGAATCCCGTTGACTAATGTGCCACGCTCATGCCCCGGTGCCGGATGGACAACCATTCCCCTTGGTTTATTTATGACGATGACATCCTCATCTTCAAAGTAAATATCGAGGTCCATTTTTTCCGGTACAACATCGATCGGTTCGGGATCGGGGATTGTAATGTCAATCCGTTCTCCTGTACTGCATTTATAATTCGCTTTAACCTGTTTGCCATTTACGGTAACAAGCCCCTGTTTAATCCAGTTCTGTACCAGGGTCCGCGACCATTCGTCATCGATTGCGACAACGATTTTATCGATTCTTTCACCGTCTTTCTCGACGGGAACGATATACTCAAGCTGCTCCATTCTTTTACTCCTTTTTTGCTTGTTTCCCTTCAAAAAATAAAATATAAATTATTAATAGAATAACACCAATGGTCAGTGCACTATCAGCAACATTAAAAATCGGAAAATTATACCCAAACGGATACACATCTATAAAATCGACAACTTCTTTCCGAAATAAACGGTCAATAAAATTACCAATTGCCCCACCTAATATAATCGCCATGGAATAAGCGAAAAAACGACTGTCCTTACCGTATTTTTGAATATAGTAAACGATAAAAATCACAACAATAACCGTCACGATATAAAAAAATGTCATCTGTCCCTGTAAAATTCCCCAGGCGGCTCCCTGATTCCGATGGGAAGTTATGTATAAAAAGTTTTCAATAATCGGGATTCGTTCGCCGATTTCCATCTCCTGAACGATCCACCATTTCGTTAACTGGTCGAAAATAACGACAAGCAATGATATGAAATAATACACAAATGACGCCTCCAGACAATTAGTTTACCATTTGCATTGTAGCATAAAACGATACTATTTAGAACAAATGGCAACGGATTGAAAAAGTTGCAGTAAAATATCAAAAAATGAACATAATGAAACCCCCGGAAAACGATTCACGGGGGTTTTATTATTAGTTCAATAAGTGACTGTAATGTTCTTTTACAACATGGGCACAGCGAGGACATACGTCCGGAAGATCGGAATCTGTACCAACTTCCGTTGAATAAGCCCAGCAACGTTCACATTTTTCTCCATCTGCTTTTTCTACAACAACCGCTGTTTTTTCGAGTTTCAAGGCATGTTCCGGAGCCTCATCATAAGAGCCGCCGATGGCAAATTGGGAAACGATAAAGATTTGGGCTAAATTTTCATCAATGGAATCAAGAAGCTCCTTCACTTCATCCGTGACATACAGGGTGACTTTTGATTCTAAAGATTTACCGATAATCTTTTCATTTCTTGCTTCTTCTAAAGCTTTCAATACGTCATCACGGACTTTTAAGAACTTCGACCATTTTTCTTCAATTTCAGCAGCACCAGGAAGTTCTTTGTATTCCGGAATGTCCGTTAACTGGACACTTTCTTCTTCGACACCGTTAATGTAACCCCAAACTTCCTCCATCGTATGCGGTAAAATCGGGGCTAACATTTTCGTTAAGGTAACGAGACATTCATAAATGACCGTCTGCATGCTCCGGCGTACTGGATGATTTTCCGCTTCGATATAGAGCACATCTTTCGCAAAATCTAAGTAGAAAGCACTCAAATCGAGCGTTACGAAGTTCATCACCCGATGATAAATTTCATCATAATTAAAGTTGAAGTAAGCGTCGCGAACTTTTTTCAATAAGTCGTTCAGACGAACGAGCATAAACTTATCCACTTCGCGCAGATCTTCGTATTTTACGGCGTCCGTTTTCGGATCAAAATCGGAGGTGTTTCCTAACATGAAACGGATCGTATTGCGGATTTTCCGGTAAACTTCGGATACTTGTTTAAAGTTTTCCATAAATACGCGAACATCTTGCGTATAATCAACGGAAGCCACCCAGAGACGTAAAATATCCGCACCGTACTGTTCCGTAATCTGTTCCGGTACAATGACATTTCCGACGGATTTGGACATTTTCTTCCCTTCCGCATCAACGGTAAAGCCGTTGGAAACAACACCTTTATAAGGGGCACAGCCGTTTACAGCGACACTGATAATCAAACTGGAGTTAAACCAGCCGCGATACTGGTCCGAACCTTCGATATAAATATCGGCAGGGAATTGTAAATCCTCTCTCGTTTTCAGTACCCCCGCATGGCTGGAACCGGAGTCAAACCAGACGTCCATAATATCCATTTCTTTTGTAAACTCGCCATTCGGACTGCCCGGATGGGTAAAGCCTTCTGGTAATAAATCTTTGGCCTCCCGCTCAAACCATACGTTGGAGCCGTATTTTTCAAACAACTGGGCGACATGTTCGATCGTTTCTTCGGTAATAATGGCTTCCCCGTTTTCGGCATAGAATACCGGAATCGGTACACCCCATACACGCTGACGGGAGATACACCAGTCGCCGCGGTCGCGGATCATATTGTACAGTCTCGTTTCGCCCCATTCGTTATGCCATTTAACCTTTTTAATTTCTTCTAACAATTGCTCGCGAATCGGGTCAATGGATGCGAACCACTGCGGTGTCGCCCGGAAAATAACCGGTTTTTTCGTCCGCCAGTCGTGCGGATAGGAGTGGGTGATGAAATCTAATTTGAGTAAAGCACCGTTTTCTTCGAGTTTTTGTGTGATTGCTTTGTTGGCTTTTGCATAAAACAAGCCTTCAACCCCCGGTGCTTCTTCCGTCATATGACCGCGATCATCCACAGGGCTCAGGACTCCGAGTTTATATTTTTGTCCGACCACAAAGTCGTCTTCCCCGTGTCCCGGAGCTGTATGAACACACCCGGTACCGGCGTCGGTTGTGACGTGGTCGCCTAAAATAACAAGGGAATCCCGATCATAAAGCGGATGTTGAGCAACAACATACTCCAGATTTTCACCCTTCAAGCGGCTAACCACTTCATAATCAGACCATTCGAGTTCTGTAGCAACATTTTCCAGCAACTCTTCAGCAATTAAGAACTTACGATCATGCACCTTGACAACGACATAGTCTAATTCAGGATGGACGGCAATACCGAGGTTGGCCGGAATCGTCCACGGTGTCGTTGTCCAGATAACAATTTCTGTATCTGTATCTAACACACCTTTGCCATCTTTTACTTTAAAGGCAACATAAATAGCCGGCGATTCGACATCTTTATATTCAATTTCCGCTTCGGCAAGGGCCGATTCCGATGAAGGTGACCAGTATACCGGCTTTAAGCCTTTGTAAATGAGCCCTTTTTTCGCCATTTCTCCGAATACCCGCACTTGCTGAGCTTCATATTTCGGATCGAGGGTTAAATACGGATTATCCCAGTCCCCGCGCACACCTAACCGTTTAAAACCTTTTCTCTGGATATCAATTTGTTCACGGGCGTATTGCTCACACAATTTACGGAATTCCGCCGCGGTCATTTCCTTGCGGTTATAGCCTTTTTTCGTTAACTCTTGTTCAATGGGCAACCCGTGGGTATCCCAGCCAGGAACATAAGGTGCATCAAACCCGAGCATGGAATGGGAACGAACCATAAAGTCTTTTAACACTTTGTTTAAAGCATGACCCATGTGCAAGCTTCCATTCGCATATGGAGGACCATCGTGGAGGATAAATTTCGGCCGTCCTTTCGTACGTTCTTGCACTTTTTCATAAATCCGTTCTTCTTCCCATTTCTTTTGAATTTCCGGCTCTTTTTTCGTTAAATTTCCCCGCATGGGAAATTTCGTTTTCATCATCAATAATGTGTCTTTATAATCCACTCGTCATACTCCTTTCTCATACTTCCTTATCATTGTTACCGGATAAATTACGAAATAATCAAAATCAACGAACAATTGGTTCATTGCACAAATTGTCGGGACATCCGGCGCTTATTCGCCCATTAAAAAAAGCTTTCCATCCCAATATGGGACGAGAAAGCTTTTCCCGCGGTACCACCCAAATAGACAAAAGGGGATTCCCTTTGTCCACTTTAAACCGTAACGTAGGTGTACGCCATTCCCTACTAAAAGTTCAGGAATGGAACTCGAGGGTGATCTTCCAATTTTCTTCTTTATCGGGCTTCCACCGTCCCCGACTCGCTAGGAAAGAATGAAAATTGTACTGTCCCTGTCATCGTTGATTCGATATGGGCTTTTCATTATTCCGAAATAAAATATAGGATTATCATGAATTATATGCAATTCATTACATTTCGTCAAGGTATTTCACCTATCAGGCTATCATTTATAGTTTAGAGTCTTCCTCTTCAAATGTCACGAGTTCTGTTGCATCTTCATCATAGGCCATGATTTGATCCCAATCATCCGAATTTAATAAATCGAGCTGGGCCTCGATGAGTGTCCGGAGTCTATTGCGAAAGACTTTCGATTGCTTTTTCAAGTCCTCAATCTCAATAGCGATTTTCCGGGCTTTAGAAAGGGCTTCATTAACAATACGATCCGCATTTTTCTCCGCTTCCCGGATGATTAATTTCGCTTCTTTTTGCGCATTTTGTTTGACTTCTTCTGCCGTTTCCTGGGCAATCACGATCGATTTATTTAAAGTATCTTCTATATTGCTAAAATGTTCGAGGCGTTCCTGTAATTGGCGAACTTGTTCCTCTAAGTTTCGTTTATCGCGAAGGACCATTTCATAGTCCTTGACGACCTGATCTAAAAATTCATTCACCTCATCTTCATCATAGCCTCGAAAACCTCTGGAAAACTCCTTATTATGTATGTCTAGTGGTGTTAACGGCATGATGTCACCTCCAAAATTTAAAAATTGCCTATTACTCTTTATTTCGACAATTTCAGAAAAAGTTCCTGCAAAAAATGGAATTATTTTTGTTTACCAATAAGAATTCGCCATTTTTCCTTTTTCGTTTGACCCTGGAGCGATAATATTTTCAGTCTGCCGAGTCTCCGGGCCGAAATCACATCGTGTTCTTCCAGTAAATAGCTCGGATCTTCGACGATTTTCCAGTTGACCTTAACGAGCCCCTGTTTTACCCATTCACTCGCTTTTTGCCGGGATAAGTTATGAGCCTGGGACAAAATCGCATCCAGACGCAACGAGGCGACGGTAATCATTTTTTCCTGCCATTCTTCTTCCAGTTCCAGAGCTTCCTCCAGAGGTAATGGCTTGAGGGCTACGGTATTTTTGCCGATGCGCTGGAAGTTTAATTGGATGTATTCTGAAACTTCCTGAGCAACAAAAACCTGTACCCGTTTATCGCGAAGAATAATATCACCGAATTTGCTCCGCTTCAACCCCGTACCAAGCAAGCTACCTAGCACTTGAGGATGGGTAATCGTCACAAACTTTTCCGGATAAATAATTTCAAATAGCTGGAGTTGAAAATCTTCCGGAACTGGTTCAAAATAATCCGGATACAGCAAAGCCCGTTTCCGTTCATTTTTTTCTGAACCACCCCAAAAGGAAACCCGGCACAAGTTTTGATAATTGACCACGGTTTGTACAATAAATTGCTCCCGCGGGTCAAGGAAGTCCGTTAGTTTCGGTGAATATCGTTCATCGACATATTCAATCCAGCTGAATACTTGATCGATAAATTCCCTTTCTTCCGGACGGAAATGCTGGTAAATTGACATGCTGCTTTCTCCTAACATATTACATTAAAGCTGAAAATAAAACGAACAAGCCGCGATTCGCCAATTGTAAAACGATCAAGGCAATAATCGGTGATATATCAATAAACCCGAGCGGCGGGATGAAGCGGCGGAAAAATTCTAAATAAGGTTCGCATATCGCCCCTAATATTTCTCCGAATTTCGTCTCCCTTGCTCCCGGGAGCCAGGACATGAGGACATATATCAAAATGGCAAAACTATAAAGACGGAGGGTTGTTGATAAAATTTGATACAAAATCAAAAGCACCATGTATGATCACCACCTTATTTCATCAAAATCACTCTTTATAAAGGAATCCGAAATTGTTCCGGAAACTTCTACATTTTCAGGAACACAGAGAATGATTTCCTGCCCGATAATCTGGATATCGCCGTTAATCGCATAAACGGTTCCGCTTAAAAAGTCGACAACTCTTTTCGCCTGTTCCCTGTCCATTTGCTGGACATTAACGACAACCGCCCGGTGATTAATTAAATGATCAGCAATCACTTGTGCATCTGCATATGTACGGGGTTCAATCAAGATTAATTTTGCCGATTTTTGGACACTTTGTAAACTAATTACGTTTTTATTGTGCTGGATTTTCGTGCGCTTTTCCGGTTCGGGCTGGATATTCGGTTCCATGTATTCCTCTTCTTCTTCCAAATAATCGTCATCGAGATAGAAAAATGCTTTTAACTTCGATTTGATTCCCATGGAATAACACCTCCTGGACTTAATCACCAACTAATTTGCGCCCGATACGAATCATTGTCGCTCCTTCTTCAATGGCAATCGGAAAATCATTCGACATCCCCATCGAAAGTTCGGAACAGGGAGCATACTCATAGCCTTTTTTCTGAACATCAATCTGGATTTGTTTTAAATCGCGAAATGCCTGACGAATCACCGTTTCATCATCGGTATGTGGCGCCATCGTCATTAACCCGACGACATGAATTTTCTTATAATTTTGGAGTTCATCGATAAAAGGGAGAACTTCTTCTGGTTTCAGTCCATGTTTTGACGCTTCGTTCGATGTGTTCACCTGAACGAAACAGCGAACCGGTCGATCGGCCCGTTTTTCAATTTCTTTTGCCAATGATAAGCGATCGAGGGAATGAAGATAATCAATGGAATGGATGACATTTTTCACTTTCCGGCTTTGCAAAGTGCCGATAAAATGCCAGACGGGCTGATCCCCTAATGCTTCGTATTTTTCTAAAAACCCTTTATCCCGATTTTCCCCTAAATGAACAATACCTGCCTGCAATAACTCCTTCGCTCTTGCGACATTTGTGTACTTTGTAACAGCAATTAAGGTAATTTCCTCTGGATTGCGATTTACACGTTTACATGCTTCGTTAATCTGTTCACGGATGTTTGCCACGTTTTCTGCTATCGTCAATCTGTATCCTCCTTCATTCCAATAAAGCCTATCATTCTACCAGTTCGCCCTGTTTGTTTCGCATCACGGCGATGGGAGAAAAATAAGTCCTCGTTACAGCTTGTGCAAAACTGAGAAACGAGAATGTTTTCTACCGGTACACCTGCCTTTTGCAACAAAGCCCGGTTCAATTCTTTCAAATCGAGGGAAAATTGATTGAAAGAAATCTCTTGAAAATACTTCCTGACATCAACCGGCAACTTTTCAACTTCATCGATCACTTTTTGATCAACGATATAACAATCTTTACAGATTGCCGGTCCAATGGCGACGAATATTTCCTCCGGTTGAATGCCATCGTTTACCCACTGCTCGATCATGGCCAGGCCAATATTTTTAACGGTTCCCCGCCAGCCGGCATGGGCGATTCCCGCTCTTTCTATCCGGGGTGCATAGAAAAAGATAGGAACACAGTCAGCATAAGCGAGAACGAGCAACATCCCTTTTTCTTCGGTATACAAGCCGTCGGTATCGGCAATCCCCCTTGCAAATTGTGTCGCTCCCTTTCCAGCATCCTGCTTTTTAATCGCGTGAATATGATTACCGTGGGTCTGCTGGCAGCATACCCAGTGGGAAAGGGGCATATCGATTTTACAGGCTAATTTTTTTCGGTTGCAAATGACGTTTTCCTCGCGATCACCGACGTGCAATCCCATATTGTTGCATGTATACGGTTTTTCACTGGAACCGCCATTTCGCGTCGTAAATCCAGCAACAAGCCGGGGAAATTTTGTTTGCCAATTTTTTATCGAGAGAAACATTTCGTTTTCTATTTGAAAAGGTTCGTTCATTACATCCACCACTCTTTATATCGAAAAAACACTCATTTTTTTCAGTGTAACATACTATTTTGATTCCGTCACAACAATTTAGTCTTTTTTAAAAACAATAAAATCTCCCGCTTAAGGGAGATTGTACCATTTCCTTATTCAATTGTCGCGGCCATTTTAAATTTTTTGACATTAAAATTGATTATTGAAAATTTCGCTCCATTTGTTTGATTGCCGCCTTTTCCAGACGGGAAACCTGGGCTTGTGAAATACCGATTTCTTCCGCTACTTCCATTTGCGTTTTCCCCTGGAAAAACCGTTTTTTCAAAATCATTCGTTCCCGATCATTTAACCGGCGGATTCCTTCTTTTAAGGCAATTTCATCAATCCAGATCGAATCACGGCTTTTATCGTCGCTAATCTGATCAACAACATAAATCGGGTCACCGCCATCATTGTATATCGGTTCAAATAAAGAGACGGGATCTTGAATCGCATCCAGGGCAAAGACGATTTCTTCCTGGGGAACACCGAGTTCTTTTGCAATTTCCTCTGGTGTAGGCTCCCGGGATGTTTCGGACATGAGTCTTTCCCTGACCTGTAATGATTTATAAGCGATGTCTCGTAAGCTGCGGGATACACGGATCGGATTATTATCCCGCAGGTAACGCCGAATTTCTCCGATAATCATGGGTACCGCATACGTAGAAAAGCGCACATTTTGTCCTAAATCAAAATTATCAATCGATTTTATAAGACCGATACAACCGACCTGAAACAAATCGTCTACATATTCACCACGATTGTTAAAGCGCTGGATCACACTCAGTACAAGTCGGAGGTTGCCGTTGACTAGTTTTTCCCTTGCTGTCGGATCACCCTCGTGCATTTTTTTGAATAACTCACGCATTTCTTCATTTTTTAAAACGGGAAGTTTTGATGTATCAACTCCACATATTTCGACCTTGTTGCGCATCATCTACTTTCCCTCCCATTGGAGTGGTTACGTCTAAAGTATCTCCCCGGGAGGAAAAAATATGCACGACCAAATGACGGACAGTCCGGAAAACGAGACGGATCAAGGATTAAGAAAAAGAAATTTTTTAGCGCTTTTAGCTTTCAATAAAAAAAGAAAGTGGACCGAACACGTCGTTTCCACTTTCCACAATATTTTTTGCGGACCTGTCTTAAACCATTTTTTCAAATTCTTTCCGCAACCGCTTGAAAATGCGCTTTTCCAATCTCGATATGTACGATTGGGAAATCCCTAGCATATCGGCTACATCTTTTTGGGTTTTTCCTTCTCCGCCATATAAACCGAAACGCAGTTCCATAATCTGTTTTTCCCGGTCCGATAAAGTGTGTAAAGCCTTCATTAAAATTTTTCGATCTACTTTCGCTTCCAAATCTTTTGTGATAATATCTTCCTCTGTTCCGAGTACATCCGAAAGAAGCAGTTCATTTCCGTCCCAATCGATATTTAACGGCTCATCAAAAGACACTTCGGAACGAATTTTATTGTTGCGACGCAGGTGCATCAATATTTCATTTTCGATGCATCTCGACGCATAGGTGGCGAGTTTAATTTTCCGCTCCGGATTAAACGTATTGACCGCCTTGATTAAACCGATTGTTCCGATACTGATCAAATCTTCAATATTAATCCCCGTATTTTCAAACTTTCTGGCAATGTATACGACAAGTCGTAAATTCCTCTCGATTAACAGGGAACGGGCTGTCTCGTCACCCTGCGGTAGTTTTTGCAAAAGGATTTCTTCTTCTTCTTTACTCAATGGTGGTGGCAGGGCTTCGCTTCCACCGATATAAAAAATTTCCCCGGATTTAATCTTTAGTTTGATTAATAATTTCTGGACATAATAGGTCAAATAAAACTTGAGCTTTTTCAAATCGATCCCCCCAAAAATTTTTCCTTTCGCCCCTGTTTGATTTTATTTTTTTCGTCTAGGTTTTTGATAGCATCTATCTTCATGAGTCACAGACTCAAACCCGTATAAAATGAAAAACAAATACAAAGGGTGCTGGAAGCACGGTCAATTATTTCTAAGACACGTGTTTAACCCTGGCCTGATGAATCATTTTCGGATGGATAATGCAGTCGAAGCTTTGATCTTCTGATAACTGTTGGTCCACAAAAGCGACGAGCACCTGGTCTGTTTCCAGAAGTTCCTGGTTATGGAAAATTTCCACCTTCTCCGGCCGGATCGCCGCCAGGATTTGATTGTCCCGGCCAACGACACGATAAGGAACAATTGTAATATTCCATTGAAGATAAAACGTATCATCAAGATGTACCAGATGGTTGACATCTTGAAACACTTTTAACAGTTCTTCCGGAAACAGGCTGGCAGTTTTCTTTAAAGTCACAATCATGATCGGTTTTTTTGTAATAGGATCGTACAGGTGATTCCCGCTATCTACCAGACCCTTTAATTGGACGACCTCATCTTTGATATACACGCTGACGTCAACAATTTGGTCATAATGAATTTTAACCGTTTCAATTTTATCAAAGGTTCCTTTTGACAAATACAGGACAAGAGGAAATCCAAGCAAGATGAAAAGCCAGCTTATGGGATCACCAAAGCCACTAACCGTTGCTGTTACAAAGGCGTAACCTGCTTGATCATTCGATTGCAGCATATAGTGGATGCCGAATAATGCTCCGCCGGCTGCAAAAGTACATAAATAGAACGTAAAAAGATTGGTCAAAAATGTTCGGAAGCTATGATACCCGAAAGCGATGAGAATCATCATTGCGGAAGTCAATATTTTACCAACTGGTGTAGTCAAAACCGAGGTGAAGGAAAAAAGAGGAGCCCAGATGATTAACGAACCGATAAATCCTGCGAAAAATATCTTTTTTTTCTTCGTATTCCTTTTGAGAATAATGGCAGTTAGAAAGAGCAGGAGGCTATCAAAGAAAAAATTTAATAACCAGATTACGTCTAAATATAAGGTCAAAGCACCATCTCCTTTTCTACCTCCGGCAATTATCCGTAGATAATCTAAAAAATAGTATACATCCCTTTGTATTAAAAGGTTGTCGATTCTTGCCAGAAAAAAATGAGAAGTTTTCGGGGATTTTGTCATATTGTGCGGGGAGAATCGTGCAGGATAAGAAGAGCATTTCTCTGCTAAAAAATAGCAAAGAGGCTGTCCAAAAAGTAAAATTATTTCAAGTTGAACTAAAACAGAATGTTGATTTATCAAGGTTCTTGAACAAACAAAAGGGGCATCCAAAAGTCGAAAATACGACTTTTTGGACAGCCCCTTGATTTACAAGTTTATAAATTTCTTTTGTTTCGGTTTCTGAGGAAGGTTGGAATATCCAGTAAATCTTCTTGATATTGATTCGAATCGTCTCGCTGATTGCTCTCAAAGGAAGTTTGTTCCCGTTGCGAAGCTGCTTGCTTCTCCTTCGTTTCCTTCCCTTGCACAGCCTTCGGACGGTGTGGTTTCTGTTCATTCATTTGATCTTCTTTAAAGCCGGTGGCAATAACAGTAATGACGATCTCATCTTTCAATTCTTCATTGATGACCGAACCAAAGATCATATTGACGTCTTGATCCGAGGCGGAAGCAACGATATCCGCTGCTTCTTGCACTTCATAAAGACTTAAGTTCATACCACCGGTAATATTCATAATGACACCCTGGGCACCATCAATGGATGTTTCCAGAAGCGGGCTGGAAATCGCTTTTTTCGCGGCTTCAACCGCACGATTTTCACCTGTGGCTGAACCGATTCCCATGAGGGCAGAGCCTTTATTTGACATGATAGTTTTCACGTCGGCAAAATCGAGGTTGATTAAACCAGGAACGGCGATCAAGTCTGAAATACCTTGCACACCTTGCCGCAATACATTATCTGCCTCGCGGAAGGCTTCCAGAATCGGTGTACTCTTATCAACGATTTCTAAAAGGCGGTCGTTCGGTATCACAATCAACGTGTCTACCGCTTCTTTTAAAGCGGCGATACCATTTGCTGCCTGGGTTTGCCGTTTTCTTCCTTCAAAGGTAAAAGGACGGGTAACAACGCCAACCGTTAAGGCACCCATTTCTTTAGCAATTCGGGCAATAACAGGAGCCGCACCGGTTCCGGTACCTCCACCCATACCGGCGGTGACAAACACCATATCCGCACCCTTCACGATTTCTTCAATCTTTTCTTTACTTTCTTCAGCAGCTTTTTTACCAATTTCCGGGTTTGCTCCGGCACCTAAACCTTTTGTTAATTTTTCACCAATTTGAATCCGATTTTCCGCCTTGGATAAATTCAATGCCTGGGCATCTGTATTTACGACAATAAATTCAACACCCTGCAATCCCTCTTCTATCATTCGGTTTACGGCGTTACTGCCGCCACCGCCAACACCAATAACTTTTATTGTTGCCAACTGGTCTACATTCATTTCAAAGTCCAACATGCAAATCCTCCTAATTCCCGTTAACTATCGTATTTTTATTCAAAAAATGAACCAAGGAATTTCTTTACTTTCGTGAATCTTCCGTCTGTTTGGGACTCGTGATTCCGTTTTTGCTTGGTACCTTGTTTTACCGATTTCTTATCCTGATAAGTTTCCATAGGTATGACCGTAGGCTCTGGAGATTTTTCGGAGAATCTGGATAAATGATGGAAGTACTTGATAATTCCGACTGCCGTCGTATACTGGGGTTCCCGTACTCCAATATAATCGGGAATGGCGATCCGTACGCGATTTTGGAATATCATTTGCGCCAGCTCCAGGAGACCTTGCATATTGGCACTTCCTCCAGTTAACACATATCCGCCTGGAACATCATCAGCGCCCATTTTTCTCAATTCGTATTGAGCCAATTCCAAAATCTCTACCATTCTTGCTTCGATAATCTCCGCTACTTCCAGCTGGCTAAATTGTTGTTTTTCATTACTACCGATTACTGGAACTTGAAAAACCTCATCACTCGATGCTAATTCATAAAAAGCATGGCCATATTTATTTTTTATCAATTCCGCATCTTCTGTGGATGTCCTTAAAACGATGGAGATATCCTTTGTGACATTATAGCCACCAATGGGCAGGACACTCGTACCTTTTATAAAGCCATTTTCAAAGTATGTAACCGTGGTTGTACCTCCACCGATATCGATTAATGCGGCACCTAAATTTTTCTCATCTTTTGATAAAGCGATTTCTCCCGCTGCTAGCGGCTGCAGAACGATATCCGTTATATGTAAACCAGCCTTTTCCACACAGCGGAGTATGTTTAATAATTGTGTTCGCGAACCGGTTGCAAGCAAGCCTTCCATCTCGAGACGAACACCGATCATGCCGCGCGGATCATTGATTTCATCCTGGGAATCTACGATAAACTGTTTTTGAATGACATTGATAATTTCCCGATCCGGCGGTAGAGATATCACCTGTGCCGCATCGATGACTCGTACTACATCTTCATTCGTAATCTCGCGATTTTCACCATTAACCGCAACAACACCATGACAATCGATCAGCTGTACTTGATGGGCAGGAATCCCAACTAATACCTGGCGAATTTCCATGCCTATCATTCTTTCAGCTTGTTCCACCGCTTTTCTTATCGAGCGAACGGTTTGATCTATATCAATGATGGAGCCTTTTTTTAATCCTTCAGAAGGAACCTTGGCGACTCCAATTATGTTTAACGAATCATTGACCATCTCACCGATAATTACTTTAACAGTAGATGTACCAATGTCCAGACTAACTTGAATACCACTTTTATTCATTCCAGGCACCTCCTTTTCGCTAACTCCCTAAAAAATATAGATTGTGAATACTTTCGTTAACTGAAAACACTTAATTTTATTATACTAGTAAATTATCTAAAACGGAATTTACATTTAGTATTCGATATATTTCGCCATTTTCCTCTTTATTTCGTCACTTTTTTTCTTTTTTACGAAAAGACCATTTGGAAATCAATATCCGGCGAATAATGGCGATGTTTTGGAAGAGACGAACCCCAAATGCAAAGACCGCTGCTAAGTATAAGTCTACACCAATATACACACCGAGAAAAGCTAAACTTATAGCTAAAAGAATGTTGAAAAAAAATCCTGAAACAAAGATTTTCTCATCATAAATATTTTGTAAATAGGCACGAATTCCGCCAACTAATGAATCCAGAGCCGCCAAAACCGCGATGGAAAGGTAGTTTGTGTATTCCGGAGGTATTTGAATGTCTGCCAGAAGGCCGATAGTAACTCCGATCAAAAGCCCTAAAATAGGAAGCCACATTAGCTGTCCGCTCCTTCGCCGATGCTTTCCATCACTTCAACGCGAATTTCTCCATCATAAGGCGGAATCGTAATTTCTTCCAGCGGTTCGGAAATCTCTAAAAGAATATTATCGACAAAAAAGTCATCCGGTATGGAAGAGATTTGCATCATATTATATAGTTTTTTGGCTTCTTCCTTATTTTCAGCGAGTACCTTTATTTCAATTGGAAACTTTTTGAGAGGATAACCGTCAATTTTCGTTTCACCCTGGATTTCCCGGATGACGGTCGTTTGAATGACCCGTCGCTCCGCAATGGAGATTGCTTCAGCACCGTGCATATTTAATTCATTGATCATCTTCCGCAATATTGTTGAGGAGAGGTAGGGGCGTGCAAGATTTGGATAAATTTCCGTATTCGCTGCACGAAGCGTAATCACGATTCCCGGCCCCGTTAATTCTTTCAATCCGGCTTCCGTTCTCAATTCCTCTAAGGTATCATTCAGTACCTGTTCTCTACTATGGATACGAGCCTGTTCATATTGAGCAATTTTTTCTTCCGCTTTGCGAATATCCTGTAGTAAATGGGCTTCCATTTCTTTGGCTGCTAAGTATTCTTCGCGCAATTTCCAAACATCCCTTGTTTCCTTTATTTCCGGCTGATTCGTCGTTTTAATTTGTAAAACGAGTATGAACCCAAATAGTATGCTTATGATGGTAAGACTGATAATCGATTTTTTCTTCATCTGATCACCTGGAATCTATTCTCTAGAAGTAAAAATCCGCTTAAAAAACAGGGTCCAAGTTTATCTCACTTTTCTTTTCAATTTTAACTACTATATTATCATTCACCAGCTGATCCCGAACCCCTCCCTGGATCGTTAATGCTTTTTCTAAAACATCCGCCTTACCAATCGCAGAAATCACAAAAGGAGCGGGGAAACTTTCACCATCCACCGAGATTACCGGACCATTGCAAACAATATAAGAGTTTGCAGTTAATCGCTTGCCATTAATCGCTATGGCTTCGGCACCCGAAATATACAATTCATTAACGACCCGCAGCACATGGTGTTCATGAACGAGAAACTGGTTAATGTCGCCGATTTCAGGGTTATATTCACTATCATTTAAACTGACGACAATCCCTTCCCCCTTTACGGCAACTTTCCCGAGGAACTTGCGAAGCATATCCAATTCTTGCGTTTGCTTTTCGAGTTTTTCCTGCTCCGCCGTCATTTCCGTTTCAAGATCAATGATTTGCTGTTGTTTTTCCAGCAGTTCCTTTTGTAAATTTCGATTACGTTCTTCGATTTCTACGAGCTGGTTATGTAATTCCAGGTTACGTTCCCACTCGCGATTATTCCATTTTTCCGGTTCGTCTTCCTTTTTTGTATATTGATAAGAAAAGGTGATCAAAAATCCTAAACATACGGCAACTAAAGATAAGATAACCCGATTAGCCCTCACTTTGTTCGCCACTTTCCTCTTCACTTGATCGTTCCTGATCTTCACCATTCTCGCTATTATTGTTTTCCTCCAGTAGCGAATCATACGATTTAAAAAACAACCCGACTTCCAGATCCAAAATTCCTCGTTCATCCGGATCCAGTTGACTGATCAATTCAGGATAGTAATTCATCCTTTCGGCAAAACTCCTGAGGGTTGCCCGTACTTCATATCCGTTATTCATATACAGAGTGATGGCCAGTGAATCTGTTTCTTTCGGTGTTAAAATTATTTCGGAAATGGAATTAAGTACTTCATCCGCAAGTTCAGTTAACTGTTCCGCTAACATTTTCAAAAGTTTTTCATCGGAAAACCCTACGAGAATGGGAACATTAATCTCGCTGTGATGACTCTCATTCCAATCAGCAATCAGTCCCTTTTCAAGTAACACTTTGCTTCCATTATTAATATCGGGAAGAACCCCTAAAATTTCATATTCTTCCACTGTAATATCAAGATGATTCGGTAAGGAGAGGGAAAGATTAGCCTCTTTCACTTCTGGAATGGACTTAATATTTTGAACCACATCTTTTTGATCAATATTTAAAATGACCGTTTCATCGGTTAAACCACTTTTTTGAATGATTTCCTCAGCTGAAATTAAATGATTTCCGTGGACCGTTATTGAACCAACTTTACTCCAGGGAGATTGAAAATAGAGGATGGAGACGATTAAAAGGAAAAACAACAACAATAAAATCATAATCCGTCGATTCGTTTTTTTCCTGCGTTCTTGTTTCAATTTTGGAATGCGATCTTCAATTGATATAACTTTTTCCGACAATAACCTCCACCCCACTTACTATCCCGCAATCACAACGATTCAAACATTCACACGCACAAATGATTGATTTACTTGAAAATCTTTTCACTATTATATCATAGCTTGAATACCGATAAGGTCTGTATTATATCCAACTTTAGACCTATTATTCCTACCAAAAAATACATAATTTTCGGAAATAAGAGTTTTATCTAATAGGATGTTAATCATTCGACAAAGTCTTTTCCTTTTTAAATCGGAAAAGTTTGTATATATAAAGTATACTAAAAGTCAATGATTTTTAAAACGATATTTGGAAGAATCTACTTTCGTTTTTTCTTTAAAGAAGGGAAAAGTCATAACAACGTAATGGTGGAAAATGACCGCTTTAGCATCCATTCATTTCCGGAGATATTTATGAAGATTTTATTTCATTAAAGCCCCAAGCAACAAGATAAGGAGCAGCCAAAAAGCGAATAACCCTTTTGGTTGCTCCTTTCATTCATTTCATCTTGTTTATGACCGATTATACTTTTGTATAGCGACTGATATTCAACAATACCCCCATCGCCACGAGCATTAATGTTAAAGAAGAACCACCGTAACTGAAGAAAGGGAGGGTGATGCCGGTGACGGGAATTAAACCGATGACGACACCGATATTAATCATCACTTGAATGGCGATCATCGAAATAATACCCGTTGCCAAAAACGTCCCGTAAAGATCAGGAGCATTTAAAGCAATGCGAATACCGCGCCAGAACAAGAGAGCAAAAAGAATCAACACGAAGGATGCTCCAATAAACCCGAGTTCTTCCGCGATAATGGCGAAGATGAAATCCGTTTGTGGTTCAGGCAAATAAAAAAATTTCTGCCGGCTCTGCCCTAATCCCAGGCCGAATAATCCCCCCGGACCGATTGCAAACAGGGACTGGATAATTTGAAACCCGGAACCGAGCGGATCTTCCCACGGGTCTAAAAAGGCGGTGATTCTCTTGATCCGGTATGGTGCGGCGGCAATTAACCCGATAAAACCGATTATCCCGATAATCCCGAGCGTCACGAAATGGGCGATCCGGGCACCTGCGACAAAGATCATCAGCAAACAAGTTCCGACCATGACCGCACCCGTTCCTAAATCCGGCTGGAGCATGATCAAGCCAAAAGCTGTGAAAACGAGTATTAAACACGGCAACAGCCCTTCTTTAAAAGAAGTGATGCGCCGCTGGTGAACCGATAAAAAGCGGGATAAAAAGATGATCATGGCAAATTTCATGAATTCCGAAGGCTGGATGGAAAAGGCACCGACACCGATCCAGCTTCTGGAACCGTTGCGGACAGTCCCGATGCCGGGAATTAATACGGCGATTAACAAAATAAAACATACGGCCAAAATCACTTTCGACCAGGTCCGCCATGACCAGTAATCAATATTCATGATAAAAAACATCGCCAGTACCCCGACACCCGCAAAAAGCATTTGCCGTTTGGCAAAGTAGAAAGAATCACCGAAGCGATAATCCGCCCAAACAGCACTTGCGCTATATACCATGATTAAACCGACTGCTAATAAGGTAAATAATATGCTGATCAATAAAAAATCAGGAGCAGTTTTTTTCGCCGGCAAGTCCTTCACCCCAGATTCGAAATTGGAACCTGTCCAGTTTTCCCCAACCTATCATCGGAGCTGTGTCTGTAATAGAGGGATAAAATAATTTGACCAAGCCCCTATTTTAATCTATGCACAGCCTCGATAAAAATGTCTCCCCGTACTTCAAAACTTTTATACTGGTCCCAGCTTGCACATGCAGGGGAAAGCAAAATCGTATCTCCAGGTGTAGATAAAGAATAGCTTAACGGAACAGCTTCTTCTACATTATCGACGAGATGAATCGATTTAATTCCTGCTCGATTCCCAATTTCCGCAATTTTCTCCTTTGTCTCACCAAAACAAATTAATGCTTTTACATGTTTCATATCGGGGATTAATGGTTCCAAATCTTCGCCCCGGTCCAGGCCGCCGGCAAGAAGAATCACCGGACTGGAAAAACTCTTTAATGCCATCTGTGTCGCCAGTACATTGGTGGATTTCGAATCATTATAAAATTTCCGACCGGCAATTTCCCCAATGTACTGGAGACGGTGTTTCACCCCGCGAAATCGGGTTAGAACGGTGCGGATAACTTCATTGGAAACACCGACGATTTTCGCCACACTGATTGCCGCTAAAATATTTTCTAAATTATGTTTGCCGGGAAGGACGATATCGTTGACTTCGATAACCTTTTCTCCTTTAAAATACAACGCATCTTCTTTGATCGAGGCACCTTCGGGTAAGTACTCATTCGTAGAAAAACCGATCACCTGAGCCCTGGCATTTGCCGCGATGTCCCGGCATTCCTCTTGATCAAAGTTGATAATTAAATAGTCATCAGGACGTTGATTGATAACAATATTTTTTTTAGCCTGGATATAATGATCCCGGGTTCTGTGATAATCGAGATGGGCGGAATAGAGATTGGTTATCACAGCGATTTTCGGACGGAAGGAGGCTATACCTAATAACTGGAAGGAGGATAATTCTGTAACGATATAATCCTCAGCTGTAGCTTCCTGAGCAACTTCGCACGCAACGACACCGATATTTCCCGCGATGAGGGGGGATTTTTCTCCTGTTTTGAGGAGTTCATAAATTAACGTTGTCGTCGTTGTTTTCCCGTTCGTTCCGGTTATCCCGATAAACTCCGCACGGGAAATGCGATAGGCTAACTCAACTTCCGTGATGATCGGAATGTCCCTGTTCTCTGCATCCTGAATGACTGGATTTTGATAGGGGATCCCCGGATTTTTGACGATCAGTTCAAATCCTTCATCCAGTAAATCAGCAGGATGTTCCCCGCAAATCACTTCAATCCCCATTTGTAACAGTTCTTGCGCTTCCGGATTTTCCTCCAAAGGCTTAAGGTCATTAACTGTAACAAGTGCGCCTAGCTTATGCAAAAGTTTGGCTGCACTCGTTCCACTTCTGGCGAGTCCGAGAACAAGCACCTTTTTATTTTTAAATTCCGTAACTTGCTTCAATTATAACCACACCTCTATGTATATTCCTAAAACAGCCAATAACAAAGCCGCCGTCCAGAAAGTAACGACGATTTTCCATTCACTCCAGCCGAGCATTTCATAATGGTGATGCAACGGACTCATCTTAAAAATCCGTTTCCCTGTTGTTTTGAAGGAAATTACCTGTAAAATCACGGACAGGGTCTCAATCACAAAAATACCCCCGATAAGAACGAGTAAAAGTTCCTGATGGGTTAAGATCGAGATGGCAGCAATCGCTCCCCCTAATGCCAGGGATCCTGTATCTCCCATGAAAACTTTGGCCGGATGGGCATTAAAAACGAGAAAACCGAGGACCGCTCCCACAACAGCCACCGCAAAAAAGGACACATCATGCTGTCCCTGACTCCAGGCGATAATCGCAAACGCGCCAAAACTAATGGCTGCTGTGCCGGAAAGCAACCCGTCCAGACCATCGGTTAAATTTACGGCATTGGAAAAACCGACGAGCCAAAAAATAACAAAGAACAGATAAATCCAGCCGAGATCTAAACTAACATCGGTGAATGGTATGGTAATCGTTGTCGTAAGCCCGCTAACCCGGTAAATGCCATAAAAAATAACGGCAATCAAAATTTGACCGAGCATTTTCTGCCGGGACGTCAAGCCGAGATTTCGCTTTTTGACGATTTTGATAAAGTCATCTAAAAAACCGAGAAGACCGTAGGCGATTAACGTGAACAGTAATAAATAAATCTCCACGGTTAAACGATCGTACCGATAAGCGATAAACAGGGTGGTAAGAATGATCGATGTTAAAAATACGAGTCCACCCATCGTCGGAGTTCCTGATTTTTTTTGGTGCCATTTCGGACCTTCTTCACGAATACTCTGTCCGAATTTTAATTTATGCAGCAATGGAATAAACACCGGAGAGAGGAGGACAGTAATTAAAAAAGAAATGATAATAGTGTATAGAATTACTTGTTCTTGCATGATTACTCCCTCCTTTTCCACACTCAAACATCAACTGTTGTACGACTATGTTTCTTTCACAAAAATGAGTCAAACTTCTGTCCTTCTCAGGTGTTGTACCGCTTTTTGATTGCCTCTCTCGCAATCTCGCGATCATCAAAATCAAATACTTGATCGCCGATGATTTGATACGTTTCATGACCTTTTCCGGCGATTAAAATCATATCTCCTTCTCCAGCTTTTGAAACAGCATATTCAATCGCTTCTTTTCTATCGACGATAACTTTGTATTCGGCATTTTTTACTCCCGCTTCCATATCTTTAATAATGGCCCGGGGATCTTCACTGCGCGGGTTATCGGAAGTAAAAATCGGGTAATCCGCATACTGGCAGGCAATTTGTGCCATTAAAGGTCGTTTCTTGCGATCCCGATCCCCGCCGCAGCCGACGATGGCAAAAATTTTGCCTTTCGAAAGTGACTGTGCGGTTTGCAAAACATTTTCCAGTCCGTCTGGTGTATGTGCATAGTCAACGATCACAGAAAACGGCTGCCCTTCATCGACCAATTCGAACCGTCCCGGCACGCCGGTAAATGATTCCAGACTGCTCACGATCTCATTCAGTTCAAGTCCATAAATGATGCCAACCGATACAGCGGCTAATAAATTGTAAACATTAAATAACCCGAGCAAGGGAGTGTGAACTTTCCGCTCGCCAGCGGGAGTGACAAGGTCAAAAGTCGTTCCTTTTCCGCCATATTCAATATTTTTCGCAACGACACTTGCGGACGGATTCAGCCCGTATTCAATCACATGGGCGGAAGTCATTTTTTTGTAGTCTTCACTTGCCGGATCATCCCCGTTTAAAACAGCAAATTTCTGCCGTCCTGTGCCATATTGATTGCCTAACTGGGAAAATAGTAATCCTTTCACATGTTTATATTCATCCATCGTTCTATGGAAATCAAGATGATCTTGACTCAAATTCGTAAAGACCGCAATATCAAAGTTTGTCCCCCATACACGACCGGTTGCAAGGGCATGGGAGGAAACTTCCATGCTCAAAACTTCGACCGCTTCATCTTTCATTTTCCGGTATGTTTTTTGTAAGGTTAAGCTATCGGGGGTCGTATTTTTCGTCTCAAACGTTTCATTTCCAATTTTCGTATACAAAGTACCGATCAAGCCGGTTTTTTTACCAGTATCTTTAAACAGATGGTCGATCATATGCGTGACAGATGTTTTACCGTTTGTTCCGGTTACCCCAATAACAAAGAGTTGTTCGGAAGGGTTCCCGTAAAAGTGACTGGAAATAATGGCCATAGCCCGTACCGTATCATGAACATAGATGGTTGGGACACTGACATCGATCGGTTTTTGAGCGACAATCGCACTTGCCCCATTTTTCTCTGCATCTTTCGCAAAGGAATGTCCATCAAAGTTTTCGCCTTCGATACAAATAAATAAAGTTCCCGGGGTTACTTTGCGACTATCTTGTTCAATGTTTAAAATATCTGGATTTTCCTTACCGCCTTCCATACGGGCAAAAGGTAAATATTGCAGCAATTCATGGAGTTTCATTCCAACATCTCCTTTAAAACGAGTCCTGACCATCACTATTTTACATGAAACGATATCGTTTGGCTATGGTGTTTTCTCGTTTTCATCAAAGAGGAACCAGGAAATACCGCTCTGTCCCTTCTTTTACCATCTTAATCATTCGCTTCCTGATATATTCCAAATAGCATGATTGAAAACGAGAAAATTGGACGATTTCAGTATATGCGTACCGATTTTTTAACCTAAGCGAGTAAACAAAAATGAACCACCGGAATTAAAAGATGGTGAGGGGGTGTGCGGGAATATTTTCGTAAGTAAGTTCCCGCATATTCATAGTCTTCCACCGCCCCTATTCCCTTGCCTTCGCGCCATCCCGTTGTAACAGTCCCGCTAATCGAGATAGAGGCGAATCGTTCCCCCCTCTTTTATGCGTGCACCCGGCTCGGGTGCCTGACGGATAATCGTCTCCCCTTCCCCGTGCACTTCAATTTTGAAATGATACATTTGCTCGCGAAGTTTTCCTTTTTCCATCCCGACGAGGTTTGGAACTTCCACCAATGGTTCATCCAGCCAGGTTAATTCTTTTTCAATTTGTTCCTTGCGTGGCTCAACTTTCAACACTCGTAAGCTCTCCTCAATGATGTCACCAACAATAGGAGCAGCTACCTGGCCCCCAAATTGCACGACCCCTTTCGGATTGTCAACAGCCACATAAAGGACGATTTGCGGATCATCGCTCGGGGCGAAACCGATAAAGGAAACGATATGGTTGTTTTCTAAATAACGACCGTCCTTCGCCTTTTGCGCGGTACCGGTCTTTCCACCGACCCGGTAGCCATCAACAAACGCATTTCTCCCGGTTCCCTTAGCTACAACACTTTCCAGGGCATAGCGCACCTGTTCCGACGTTTTTGCGGAAATGACCTGGCGTTTAGCAACGGGGTTTTTACGCATGACCACTTCTCCCGTTTCCGCATCAACAAGCTCCTTTGCGATATACGGCTGATAAAGTATACCGCCATTGATCGCAGCAGAAACGGCTGCCACTTGTTGGATGGGGGTTACAGATATTCCCTGTCCAAAGGACGTTGTGGCGAGTTCCACCGGACCCACTCGGTCTAAAGGAAAGAGGATGCCCGTCCCTTCACCTTCTAAATCAATACCGGTCTTCTCGCCAAAACCGAATGCATGAATATATTCAAATAGGTTATCCTTTCCTAACCGCTGCCCGAGTTCAACAAAACCGGGGTTGCAGGAGTTTTCCACAACTTCCAAAAATGTCTGGCTGCCATGCCCTCCCCGTTTCCAGCAGCGCAGACGGGCGCCTCCGACTTCCACATGGCCCCGGTCATAAAAGTGGTCGCTTTCCAGATTCACTTTTCCTTCCTCCAGGCTCGCTGCTAATGTAATGATTTTAAAAGTTGAACCCGGTTCGTACGTACTCCAGATTGGTAAATTCCGGTTGTAAATTTCCGGAGGTACATGTTGAAATTGACCGGGATTAAAATTCGGCCGGGAAGCCATTGCCAGAATCTCGCCGTTATTCGGGTCCATCGCGATGGCAATCATACCGTCAGGATTGAATTTTGCCTCTGCCTCATCCAGTTCCCGTTCCACAATCGATTGAATTCGCGAATCAATCGTCAAGACAAGATCCATTCCATCAACCGGCGGTTTGAATTCATCGGCCATATCGTGCATGCGTTCACCCTTTGCCGTGGAATAAAAATTTACCGAACCCTTCGTTCCCGCTAATTCTTTATCGTAGGAAAGTTCGAGTCCGGTCAATCCTTGATTGTCAATGCCGGTAAACCCGAGAACATGGGATAAATAATTTCCAAACGGATAATGCCTTTTAAAATCTTCCGCTATATAAACGCCTTTCAAATTAAGAGCTTCCACTTCCTTTGCCTTTTCATTGGAAATTTTCCTTCCGGCTTTGAGTCTTTCCATACTCGTCTGTTTCGTAATCGCTTGATAGATTTCTTCTGCCGGTGCATCTAGCACACGGGCTAACTTCTCTGCCGTTTCTTGCGGATTTTCAATTTGCCGGGGAACAACATATACCGTCGGAGCGCTGACATTCGTTGCCAGCGGGATACGATTACGATCAAGGATTTCGCCCCGTTTCGGTTCAAAGGGGATTTCCCTGTTCCACGATTCCTTCGCCTTCTCGGTCAATTCATCCCCTAACATGATTTGCACGTAGCCGAGGCGAATATTCATGATTAAAAAGATAACAAAACCAGCCAAAAGACCAAAAAGCAGCCGCTTGCGCACAGTCACTTGCGAAACTCGCCGCATGTAGGTACCTCCTCGTTCACGTTTCGGGCTTGTACCATTATATGCGCGACGGTTGTTTTTAGAACGAATGTACTATCCTCCAAAAACAAAAAAATACGCAGAATGAAATCTGCGTAAGCAAACGTTTATTCCGTATGTTCTTCTCCGTTCTCCTCTTCTTCACTATCTGTTATTTCCTCGACGTAACTATCTAACGGAGGTTTCAATTCTACTTCTAACAAACTTTCTTCGGATAATACAGTACCCGGTTCGAGATTTTGCTCGTGTACAAAACCGGTTCCATGATAGGAAAACTGGATATTTGTTGCCGATACGAGTTTTAAAACATCGCGTAAAGACCAGTCGGTAATATCAGGCATGGTCAATTCTTTATCCGTAACAAGGATAATTTTTTCACCTGGTATTAACTTTTCCCCTTTTTCCGGTACCGTTTTTTGAATCTTCGTCCCCTTGCCGACAATGACCGGGGTAAAGCCCATTTCCTTGAGCATCGTTTCCGCCTCACTGATGGATTTACCCGCTAAATCAGGAAGGTTATGAATATCCACTGTACCGGCTCCATCGACGGGCTCGATGTTTAAATATTGTAAGCTATTTTTCATGACTGGATTAAATATTTTCGATACCGGTTCAGATCCGGCTTCATCCTCCGGCAGATCCGGCTGCTGCACCATGACGTACACGATGAGCTTCGGATCATCGTACGGTGCAAAGCCGAGGAAAGAGAAAATATAATTGTTCCGTCCGGACAGTTTTCCAACACCCGGCTCAAAAATTTCCGCAGTTCCGGTCTTCCCTGCTACTTCATAGCCTTCGATATTATATTTTCTTCCCGTTCCGACATCGGAGGTGACAACCGTCCGCAATATTTCTCTTACCTCTTTCGCACTTTCTGCCGAAATCGGGTTACCGACTTCTTCATGTTCAACATCCTCGATGACCTTACCATTATCAGCGACAATTTTATCAATAATTTGCGGTCGCATCATTTTTCCGTCGTTCGTAATGGCGGTCATCGCTTGAACGAGCTGCAGGGCGGTGGTTGATGTAGCCTGTCCGATGGCAGTGGAAACTTTATCCCGCGGATAATGGAAATGGATGATACCACTTGCTTCATTTTCCAGGCCGATACCTGTTGGCTGTCCGAATTTAAATTTATCTAGGTAGTTACGATAAGTTTCAGGTCCCATCCGTTCTAATAAATTGGCCATCGCCACGTTCGAGGAACGCTGAATGCCTTCTAAGAACGTAATGGGTCCCCAGCCGACATAGTTATGGTCACGGATTGTTCCCCCGCCATTCGGCACTTTATAGGTACCCGATTGATATGTATCGTGCAACCCAAAAGCCTTTTCTTCCACCGCCGCCGCCACAGTGAACACTTTCATTGTTGAGCCCGGTTCAAACGCTGTTTCCACGACAATATTTTGCCAGTTATCATCGATTCCTTCCCTATTATTCGGGTCGAAAGTCGGCCGCTGAGACATGGCTAAAATTTCTCCGGTTTTCGCATCCGCCACGACTCCCATCATCTTGCGTGGACTGTATTCCTCTTCCACTTTCGTCATGGCATCTTCCAGGAACGTTTGTATTTTCTTATCCAGAGTTAAATAGACGTCTGCTCCATCCTTCGGAGCCTTAACATTCGTTTCTTTATTCGGTAGAATGTAGCCCCAAAGGTCGCTTTGATACGTAATTTTCCCGTCTACTTCCCGCAAATAAGAATCCAGAGCTTTCTCGAGGCCAAGTTCACCGACTAGTTCCGGTTCTTCTCCTTCTTCCCCATCCCGGTAGCGGGCATAACCGATCAGATGGGAGGCAAAAACCCCGTTTGGATACGACCGTTTCGGCTCGCGGATAAATTGAATGCCCGGCAGCTGCAATTTCTCAATTTCCGTCTTCACTTCATACGTTAAATTCCTGCCAGCCTCACCAAATTCTACTTGCCACGGTCCTTCTCTTGTTAAGCGTTCATAAATATCCTTTTCATCCATAGAAATATAGTCTGCTAAAATGGAAGCTGTTTTTTCCGGATCCACCACGTGATACGGACGCGAAGAATTTTCGGGGGTCGCATCGGGACTGATGACCGCTACGAGTCTGTAGCTGACGGTGTTAAAAGCTAGCAATTCCCCGTTCCGGTCTAAAATCGACCCCCGGGAGGCTTCCAGCGTCCTCTCTTTGGAATATTTTGCATCCGCATAGCTAGCAAGAGCTTTCCCTGCTGCTTCCCCGGTAATCTGAATCGTGAGGAAACGGGAGGCTAAAGTAATAAAGAGCAGGGTAAATAGAACAAACAATACCGCTGCCCCTTTATTCATGTTCGGACGTTTCTTATTCATTTTTCTGAACAACCTTTACATTTTCTGGATCCATGGAAAGAGCCTGTTTTTCCGCTTCGCTCATTAACCGGTCATAACGGCTTAATTCATTCACTTGCGCCTGCAAATCTTCCATTAAGCGCTCCTGTTCGGCAAGTTCTTGTTCCATATTCTGGATACTGGCGTTCACTTCATAAATGGTGGACTGATTGCTGATTATTTTAATGGAGAAGAATACGATGGACAGGCAAAATAAGAGGACGAAAAATTTCTCCCCTTTCGTAATCGGTAAACCTCGTTTTCGAGTTTTACGCACCCTTTTTTGTACCGGTTTTGCATCGTATTGCTCAAGACTTTTCGCTAAGTTGCTATGCACGATTGTCCCCCCTTTGCGTATCCTTTACTTTTTCTGCAATGCGTAACTTGGCAGAACGAGCCCGGTGGTTTTGTTCGATTTCTTCATCCGTTGGCACGATCGGTTTTCGCGTAATCGTCTTCAATACCGGTTCATATTCTTCCGGAATAACGGGTAACCCCGGCGGAAGTGGCGGCAATTCACTGTATTGTTTAAAAACCGTTTTCGTAATGCGGTCTTCCAGCGAGTGGAATGTGATCACGGCAATGCGTCCGCCAGCTTTTAGTAAATCAATGCTTTTTTCTAGCGAAATTTCTAAAGCATTTAATTCATCATTCACCGCGATACGAATCGCCTGAAATATCCGTTTAGCTGGATGCCCACCCTTTCTCCGGGCTGCAGCCGGTATGGCATCTTTTATTAAATCCACTAGCTGTCCCGTCGTTTCAATCGTTTTCCTTTTTCGTTCCTCTTCAATGCGACGGGCGATTTGTTTTGAAAACTTCTCTTCTCCATAACGGAAAAAAATTTTTACCAATTTCTCATAAGGCCATTCGTTCACGATTGTTTTCGCTGTTAAAGGTGAATGTTGATTCATGCGCATATCTAAAGGCGCATCGTGATGATAACTAAACCCCCGCTCAGCTTCATCCAGCTGGGGGGAAGAAACACCGAGATCATACAAAATGCCGTCAACTTGAAAAACGCCACGTTTTTCAAGCTCTTCCTTTATGTAAACAAAATTGGAATGGATGATTTCCAGTTGGTCTCCATATTCTGAAAAAACTTTTTTACCATGTTCAATCGCTACTAAATCCTGATCAAAGGCAAACAGTTTTCCTTTTTTCGACAAACGTTTTAAGATTTCCCTGCTGTGGCCCCCGCCGCCGAATGTACAGTCGACGTAAATCCCTTCTGGATTGATTTCAAGACCTTCTACCGCCTCATTTAAGAGGACAGATTGATGCTTAAACATGTTTTAACTTCCTTTCCAATCCACAAATACATATGTTTTCTAGATAGTTTTTCCTTAAAAATCGAAGTCAACCAAATTTTCCGCGATTTCGTTGAAAGATTCCTCCGATTGGGCAAAATATTCTTCCCAAATTGTCTTGCTCCAGATTTCAATTCGATTGGAAACACCGACGATAACCGTTTCCTTTTCGATCTTGCTATATTGCAGAAGGGATTGCGGGATGTTGATACGGCCTTGTTTATCGATTTCACACTCCGTTGCACCGGAGAAAAAAAATCTTGCAAATGCACGAGCATCTTTTTTCGTTACCGGGAGAGATTTGATTTTTTCCTCAATCATTTTCCATTCGTCCATGGGATAACCGAACAAACATTGATCGAGACCGCGGGTTAAGACAAACACTTCCCCTAAACCATCCCGGAATTTTGCCGGAATGATCAAGCGGCCTTTCGTATCCACATTATGCCGGTACTCTCCCATGAACATCAAAATCCCTCCACTTCTTACCACTAATTTACCACATTCCACCACTTTTCTCCATACCTTTTTTATAAGTGGAGGTCGATTTAATAAAATTTTCATAGAAAAGTAAAAATTAAGCCTATTGTCATTACAAAATCAATAAATTACTTCCTTGTTTATAAACATTTGTTTTATCTAAAAAATAAAATCTCGAATGACCGGCTCTCTTTCCGCAAGCAAATGCGCTCAAGGCAGAAAAAAACCGCTCGATTTCGAGCGGTTGACAACATCTATGGATTCGGTGTTCCATCTCCTTAATTTTTTATATAGGTGATCGTGGCTGTAACGAGGGTAATTGTGTACAGGATAACATATACAAAAGAAAAAATAAGGAAACAACTTCGCCAAAAAAATTTGAACACCCGGGCATAATTTAATGTTCCGCGGACAATTTTGTGAAGAAAAAGCAGGATAGTAAAAAGAACGAGCATGACGATAGCAAGCGGGAAAAACCAGTTTTGCTCCCAATTGGAAAGTAGTAAAAAATGGATAGCTAAAATGAAAAAGATTGTGGACATATCTGCTGCCAGGCGGATCGATTTTCGCAAATCTCTCCGCCATGTGTGACTGATGAAAAGAATGAGGAAAAATAAAAGAATCGGGAAAAAGATAAATACGGAAATCATCATTTGAACGAAGTAGGACACGGCTACCCACCTTTTGATCATCAAGCAAAAATATGAGCATATGAATCCACATGAATCAGGCATTCACGTTTCTATTAATATAGTAACAAAGTTTTTATAGAAAGGTGCAGATTTACTATGTTCAATAAAAAGGAGGCGGTTTTCCGCCCCGGTTTTAATAGAATTACGTTTCCTCCTCGTTCTTTTCTTCCGTAGCTGAGGACTCCTCATCTTTCCCGCCTTCCGTTTGTTCCGTCAATTTTCTTGCCTTTTCCATGATGGCCAGTACACTCAAATAATCATCGTGTAAACTTTTATAATCATTTTTCAACTTTTCGTTTTCCCTTTCCAGCTCGGTAATTTTGTCCGTTGCTTCAGCTAATTTCTGCTGTAACATTTCCTTGTTTTTAAAATACTGGAATAGTTCTTGTTCTTTCCTTTGATAATCTTGTAAAAAGGAGATAACGGCATCGAGGGTTATGTTTCCCTGACTCGGAGAATACTTGTGTCCAGGAGGAGATAAACTTTCTTGTTTTTCTTGTGAAGTTTGGAAGGTGCTTTGTTTTTTCTTTAATTTTTTTCTTTCTTTTTTCGCCAATTCAATGGCCGCTTTATATTGCTTCCGGACAGTAGAATTCCAGCGGAAGCCGCAGGCAGCTGCCGTCCTGCTTAAAGCTTTACCGACTTCTTCAAACGCCCGCAGTTGCGTACTGCCTTCACGAATATGCCTGAGCACGACTTCGGCCAGAAACAGATCTTCGTCCTTCGTCCAGGCATCCTGTCGGACAGATGGCATCTCATTCCCTCCTATTCTCGGAATCAAATTTTGTAATAAGATGTATATGCAAGTAATAGAAACGATAGACTACTTTTTATTCTATTAGCTGGTCCGATTTATATGGACGAAGCCAGGAGGGAATTCAGACTAAGGTTTCAAAAAAACAAAAAAAAGAAGCCTATCAGGCTCCTTGTTCGTTATTATTCGGCAACTACTTCTTTACCCTTATAAGTTCCGCAAGATTTACATACGCGGTGGGCAAGTTTCATTTCACCACAGTTCGGGCATTCGACCATGCCAGGTACTTGTAATTTAAAATGAGTACGGCGCATACGTTTTTTCGCTTTGGATGTTCTTCTCTTAGGTACAGCCATCGTAACACCTCCTTAAAAGGATTAATCTCGATCGTCTAACAACTCTTTTAGTTTAGCCAGGCGGGGATCAATTTTATCCTTTTTCAGTTCACTTTCATCTTCAAAATAGGACCATCCCTCACCAGCTCTCTGTGAGCTCGGGATCGGTTCATCTTCATTTATAATTTGGATAGGAATTTCCAATAAAATCAGGTCTTCGAGAACGGGAAGTAAATCAATCGTCTCACCTTCAATGAGATTCAAATCTTCGTCCGGATCGTCATCGTCTATCTCATAAAGGAATGTCTCTTCCGTCTTTATATCAATCGGAAAATGAACGTCCGCTAATGTTCGCGAAGATGGAAGTATTAGTTCTCCGGTGATATGCAAATGGAAAATCACTTTTTTCGCGTCAATCACAGCGGTTCCTTTGACATGGATGGGCGATACGTGACGAATTTGCGAATCCCGTTCCTTCAGTGAATCAAGATTCACCGTTTCATCAATAATAAGTTCGCCATTTGGCGTTTTTTGCAACTGCGCCATTGACCATTTCATAATTATCACCCCAAGGCAACAATGGTAATTATAGCTTTCAAACCATGTTTTGTCAATCTTTTGATCAACAAGTTCTTTTTTAAAATTTTGTTTGGAATAATGGAGTCCCCCCTCTATTTACCCGTCCCGTGCACAATGCTATGATGGTAGAAGATGACAGCTATTATCCTATAGCATCAACCGCTTCCTCCAGTTTGATACATTTCAATCGGCTTTCTCACGGGTATTTTGCCGTATGATCATATTTTTTAAGAAATTTGTATGAGGAGGGCAGTTATGATCGCCTCAGGTGTTATTGTCGAATACAACCCTTTCCATAATGGACATCTCTATCATTTGACGAAGACCAAAGAAAAAACAGCTGCCGACTGTCTCATCGCGGTGATGAGCGGTCATTTTCTGCAGCGCGGTGAGCCGGCGCTCGTCTCCAAGTTTTCCCGGGCCAAAATGGCGCTTGCTGCCGGCTGTGATATCGTCGTTGAATTACCGTATGCCTTTAGCACGCAGCATGCAGAGATTTTCGCTAGAGGTGCCGTAGAAATATTATCGGCCCTGGATTGTACATATTTAGTTTTCGGCAGCGAAAATGGGGATATTGCCAAATTTCAAGATACACTGGCGTTACTTAATAAGTATGAAAAGGAAATCGATGCAACAATACACACTTTTTTAAAAGAAGGCATGAGCTATCCGAAAGCGTATGAACAGGCTTTTCAACACGTATCCACAAAACATGCCCCGCTTGATATAACAAAACCGAACAACATGCTCGGACTGAATTATTTAAAAGCGATTCGCAAGTTACATAGTTCCCTGGAACCACTGACGATTAAAAGGATCGGCTCAGGTTATCACGATGTGAGCGTGGCCGATCACGAATTTGCCAGCGCAACCGCGATCCGAAAAAAGCTCATCGAACAAAAAACAGATCTTGCTGCACTTCGCAATTACATACCCGATGTAACTTACCGGGAACTTACCAGTTTTCACGCTGAATTCGGTACTTTTGCCCATTGGGAATCGCTGTGGCCCTTTTTAAAATACCAGCTCCTCGGAAAATCCGCAGAAGAATTGCAGGATATTTATGAGATAGAAGAAGGTTTGGAATATCGAATGAAAACCATTGCCAAAGGAGCCACCTCATTCCAATCGTTTCTTGAGCAATTAAAAACAAAACGGTATACATGGACACGGCTACAACGGGCTGCCGTCCACGTTTTAACGAATACGAAAAAAGAAGAGATGAAACGAAAGAGTGAAAAAGCTGAATACATCCGTCTTTTAGGAATCAGTGATACGGGTCGGAAATATTTAAAATACAAGAAAAAAGAGATTGCCCTGCCAGTCATCTCGCGGATTTCCAAAAGCAATCTCGATATGCTCAAGCTAGATATCAAAGCTTCATACATTTATTCTTTCGCCTATGGACTTGAAAAAGGTCAAAAACTCATGGACCAGGAAGTTCAACAACCACCGATTTTAATCTAATCATTATCCTTCTTTTTCTTTTACAGATTCTAAAAATTCCAGGGCATCATCAAACGTATCGACAGGAACAATGATCATATCACTATTGATGTCCCGGGCTGTTTTTACAGCGAGTTCATAATCAGAATCGGGTTTGCCGTTTTCGTTCGGCGCAAAAAAGATGTCAGCACCAGCCTTATCGGCAGCCACAATTTTTTGACCGATACCGCCAATTGGGCCCACCTTACCATCGGGGGATATCGTTCCCGTTCCGGCGATACGGTATCCCTTTGTAATATCTTCTTCTACTAGTTGATTGTAAATTTCCAATGTGAACATTAATCCCGCGGAAGGACCGCCGATTTGCTCGGTATCAATTTCCACCTTCGGGTTTGTTCTTACCTCTTTATCTTCCACTAGGGTAATACCGATCCCCGGAGCACCGATTTCCTCAATAATTTCTAACGTGATCGTTTCCTTCAACTCTTTCTCTTCACGGATCAGTGTGATTTCGATTCGATCCCCTTCTTCTTTCGATTGGACATACCGGGTAAACTGTTCCATGCTGGTAAAGCGATTCCCATCAATAGTCGTGATCCTGTCGCCTGGACGTAATATTCCCTCAGCCGGTCCATCTTCGAGCACCGTGAGGACATAAATGCCGCGATATTCTACTTCATAATCATTGCCTGTTTTAGTGAAAGCTACTTGTAAAGCATTTTCCTGGGATGTTTCCATCATGTATAGCTGTCGCACCGTGTATTCCTCATCAGTTTCATTATAAGGACGAACTTGTTCAATCGGCTCGAGAAGGTAGTAGGGGTTGATTTTTGTCATGAGATAAGTAAATAAATTCGCTTTTCCCATGCGAATGGTTGTTAACATGAATTCGCCTTCTCCTTCTTGAGAACCTTCCACTTCAATCACGTCACCGAGCTCAAGGGTAATGCCCGGCCTGGAAACATAATAAGGAAGTGGAATAACAGAAATGATGAAGAGAATTACGGCCACGATCCCGATGGATACAATATTTCTTTTTCTGGTCACAACTATGTCTCCTTCCAGTGTTCCAGCAAACTTCTAATCTGCGCCACTTGATTTCTGCAAGCATCCTCTCCGGCTTTAATAAGTTCTTCTGCCCGATCGAATGAATAGGACCCAAATTTTACAACATCAGGTCGGATCATGATATCCGATAGATCCTCGCGTCTTTTAACGATTTCCATCTGCATGATATCCATACTTTGTATGATCACATCCACGATATGGGTGATTTGCGCGTTCGTATCAAAACCCGCTACATCGACGGCGATCACAATGTCCGCACCCATTTCTTTCACGACCGAAACGGGTACACGGTCACTGACGCCACCATCCACCAGCAATTTGCCATTCCATTTAACGGGAACAATCACACCGGGAATGGCGACACTGGCCCGGACGGCATCGGCGACATTTCCTTTTTGAAAGATTACTTTTTCACCTGTCCGGATATCCGTCGCAACAATCGCCGTTGGAATGTCCAGGTCTTCAATATTTTTATTATACGTAAACATGCGGACAAAGTCTCTTATTCGATTTCCCTCGATAAATCCCATTTTCGGCAAGGTGAAATCAAGCAAGAATTTTCTTTTCAAACGGAGGGCTACTTTTTCCATCGCCCGGATATTTTGTCCCGCACTGTAAATGGCCCCGATTAAGGCTCCGATACTGCTGCCTGCAATCATATGAATCGGGATTTTTTCCTCCTCCAGCACTTTCAACACACCGATATGACTCAGCCCCCGCGCTCCGCCCGATCCTAATGCCAGGCCAATTTTCGGACGCTCCAAGTTTCCCCCTCCTCCAAGGCAGTTCACCTATATGTATGGGGAAGAAAATCCCGTTATGTTTGCCAGACGGAAAATCATGTCTTTTTTCATTGACCGCTTCATAAATTAAAAAATAGGACAAACTCGTTCTCGCGAAGTTTTTGTAAAAAATTCGGATTGAGACGTTGCCAAAAGAGGAGGTTAACCATTGATTCGTTCACAAATTGCGACAATCAACCTTGCGATGATTTCTCTATTTATTGCCATCGCTATTATCGCCTACCCAAAAGAAGCGTTAGAAGCGTCCATTCGCGGTCTGGATATTTGGTGGAAATCGGTTTTTCCAGCCCTCCTCCCTTTTTTTATCGTGGCTGAGTTATTAATCAATTTTGGTGTTGTCCGTTTCATCGGTGTTTTACTCGAACCGTTTATGCGTCCTTTATTTCGTGTTCCCGGTATCGGTGGTTTTATCTGGGCGATGGGAATGGCTTCCGGTAATCCGGTCGGTGCTAAACTTTCCGTCCGCCTGCGTCAAGACGGTCAAGTTACGCAACTGGAAGGGGAACGATTGGTTGCCTTCACGAGTTGTGCCAATCCACTCTTTATATTCGGGGCTGTCAGTGTCGGCTTTTTCCATAACCCCGCGCTCGGTATTATTTTAGCCAGCGCTCATTATTCCGCCAATATTTTCGTCGGACTCATCATGCGATTTTACGGTATGAATGAAAAAGCGAATACCGGGCAAGAAGACGTTTCCCCTTCTTTTTCAATCAAGAAAGCCTTTCGCGAAATGCACAGGACGCGAATAAAAAACAAAAAGCCGTTCGGAAAACTCCTCGGCGATGCGGTGAGCGGTTCTGTCCAGACGCTTTTAATGGTTGGCGGGTTTATCATATTGTTTTCCGTACTTAATCGTTTATTATCCGTCATGCACATTACCGATTTTCTCGGCACGATGATACAATTTGTTTTTTCCTTGTTCTTTCTTCCAGAACCGTTAAGTATCCCATTTATATCCGGTTTATTTGAAATGACGATCGGTAGTCAACTGGTCAGTGAGCTTGTGGAAATCCCTTTGTTGCAGCAGGCTTTAGTTGTAAGTTTCATGCTCGCCTTTGGCGGCTTTAGCATCCAGGCTCAAGTAGCGAGTATCCTTGCCCAGTCTGATTTGCGCTTTTTTCCCTTTTTTATTGGTCGTATCTTCCAGGGATGTTTCGCTTCCCTCATCACGCTTGTACTCTGGCAGCCGCTTTACATCGAACGGTTAAGTCATGGAAAAGAAGTGGCTCCCACATTCCAAAGTATCAATGGACAGACATTGGATGATTGGTTGGAATTCACTACGAATTTCGGTCCCGTCCTTACCATTGGAACAATAATTGTATACACCGTGATTTATGCCAAGCGCCATTTTCACCCATCGAAATTTTCCTCATAAAAAAAGGCTTAAAAAATTTCAAGCCATCACTTTCTGCCGATTTTTTTAAGCCTTTTTTCATTATGAAAGTCGAGATTTTAGTCAAGATAGCCAAATTTTTGTTTCAGCGCTTTTTCTACCACTTCAGGTACAAGATTGCTAATGTTTCCATTATATTGGGCTACTTCTTTAACAATACTGGAACTTAAAAAGGAGTATTCATTTCTCGTTAACATAAAAAACGTTTCAATCTCGTCGTTTAATTTTCTATTCATCGAAGTAATCACCATTTCGTATTCGAAATCGGAAACAGCCCGTAACCCTCGCAAAATCACATCGGCTTTAATACTTTTCGCATAATCGACGAGCAAGCCGTTAAAGGAATCCACAATCACATTGCCATACTCTTTTGTCGATTCTTTAATCAGTTCCATTCGTTCTTCCACGGTAAATAAACTTTTCTTTTTCGAATTGTTTAAAATGCAGACATATACTTTATCAAATATGCGACTTCCTCTGGCGATAATATCTAAATGACCATTTGTAATCGGATCAAAACTTCCTGGACAGACGGCAATCCGTTCCATTCCTGGTCCTCCTTTCATTCACCTTCCTGGTAAATCGATACAGAAATTGTACCGTATTCAACAAACTTGATCCGCTGTAACGCTTCAACCTGATCGGGGAGTTTCAAAGAACGCTCATGCTCACAAACGATGAGACCGTTCGGTTCAATCAGTTCGTTCTTACATACTTTTTTTAAAACGTCTATGTATATGTGTTTATGGTACGGTGGATCAAGCCAGATAATTTTAAATTGCAAGTTTCGCTTGCTGATAATATGCAATGCCTTTTTCCAATCAGCTCGATAAACCTCTGCCTGTTCTTCAAATTGACAGCGGGCGAGGTTTTCCCGAATCGTTTCTATGGCCCGCCGGTCTGCATCGACGAAGATCACTGAATCCAGTCCTCTGCTTATTCCCTCAATTCCGAGCGAACCGCTTCCAGCAAATAAATCAAGGCCCCGGCCACCAGCAAAATAGGGACCGATCATATTGAAGACGGACTCTTTGACTTTATCCGTCGTCGGTCTCGTCCCTTTTCCGGGAACCGATTTTAGTATACGACCCTTTTGGATACCTGAAATCACTCGCAAACTGATCACCTGTTTACTGTCGAAATAATAAATGCGGAAAATCGATCATTTCGTTACCAATGCTAACATAATTTTCTAAAATGTACTAGTTTCATTTTTGCCAAATTTTCCTGATAAAATTTACAATCCATGTATAAACTTTCCGGGTTTGGTCATACTGAAAATGACAACATCAATCCGATGATGTTGTTGCCAACCGCGGAGAAGACTTACGTTTCCCCATAAGTTCTTCCTCCGGTTTCTCCTCTCCCTTTGCCTTCTCTCGAATATCGAGATGGAAGGAA
>CALGAD010000068.1 GCA_937951955.1 uncultured Bacillaceae bacterium
CTTTTTTATTTTAAAAACGAGTGCAAAGTTATGTATGTTTTCTTTACATTACTCTGTACTTTTATTTTTCAATAAAAATTAACGAATATTTAGAATAAATTAAAAATATAATATATCAGAATTTATGATGTTGCTTATTTCTTAAAAATATTTTGTGAGGTGCAACGTTATGAGTATAAAACAAGTTTCCATTTTACCATTCCAGGAATGGCCACAACAACCAAATGTGAAACTTGGTTCATTAGGAGCGGAGATCGGTCTTTCTGAAACTGCAACTGCTCTACAAAAACAACTTTCAAATTTTGCAAAAAACAGAATGCGCCCGATTGGACAAACTCTTGATAAGATGCAGGCTAAAGAAGTAATCGCTGAAGATTCTCCTTTTTGGGATTTCCGTAAAGAATTTACCCAATTCGGTTTAGCTGTCAGTACATTACAGGGCTTTCCTGCAGATGAAATTCCGGATATTATGACGGTGATTTTCGAAGAACTAGGATACGGTGATGCTGGTTTGGCAATTTCCGTTGGTGTAGATATTTTGCCTCACTACATGGCGATGAAATTTGGTAATGATTTTGTCGCTAAGACATATGATGAATCCTTGATTGGATGTTGGGCAATCACAGAACCAGATCACGGAACGGATAGTCTAGATCCAGAGGGGAGAATTTTTCATGAAACCGGAGATTATGGAACTCCAGGATGTTTTGTGGAAATAACTGACGGGAAAATCATTATTAATGGGCAAAAATCTGCTTGGGTATCAAATGGACCAATTGCCGATCTGGCAATTCTTTACTGTCCCGTAAAAACAAAGGACGGTAAAATTGATCATCGCCATGGTGCTGTCGTTATCGTACCATTAGATGTACCAGGGGTTTCTAGAGGTGCTCCGCTTAAGAAATTAGGTCAGCGTGCTCTGCCACAAGGAGAAATCTTTTTCGACAATGTTACGATCGATATTGATCATTTATTAGTTGAGCCCAAAGACTATCAAAAGGGACTTTATGCAATTCATGGTGAGGCGAATACATTAATGGGAGCGGTATTTACAGGCTGTGCTAGAGCAGCATATGAATATGCTTATGATTATGCTCATGAGAGAAAACAAGGCGGTGTTCCTATTATTCGTCACCAGGATATAAAAAGGAGAATTTTCCACATGGCACGAAAAGTGGAGTTATCTCGTGCAATTACACGCCGTGTAGCTCGATATAACATGCTTGCTCCAATGCCTGCTTTACATGCTGCGATGTTTGCCAAAATAACAGCCACAGAAAATGCTTTTGAAGTATCTAGTGCAGCAATTCAAATATTTGGTGGCAACGGTATAGCTCTTGAATATCCAGTAGAAAAAATCTTTAGAGATGCTCGTCTCTCTTTAATTGAAGATGGTTGTAACGAAGCTCTAGCAATTATGGGAGGTCATTTATTGTCAGATTTACATTCTCTGGAGGTGTAATCTTGAAGCCCAGAGCGATCATTGCTGGGGTTGGCATGACTCGATTTGGCAACCATGCAGATAAAAATTTGAAAGAACTAGCGTTAATAGCCATAAGTCAGGCATTGGAAGATGCCGGAGTTGATTTTTCGTCAATTGAAGCGGTTTGGGCAGGTACGGCAGCAGCTCCACTTATGACAGGTCAGGTTTGTATTAATGGACAGGTAGTTCTTCAAGATATCAATAAAAACCACGTTCCTGTCATCAATGTGGAAAACGCTTGTGCCACATCATCAACAGCATTACATCAAGCTGCCCGTATGGTGGAGTTAGGAGCTTATGATACGGTTTTAGCATTCGGTGTCGAAAAACTGTACCACCCCGACCGTGAACAAATCGGAAAAGTATTTCTCGGTTGCACAGATATCACTCAACTGGAGAGACTGTATGACTTCGTTAACAACAAATTTCATCCAAATCAACGACATTCGGTATTCATGGACATTTATGCAAAAGTAACAAAAGATTATATGAAAAAAACTGGAGCAACGAAAAAACATTTTGCACAAATTGTTGCTAAAAACTCGCGTAATGGCAGCCTGAATGAATACGCTCAGTTTCATGATGTTTTGACTGAAGAAGAAGTTTTACAGGCTCGTACTATTGTTGAACCACTCACTTTACCCATGTGTTCGCCTTTAGGTGATGGAGCGGCAGCAGCCGTCATTGTTTCTGAGAAGAAGGCAAAACAACTAGGAATCAAAAAACCGGTTATCATCCGCAGTGCCGTTTTATCAAGTGGTGCCAATATCGAAAACACACAGGATCTTACGAAATTGACAGCTGAAAAATCATATCAAGATGCCGGTGTTGGACCAGAAGATCTAGACGTGATTGAACTTCACGATGCGACAGCTCCAGCGGAAATCATCTGTTATGAAGCACTTGGTCTGTGTAGACCGGGTGAAGGACCAAAATTAGTAGAAGATCGGACTACAGAACTTGACGGGAAAATTCCTGTAAACGTTTCTGGCGGGTTAATTCGTAAAGGTCATCCGATCGGTGCTACTGGACTTGGACAGATCTTCGAGTTGACAAAACAATTGCGCATGCAAGCAGGTCCCAGACAAGTAGAAGGAGCCAAGGTAGCACTGGCAGAAAATGGTGGGGGCTGGCTTGGTCGGGATGCAGCTGCAATTGCGATAACTATTCTATCAACATAAATTTTTTGAGATAGAGAAAAAGCATTATTATTGTCCGTATATATAAAATATTTTTCTGAATAGGGGGGGTATTATGGAGAAAAAAGCGGATCAATCCAATTTGGC
>CALGAD010000069.1 GCA_937951955.1 uncultured Bacillaceae bacterium
TTATTTTAACCGTTTAATCCCCTCTTCTAATATCTCCATCACCAACAATGTTTGTTCATCGGTAATTGTTTTTTCTTTACCGTTGATAATCGCTTCATATAAATCATCATACACTCGACCGTAATCTCCATTAACAGATTTCACTTTTTCTTCGCGGATGGTCCCTTCGTCATCGATATAAGTCAATACGCCATAATGCTCCAGTGTATCTACACCGAAGTCTTTATTATGCGGCATATAAAATAATTTCAAATGCTCTTCCTGGCGATCCTTCGTCTGTTTCACAAAACAACCCTTTTTACCGTGAACGACAAAGCTCGGTCTTTCTTTAAGTCGAAAATAACTGGATTTTACTGATACTTTTAATTTTCCATAATAAAAATCTAGATCAAAGTAATCATTCATTCTACCTTCCCCTAACAATTGTCGCACATCATAGTGGATATGATCGGGTTTTCCGAAATAGCTGACTACCTGATCGACTGTATGGCAGCCATGTTGATATAAGAAGGACTCGCCAGCATCAAATGATTCTGTAGACTCCGGTACTTCCGGACGGAAGTAGTCATAATGCATTTCGACTTCCAACAATTCGCCCAACTTACCTTCCGCGATAACTTTTTGTACCGTTAAAAAGTCACTATCAAAACGACGATTTTGATACGATTGAACAATTAATCCCTTTTCTTTTGCTAAAGCAAATATTTCTTCTGCCTGTTCTTTCGTTTCCATAAAAGGTTTTTCCACCAAACAGTGCTTATTATGTTCTAACACTAATTTAGCGTAATCGTAATGACTATCTACTCTTGTACAGACAACGATCAGCTGAATCTCTTCATCATTTAATAGTTCAGCTAAATCCGATGTATAGTGTACACCCGGGATACGGTCCCAGCTTTCATTTTTCGGATTTCTTTGATAAATCGTTTTGACTTTGAGGTTGTCCCTTTGTAACACAAAGGGCAGATGATACCGATTTGTACTTTTACCATTGCCAATATACCCTATTGTTAACATAGTTACCTCCCCGTATTTTATTTTCGTAAATATAAAGTTTTTGCATAAATGAAATTTCTACAACCTATAATTGGAAAGGCCACCCTGTCAGGTGGCCCGATTATTTCTCCAGCAGCGTAAGGGACTTGGCTTGTATCTTAAGGTTTTCAAGTTTTTAATACTGCCTCTCCCGTTACGATTTACGGATTCCTTTGTTATTTTAATATGAAAAACTAGAAATAATTTCCTGCAATGTGTCCATTCAATACAGCTTAACGTTTGTATACGTGATAACAATCACGAATAAACTTTCATTACATAATTCCTAAAAGATGGAATACAACACCAACGACGAATAAGCCAAGAATGATCACAATAGGAGATACATTCTTCTTAAGCAACCACATGCAGAATAGAGTTAATAGCAATGGTGCTAATCCAGGAATTAACATATCCAGGTTGTCCTGCAATGTAGTTACTTGAACCTCACTTAACGCCCGGCCCGCTGCAAACTGTTCGAATGCAGTTTTTATTCCTTCCGTTCCTGCAGGTAAGTTTTTCCAGTCGATATAAGCTCCTTCACTCAATTGAACAGATGATACAATTGGAGTGAATGTGATATTTACCCAGCGGTTAACTAAGGCACCGAGTATGAACATACCGAGAATGGATGCACCCTTTGTAATATCTTGAAGGAGTCCACCAGATAAGTCTTCCGTAATTTTGGATCCAGCTTTATAACCAAATTCTTGTGTATACCACATCGTTGCCATACGAAGAAGGTTCCATACGACAAAGTAAATAATTGGACCGAGAATATTACCTGCCATAGCAAGGGAGGCTGCCAACGCACCGATGATCGGTTTAGCAGTGAACCAGAATACCGGGTCACCCACACCTGCTAAAGGTCCCATCATACCTACTTTAACCCCTTGAATGGCTGCGTCATCCACTTCTGCACCATTGGCCCGCTCCTCTTCAAGGGCTAATGTAACACCAAGAATTGGTGAGGCTACATAGGGATGGGTATTAAAGAATTCTAAGTGGCGTTGAAGTGCCGCTTTTTGTTCTTCCTTTGTTTTATATAATTTTTTAATTGCCGGAATCATGGCATATACCCAACCACCATTTTGCATCCGTTCATAGTTCCAGGAACCTTGAAGGAAAGTTGAGCGCCACCAAATAGCAATCCGATCTTTTTTCGACAATCTGATTTCTTCTGCCATTTTTCTGTTTGCCTCCTTCTTAGTAGTTATCAATTAAGTCGCCAATTGGGTCACCGATGTTGCCACTACCGCCACTTCCAGAACCGCCTTGTTTGGAAAGGGCAAGGTAAACAAGGGCAAGGGATACACCGATGATACCAAGACCGACAAGGGTAATCTCGGAAACCGTTGCTAATACGAAACCGATCGCAAAGAATGGCCATACTTCTCTTGTAGCCATCATGTTAATAACCATGGCATAACCAACTGCAACAACCATTCCACCACCAATAGCTAAACCGTCTGTTAACCAGGCTGGCATGGCTTCAAGAAGGGCACGAACCGGGCCTGCACCAACAATCAAGATTAATGCAGCCGGGATGGCAATACGAAGTCCTTGTAAAGTGATCGCAATCCATTGCCAAATTTCAATTTTTCTAATGTTCCCTTCAACAGCTGCTCTGTCCATAATGTGAACGATACCTGTTGCGATTGTACGGACAAGAATTGTTAATAATAATCCAGCAACTGCAAGTGGAACAGCAATAGCGATGGAAGATGCAACTCCCGCTTCACCTTGACCACTTAAAACTAAGATAATTGCAGAAGCAACTGAAGCGAGCGCAGCATCCGGTGCAACCGCTGCTCCGATATTGGCCCAACCTAATGCAATCAATTGCAGGGTACCACCTAAAATGAGACACGGAATTAATTGTCCTGTCACTAATCCGATTAATGTACAGGCGATAATGGGTTGATGGAAGTGGAATTGGTCCAGGATTCCTTCAACTCCGGCTAAAAATGCGACGACCAAGACTAGTATGATCTGAATAAGGTTTAAATCCATAACTTATCCTCCTTTTACTTATTATCATTAAGATTTTTTATTTAAGAGGTCTTGCGCCTTTTCAAGAATTTCATCCATATCCTCTGGTGAATCATTCGGAACTTTACGGACATCAAATTCTAATCCGAGTTCTTTCAACTTTTTAAAGGTATCGATATCATCCTGGTCAAAAGCCAGCGTTTTATTCGGCTGAACTTTACCTGGTGAGTGTGCCATTGAACCGACATTAATTGTCTTCAATGGAACGCCACCTTCAACGGCTTTCAGCACATCTTGTGGAGTTTCAAAAAGAAGCAATGCGCGCTGTCCACCAAAATGCTTATCATCTTTTGCAAGCTCAACCATTTTCCAGATTGGAACAACATGAGCCTTTACTCCTGGAGGAGCAGCTTGTTGAATCATTTTCTTACGCAGTTCATCTTTTGCAACAGCATCCGATACGACGATAATCCGCGTCGGATTTGTCGCTTTCGTCCAGGAAGTTGCCACCTGTCCATGAAGTAGACGTGTGTCGATCCGTGCTAACACATATTCGAACTTACCAGGTCGACCAACATTAGCCTGTTGATTAGCAGCTTGTGCTGGTGCTTTTGGCTCTAATGTTTCTGGTTTAACTTTGATGCCATCTCTTGCTGTGTTTAAAATATTTTTGGCAATTTCCTGGGCTGAATTCGTAGACATGCGCAGGGCTAATGCCTCGATAACCATCGGCAAGTTTAAACCAGCAACAATTGCCCATTTATCTTGATGTTCTTCAAGCAAACCGCTTGCCTGGTTAAATGGAGTTCCACCCCATAAATCAACTAAAAATAAGATTTCGTCCTGGTTATCGAAAGAGCTAATCGCTTCTTTCATTTTTGCCTTGATATCTTCAGGCCCTTCACTCGGCATCAAGGTTACAGCGCTGACATTTGGCTGTTCACCGAAAATCATGGTCGCGGACTGCAAAATACCTTTGGCAAAATCACCGTGACTGGCAAGGATAATTCCTACCATTTCGATTTACCTCCTTTTTATTCATGTTGTTACAGTTTGATTTATTTGTTTCAAAGAGCCTGTAACCAAATTTATGATAGTTATATCTATTGCTCATTTGTTAGAAAATTCACAAAATTAGGTTTTACTAAAATAAGCAATAGAATATTTAATTATTCCCGTAATAGGTTTCATTAAGAATACAAGCATATCTCCATTAAACAGGGGAGCGCTTTCACCAGGGTACGGGAAGTTAAGATTTGTAAAAAAACAAACAAGTTAGAAGAGTATTGCTCATTCATTTCTTATTTTTACAGTGCATTTTAAAATTTGTATGAATATAGATGATCTATAATTCGTTTAAAGAAATAGTGGAAAACAACATCGAAAAAAATTCGTCACTCTTTCAAACAGAGTAGCAACGTTTACAATTTAATCAATCACTAACCTATGATCATGCTCTGAATTAAGTGTTATTCATAATAGATTAAAGAAGCAACATTATCAATTTTTTCTAAATAAGGAAAGAATTGACTTTTCTATATTAACACCATCAAATGAATATGACAATACAAATTTTTATAAAAATCACCAATTATTATTTGCAAACTTTTAAAATCCATTCAAATTTAAAATTGATCAATATCTATTCTAATACTGTTTTCTCAAAAAACTTCACTTCTTAAATAAATTTTTCAACCCCCGTTTAACGACGTCAAAGAAACTTAAAGACCGGACGATGCGATTGGCATCGACATAATTGCGAACAGTTCGTAAAACATTTTTCGGATCTCGAGAAGAGAATACAAACATCCCGTTTCTTTTCGTCTGAATCGCATAGCGGGGAATCCATTTATTGAAGATGACGGAAACAATCACATAATCAATTTCTTCCCACGGTATTTGAATAAACTTACGAGCGTCTCGACTGTTGTAAAACTCGAAACCTTTGTCTCCAATCATAATCTTCCCGTACTCCGGAAGGCCAAGATGGGACGTTGCATCAATCACTAAATCGACTTTTGTATTGATTGATTGGACCATTTAAACTGCTCCATTTCGTATGAGTTAAAATCCTGCGAACTTTAATCGTTGTAGGAAATATTTTTCATAAAATTTTACTTACAAATAAGTAATAGAAATTATGATTATTCAATTTTGATTTACTTTCAGTTACAATAAGAAATCTCGATAAGAATGTTATATCTTTCACTTCCAATAATATTGTAAGTGTTTACGTTTTAATTATACAAAATAAAATAACTCAATTCAACACTTATGTGTTATTTTGTTGTTAATTGTTGAGTTTATTTCCAAAAAATGTTATGATTTGTTAGAGTCGACTGAAAAATCATGTTATTATTTCATTTTCCATATTACAGAGCACGCTGGCTTTATGTTGAAAATCTTTATTAAACATACATAAACGACGGAGGGCTTTTCCATTGAATAAGTTGAAAAGGCAAAGATTAATCTTAGAAATGATCAAAGTAAATGGTGAAGTGAAAACAAAAGAACTCGCGGATAAATTTGGCGTCTCCACAATGACGATTAGTCGTGATCTGAATGAACTGGCAGACCAAGGGGAAATTCAGCTTATTCACGGGGGTGCAACCTATAAGGAAAATAGTATTGTAGAAAGCCCGATGGATGTTAAAGAGCTGGAATATATTAACGAGAAAAAACTTATCGGGCAATATTGTAACCGTATTATAAAACCTGGTAGTTCAATATTTATCGAAACTGGAACAACAACCCTCGCAGTTGCCAAAGAAATATTCCACAAAAAGAACTGCACATTTTATACAAATTCCCTATTAGTGATGAATGCCTTATCCAAATATGATCAAATCGATTTGCATTCAGTTCCCGGAAAATATCGGGATCTGTCCAAAGGGTTTGTCGGTATCGAAACGAGTGAATTCATCCGCAATTTTAATTTTGATTATTGTTTAATTGGTGCAGAAGGAATTAGTGTGGCATCAGGTGTTACCCTGATTGATAAAGATGATGCCTTTACTAAAAGAGCTGTTATGAACCAATCGAAATGTAAAATTCTTGTTTCCGACAGCAGTAAATTCGGGAAAAATTTCCTTTATAAAATTGGTGAAGTATCAGATTTTGATTATATTATTACCGATCATCATTTAGACAAACATATATATAAAGAAATCAATCAGATGACAAAACTAGTCACAGTTACTGAAGACAATTAATTAGGAGGTTGTTCAACATGAATATCATTCTGAAAAAAGTGCCTGTACCGAAATTGGATAATTCGGGGGAACCCATTTTAATAAATGATGAAACGATCCAATTACGAAAAGAAAAAGTTTTAAATTTAATGCGTGAAGCAAATATAAGCTCATTAGTCATATATGCAGATAAAGAACATGGTGGAAATTTTGAATACTTAACTGGATTTATTCCTCGTTTTGAGGAAGGATTACAAATCCTTAATCAAGATGGAAGTTCTACGTTAGTGTTAGGGAATGAAAACTACAACAAAGTAAAGTTTTCCCGCGTAGAAAGTGAAGGTATTCACTGCCCGCTCTTCTCCCTATCCAACCAACCGATGGGTGACTTCCGTCCTCTCGTCCACTATTTACGTGAAGTGAATATCGATACATCACAAAAAGTCGGTGTTGTCGGCTGGAAATTGTTATCGAATGACTATAATGACTTTCATCACAATTTTGATATCCCGGCATTTATTGTAGATGCTTTGATTGAAGTGGTTGGGGAAGAAAAGCTTGTAAATGCTACACAAATTTATATGCATCCTGGAAAAGGTGCCCGTGCCACGAATAATGCCAACGAAATTGCCCGTTATGAGTATGGTGCATCCCTTGCATCCGATGCTGTATTATCGGCCTTAAATGCATTGGAAGAAGGGGTTAAAGAAATTGAAATCGGAAACTTATTAAACCGTGACGGTCAATACCAAACGGTTGTAACCATCTCTGCATTCGGTGAACGTTTTATCAATGCCAATCTTTATCCGACGAACCGCAAGTTGAAAAAAGGCGACAAAGTTTCCTTAACCGTAGCTTATAAAGGGGGATTATCCAGCCGCTCCGGATATGCCGTATCAAACCTTGAAGAACTGGAGCAAGTTGACCCTGGATATTTTGAAGAAGTGGTCGTCCCTTACTATAAAGCCTATAACTGGTGGCTCCAAAATATTGAAATCGGCATTAAAGGCGGCGATTTCTATGATCGTTTTGCTGAATATTATCCGCAAAGTAAATACGGTTGGGAATTATGCCCGGGTCACTTAACAGCTGATGAAGAATGGCTCAGTTCCCCTTTCTATAAAGGATCCGATGCGATCGTGCAAAGTGGAAATATTTTCCAGGTCGATTTTATTCCGATCCAAAAAGGACACCATGGTGTATCAGCAGAAAGTACAATTGCCCTAGCTGATGCTGCGCTCATTCAAGAAATTCAAACGGAATATCCGGATTTATGGAACAGAATCGAAACCCGTCGCGCCTATCTCAAAGAGCACTTGAACATTGATTTGAAACCTGAAGTACTGCCACTTGCAAGTACGCTCGGATACTATCGCCCGTTCTTCTTAAACAAAGAAATTGCACTGGCAGTAGAAAACGAATAATATTCCTCATGAACAAAAAAGCAGGCAACCCCGTGATTAAACAGGGATTGCCTGCTTTTTTTATGGCAATTTCACTTATAGATTTTGAAGGACAAATTTTTCAATCGCCTTAGCCAATCCGTCGTCGGCATTAGTTTCAGTCACATATTTTACTGATTGCTTGATTTCCTCGGCAGCATTTCCCATCGCCACACCGAAACCAGCATATTTTAACATGTCCCAATCATTGTAACCATCACCAAGGGCCATTACTTCTTTAATGTGCACATCCGGATAAAATTTTTCCACTACCGTTTGCAAACCATTTTTCTTCGTTGCTAATTCATTCGTTATTTCCAGGTAATTCGGGCTAGATGTATTGATCGAGGAAGTTAATTCTTTATTGGCTTTTAAAGTTTTTTCAGCTTCCAGTATCGTTTGTTCAGGCCCGATTAACATCATTTTATGAATCGGTAAACCACTTTGCACAACATCTCCTAAATTACGAAACTCCGGTTTTACTTTAACCAACTCTATTTCCATTTCTAACCATTCATCGTGTCTTTCAGCATACCAACTCGTATTCGAATAAATATTGATATTCAATGAAGGGAATTCGTTGGTAATGATTTCGTAAATTTTTTTGCTTTCTTCTTCTTGTATGATATAGTCTGATAAAACTTTCATATCCCCGTTATGCATTTCGAAGATTAATCCCCCATTGTAACTGACCACCGGGGAATCGAGTTCCAACATTTCATACAAAGCAAACATTTCCTGTGGGGAACGGGCTGATACTAAAATAAAGGGAATATCCCTCTCTTTCAATTTTTCAATTGTCGACTTTGTTCGATCGGATAATGTGCCATCCGGTCTTAACAAAGTACCGTCCACATCAGAAAAAACAAGTTTTGGAATCATTCCTCTGCTCCTTTTCAGTTCTATTCAATCAAATATTATTCTATAAAAATTTCCAGAAATCGTCATCTTTTACAATACTCTGATAACGAAACTCAATTTTGTATAAAATAAAGCTTCTTTACCGATTGAACACCCAAATGGAATTCATTGTGAAAATAAATCTGTAAAAATTATGGCAAAATAATTTGGAAAGACCTGTCCAATATCTGATAAGATTTAAGAGGCGATAATTTTTTCAAGATTAACAAAGCAATCCTTTGACTATTTTA
>CALGAD010000070.1 GCA_937951955.1 uncultured Bacillaceae bacterium
GCGACCACCGAGATCTACACTCTTTCCCTACACGACGCTCTTCCGATCTGTAAGCCAGGGATTGGGGGATCAGTAGCAGGGTGACAATCACCGCCGCCACCAGGTCGCTGACCAGGGCTGCCAGATCGGAAGAGCACACGTCTGAACTCCAGTCACCAGATCTGATCTCGTATGCCGTCTTCTGCTTGAAAAAAATTTTTTTAATGATACGGCGACCACCGAGATCTACACTCTTTCCCTACACGACGCTCTTCCGATCTAACGGAATACGATATTTTTTTGCCAACTGGATGTACGGACTTAAGTAGGAATAGCGGATTGAACCGTTTAATAACAGCCGTGCCTGCGGGAAAGCTTTCATTTTCGCTTCGATTTCCGGATAAATTTTCCCCTCATAAAGCTGTTCGCTAGTAAGCGCGATGATGATCCGCTCCCGTAATGTACCGAGAAAACGACGCCTTTCTGCCGGTTTGGTCTCCGGTGTACCGTATAGCCCCTTTTTTAAATAATCTTCCAAACCTGGACCGGTATGCATTATGCTCCCCTGCCCTCTCTAAATATTCATCTATTAATGTATGGAAAACGGGCAAAAGGGTTCATATTCGATATTGATAAATCCTTATCGACTGCGGTTAACTTTTTTAAAAAACATCTCATTTTATAATTGGTCATGTTATCGTGCAGATCGCTTTCAGCTGGCACTCGCTTTCACTTTTTACATCAAAAAAGTGGTCATGATGACCACTTGCAACACTTTTAAGATGTGTTATATATTCGAATGTAAATCCATTCATAGCACTCTTTGAATTTCTTGTTGCATCTGTTGATCCGCCTGAAATTTTCCGTACTTGACCATGGAATAATTATAAAGAACAAAACCAAAAAGGAACCAAAACCCCGTAAGAATCCATTCAATACCAGTGAGTGCTGAAGGCATTCCGGGCATATATAAGATGGTCACACCAAAGGCCATTACAACCGCAAACCATCCAATTGTCGTTCCTCCTGGTAATTTATAAGGTCTCGGCATATCCGGCTCCTTTTTCCTTAAGACAATAAATGAAACAGCGACCATCAGCCAGGCGATCACAAGTCCCAGCCCACCTGCATTTACAAACCAAACAAGTGCCGGTCTTCCCAGCAACGGAGCTAAAGTTGATAAAACAGCGATCAACATAATCGCCCGGTGAGGAGTTTTGTATTTGGGATGCAGTTCTCCCAACGATCTTGGCAGCATACCCGCACGAGCTAGCGCATAAATTGCCCGGCTGCCACCTACATAAAAACCGAGCCAGCTCGTTACAATACCTCCAATTCCCCCCAGTACGAGAATATTCGCCATCAATTGACTACCCCCGAAGGCTTCCCCCATTGCATCTGCTGTGACAAGATTAGAGGCTGCAATCTCCCCTTGGTTCAGAACTATTGAGACGCCGAAGATAATTGCGATATACCAAATTACCGCCATAATTACAGAAACGATCAACAATTGTCCAATTCTTTTTTTCGGTAAATTTATTTCTTCGGATGCTTGGGGAATCACATCAAAGCCGACAAAAAAGAACGGTGTCATAATAATGATGGATAATAAACCACCAATTCCTTTGCCAAATAAAGGCTCCATATTATTAAAATTACCAGATATCGTACTGCCTGTAAGAAGGAGAACACCGGATGCCAGTAAAATTAAGATGAAAGTAATCATCACAAAAGAAGTGAGTTTAATTCCGCGATAATTAACCCAGGCGACAAGAATGGAACCGATAATTCCCACACCCGCCCAGGTAATCGTTACGTCCCATCCTCCGATCGTATACAAATACCCTTGACTAAAATTCGGGACTAGATACTCGAATACTGTAGGTAATGCAACCGCTTCGAACGCAACTACCGAAACATAACCAAAAATAACAGCCCAAGTGGTGATGAAAGAAGGAAGCCTTCCCAAAGCCTTGTAAGAGAATACTAGTTCTCCACCGGCAAGAGGGAGGGCCGAACTTAACTCTGCATACGTGAGGCCGATTAATAATACGAGTATTCCCCCTATGATGAAGGCGAGTATTGCTCCTAATGAACCAGCCTCCGCGATCCAATGTCCAGTAGAAACAACCCAACCCCAGCCGATCATCGCACCGAAGGCCAGAGCCAGTACATCTTTATTCCCTAAAACTTTTATAAAACGCTGTTCCTCATTCATGCTCGCTCCCCCAATTCTCATAAACTAGTTTTTAGCCGGAATAGATAAGCTACGTTGCACATCTATGATGGCATCATGTAGTCGATCCAAAAGTTCTTGAACTTGTTTTTCGTTTATGATGAGTGGCGGTGCAAAACAGACGATATCGATCCCCTCGTATGTAACAGGACGGCAGATGACACCGCGCTGATGAAGTGCTTCGACCACTTTCAATGCAACTTGATGTTGGGGATCAAAACGTTGTTTTGTCTCCTTATCCTGAACGAACTCTATCGCTCCGAGAAGCCCTAAACCGCGAACTTTACCAACGATTTCGATTTCCTGTTGAATCTTCTGAAAACCTTTCAATAACATGTCACCCATTTTGCGGGCATTCTCTACCAAATCTTCTTTTTCGATAATTTCAAGATTCTTCAACCCTACTGCCGTAGCCACTGGATGGCCACTGTATGTATAACCATGGAACAAGATTCCCTCTGATTTTTCCTTCAGTACATCATGAATATGATCGGAAACCAACACGCCACCAAGTTGGATATAGCCACTCGTGATCCCTTTTGCGAAAGTCATGACATCAGGTATAACATGGAAGTTCTCGATCCCGAACATTTTCCCTGTTCTACCAAAACCAGTTATGACTTCATCTGTAATCATTAAAATTCCATACTCATCACAGACTTTGCGTACTTCCTGGAAATAATCGGCTGGTGGGACGAGGACTCCTCCCGCTCCCTGTACCGGTTCTGCAATAAAAGCGGCAATTGTTTCCGGTCCTTGCTTTTCAATCACCTGACGTAACGATGCGATCGCTTCTTTCGTGTCTACTAGATAAGGTGGTTCAGCATGGTACACATCTGTCATTAGTCGACCAGCCATGTTCCAAAACTCAGGTATACCTGTTGCACTTGTTGAGCCTGCCGCAACACCGTGATAACCTCGTCTAAGCGCAATGATTTTTTTCCTTTCAGGTTTACCCTGGATACGCCAGTAGTGACGGACTAATTTAATCGCCGTATCATTAGATTCCGATCCTCCGGATGTAAAGAAAACTGCATTCAATCCTTTTGGAGCGATAGATGCTAATTTTTCCGCAAGTAAAATAGCCGGTTCGTGACTGAACGTTGAAAATGTCGAACTGAAAGCTAATTTTTTCATCTGTTCAGCAGCTACTTGAGCTAGCTCCTCCCTACCGTGTCCAACATTTACATTCCATAAAGAAGACATGGCATCAATGTAAACGTTTCCGTTTTTGTCTGTTAAATAAATGCCTTCCCCTTTTTCAATAATGACCTTCGGGCCATATTGCTGTTGTTGTTGAATGGATGAGGTAGGATGAATAAAATGCTTTTTGTCCAATTCAATCAATTCTTGTAAGCTGGGCATTTTTTAACCTCCTTTAATAATAACGATCACTTGTTGTCTTTAATATAAAAATTAATATTTATATTGCAAATTTTCCAATAAGTTAAAACAGATTATATTTTATATTCTTCTTTTTGTCAATTTTTTAAATATAAAAATATTTACTTGCGTTTATTATCCATAATTTTTTAAACAAAGCTCTAATTATCTCATTTCATATATTTCCCAAACTATGAAAAAACCTCCGATCTTTCAAAAGCATTATATTTTAAAAGATTTCTTTCCATAGTTTCAGGATTGTCGCCATCTAAAGGAATTCTTTCCTATATTCCTTTCCTCAAGTATAGAGAAATTAATGTTTTAGTAGAATGATGACACCACTAATAATTTAAAGCTAGATTTCTAGAGATCATTTCATAAATTTTCCTCTCTTCATATTTATGAAAGCACAAAAAAAAGAGCTCCGTAATAAGGAGCCCCTCTTTTGGTATGTTTATGTTTGTGAGTATTTCTATTAAAGCTGTTCCGCAATTGCTTTTCCTTGCATGTGTAATAAGAGATAATCGGGTCCACCAGCTTTTGAATCTGTTCCCGACATGTTGAATCCACCGAAAGGTTGATAGCCGACGACCGCACCGGTGCAGCCGCGGTTAATGTATAGGTTACCGACATGGAAATCCTGGCGTGCTTTTTCAATATGTTCCCGATTATTAGAGATTACCGATCCTGTTAAGCCGTATTCCGTATTGTTGGCGATCTCTATTGCTTCGTCAAAATCCTTCGCTTTTGTAAAGGCAACGACCGGACCGAAGATTTCTTCTTGCATGATGACCGCATTCGGGTCAACATCCGCATAAATCGTCGGTTGAATATAAAACCCTTTACTATTATCGCCCGTGCCGCCGTGAACAAGTCTACCTTCTTTCTTGCCGATTTCTATATATCTTGTAATCTTATTAAATGCGGCCTGATCGATAACCGGTCCCACGAAGGTCTCCCGTTCAGTCGGATCACCGACAACAAGCTCTTTCGTTAATTCTACAACACGCTGTAACACTTTCTCATACATATCTCCGACCGCAACAACCCGGGAGCAGGCCGAACATTTTTGTCCGGAAAAACCGAATGCAGACGTGACGATCGATTGGGCAGCAATCTCCAGATCGGCATCTTCATAAACGACGATTGTATCTTTACCGCCCATCTCAGCAATGACCCGTTTGAGCCAGATTTGATCCGGATGTACTTTGGCAGCCCGTTCGTAAATACGGACTCCGACTTCTTTTGAACCGGTGAAGCTGATGAAACGTGTTTTCGGATGATCCACTAGATAATCGCCGATTTCCGATCCGCTACCCGGTATGTAGTTCAACACACCTGGTGGTAAACCGGCTTCTTCCATTACCTCAACGAATTTATAAGCAATGACCGGTGAGGCTGAAGCCGGTTTTAAGAGAACCGTATTGCCCGTGACAAGAGATGCCACCGTCGTCCCGCACATGATGGCAAAGGCGAAATTCCACGGAGAAATGACGACACCGACACCTAAGGGAATATAGACATACTGGTTGATTTCATTTGGACGGCTGAGTACCTTGCCACCTTTTGCCAGCTCCAGCATTTGCCGGCCGTAGTATTCTAAAAAATCTATTCCTTCAG
>CALGAD010000071.1 GCA_937951955.1 uncultured Bacillaceae bacterium
TATGAAGCGATTATTGATTTGTTACAGAATTTTGGACAGGGACTCGTTTACTTTTTTTGAATGAGCCAGTCATATACATAATAGCGTGATTTTATTCCCTGTTATGTTCCTTTTTGTAATGTAAATACTGTTTATGGAGATCTTTAACAGCAGAAATTATGGCATTGCCAGCTTTTCCTAAATAGTGCTTGCTAATTTCATCAATAATCTGGTCAATTCCATCTTCCAGGCTATGTCCCCGGAGTAAAAATTCGATAAATTGTCGACCGTGAGCGGTAGCGAGTGTACAGCTTGCCGAAATAATCACACCATATTTTTTATCAATTTCTGCAGTAATCGTTAACGTTTCATATAAATTTTTCGCAGCCATTCCAGAGGGCAAGCGGGAATGCCCGGCGATAAACACCGTGTTCATTATTGTCCTCCTTCCCCAAGAAAAAATCTCCCTAATTTACATTTTAGGGAGATTCGTAAAAATTACAAAATTCTGGACTTTAAGATAGTGTTTTATCCAACCTTAACAATTTCATTAATATGGACGTCCCGTTTAGCCATTTCGTGAATGTAAAGATCACCGGGGACGATTTGCTCCGGCGGGTAAACCCCTCTTTTATTAATCTGCCCCCTGCCGACCATTTGTGCCACACTGGATATCGTAAAAGCGGTTGCTTTTGCCATAGCTGTGACATTATGTTCGCGGTCTTTTGTCGTGATCATTTCATATTCATACGTCTTTCTTTCTGCACCTTTGAGGCCGGAGACGATCACTCTGAGGAGGACGACATCATCCTTATCTTTCAGGTCCAAGACCGGTTCCAAAACTTTTAACAATACATCCCGCGGTTTTACCTTGTGTCCATGCAGGTCTACTTCATAATCATTTCTTGTTAAATGTAAATCGACGAGTAACTGAAATTTTTCGGCATGTCCGGGATAGCGAATGGTTTTATACTCTAATGTTTCTAAATCCGGGAAAGATTTGGATAAAGTCGATGTACCTCCTGATGTATGGAAGGCTTCTAACGGACCGAAGCGTTCAAAATAAATGGTCTCAATTTCAGATAGTGCCGGCACTTCTACTTTTTTTCCATTGCGAATGATCAGTGCCGGATTCGTATAATGGTCTAACAGTCCTTCCAGTGAGAAAACATGATTGTAACCAAGGGGCGGTTCAGGTACTAAAGGAATACCGCCCACATAAAGTTTCACGACTTGTGGTTTCGTTAATTGACTTGCCCCATACCCCGTCAATATATTGATCATACCTGGAGCGACCCCTAAATCGGGAATGATGGTTACACCGGCTTTTTGTGCCTCATCGGATAATTCGAGGATTTTATCTGTAATATGGTCGATGTGGCCTCCTAAATCAAGGGAATGAACACCTGTTTTAATCGCTGCCCGGGCGACTCGTTCATTGAATGTATAAAATAAGGCATTGATAATTACATCAAAGCGCTTCATGTAATTGATCAATTCGTTTTCTTTCGCTGCATCGACCTGATACGGAATAATTTTGTCGGATTGCAGTCCTTGTGCAGCCTTTTTTGCTTTCTCATAATCGATATCGGCTATACCGATCTCTGTGACATCGTTACTGTTTGCTAAATCTCTTGCTGCTTCTTTACCCATCAAGCCTGCGCCTAATACCCCTACTTTCATATGTTAAGCTCCTTCCGCATTTAGTTGTTCGAATCGTAGTGCATATCGTTTTACAATTACTCTACATCGATTTGTGCACGTTGTAGCTTGCCGCTAAAGTCGACATAGACAGATCTCCATTCCGTAAAGACATCTAATGCCTGGATGCCTGAATCCCGGTGTCCATTTCCAGTTCCTTTTGTTCCGCCAAATGGTAAATGAATTTCCGCACCGGTTGTTCCGGCATTGACATAGACGATACCTGTATCTAAATCCCGCTGGGCCTTAAATACTTTGTTTACGTCCTTTGTGAAGATGGAACTGGAAAGACCGTAAGAAACACTATTATTAATTGCAATCGCCTCGTCCAGGTCTTTTACGGATATGATTGAAATAACGGGTCCGAATATTTCTTCCCGGGCGATCCGCATATCATTGGTCACGTCTGTAAAAATCGTAGGTGCGAAGAAAAAGCCGTTTTTCAGATGGTCATCCTGGACTTCGTAACCACCTGCAATTAGTTTGGCACCTTCTTTAATGCCGATTTCTACATATTTTTTAATTTTGTCAAGCCCTTGTTGATTAATAATCGGTCCGATTCTGACAGTCTCATCGAGGCCGTTACCAATCTTTAACTCTTTTGTTTTTGCCAAAAGCCGTTCTTCTAATTCTTGTTTTACCGATTCATGGACAATGACCCGGCTGCAGGCAGTGCAGCGTTGACCGCTTGTACCGAAGGCACTCCAAATGATTCCGTCTACTGCCAGATCTAAATCAGCATCATCCATGACGATAACAGCATTTTTTCCACCCATCTCCAGTGAGACTTTTTTCAATTGTCGACCGCATTCCGCAGCAACTTCCCTACCGACATCATTGGAACCTGTAAAGGATATGACCCGAATATCGGGATGATGAACCATTGCATTTCCGACTTCAGAACCCGTACCGAAAACGACGTTGAATACTCCTTTCGGTACACCTGCTTCTTCTAATATTTTTGCCAGTTCATATGCCATGATCGGAGTCTCTGTTGCCGGTTTCCAGACGACCGCATTACCCGCTACAAGGGCAGGGAATGACTTCCATGAGGCGATGGCAATTGGGAAATTCCATGGTGTGATAATTCCCACAACACCGACTGGAACGCGTACACTCATGGCAAATTTATCCCGCAACTCAGAAGGGGTTGTTTGTCCAAAAAGCCGTCTTCCTTCTCCTGCCATATAGAAAGCCATGTCGATTGCTTCCTGTACTTCTCCCCTTGCCTCTTCCAGCACTTTACCATTTTCCATCGTCAACAATCGCGCTAAATAATCTTTGCGTTCTTTTAGTAGATTTCCGGCATGATACAATATTTCGGCACGCTGGGGAGCCGGAACAAGTGCCCACTCTTTTTGGGCGCTATTGGCGACTTGAACAGCTTCATCCACTACTGAAGAATCCGATAAAGGAACCTGGACAATTACTTCTCCCGTTGCTGGATTGACCACATCTGCATAGCGCTCACCATCGACCCAGTTACCATTGATAAAGTTTTGTAGTTTCTCCATTTCTAACATGGTATTCCATCCCCTTTCCGATTTATTTTAATTGGTTTAACTGGCGTAATTCGGTAATTGTCTTTGAAACACTGATTTGCTCCCGGTCCGTCAAAATTTCAATAACAGCTGGACCGTCTTTTTGTATTGCGTCAACCAGTGCTTCCTCAAACTGGCTGATTGTTTCCACATAATACCCGTTAGCCCCAACACTTTCAGCCAATTTTTTAAACGATACGTCTCCGAGATCGGTTGCAATAACCCGGTAGGGATAATGCATTTCCTGATGCATGCGTATAGTTCCATACATTTTGTTATTAAAAACGAGAGCGATCACCGGAATTTGATGACGGACAGCTGTTTCCAGTTCCTGAACTGTCATCATAAAACCGCCATCCCCGGCGAGGGCAACGACGGTTTTTTCCGGATTCGCTATCTTCGCGCCGATGGCTGCTGGCAGACCATAGCCCATCGCTCCTGAAGTAGGACCGGCAAAGGTGTGTTTTTCATTAAATGGATAATAAGCGTGTAACCAGCCGGCAAAATTTCCGGCATCAGTCGTAATCACCGCATCTTCGGGTAAATGTTTTACGAGGCTTGCGATAATTTGTTTATTTAAAACATCTTCACTGGATGCTTGTAAACTCGTAACCTTTTGATGGGCGATGTGGCGTTTTCTCGCCCAATCTTGCCATGTCACCGGAATGTTCATTTCTAACATTTTCGTTAATGCTTCTTTTACATCAGCAATTATCCCGAGATCCGGAGGATAGACTTTGCCGAGAATCTCACCATCAATATCTATATGTATGAGTTTTTTATCTGATGAAATAATTTTGTAATCCTGGGTTGTCACCTCGGAAAGTCGTGAGCCGAGGACGAGCAACAAATCCGCTTCTTTGATCGTTTTAAGAACTTCTTTATTAGCACTTAAACCTAAATGACCGGCAAAAAGCGGGTGGTTATGTGGAAAACTGTCATGTCTGCGGAATGCTACAACTACCGGAAGAGCATATTTTTCCGCGAAGTTTTCCAGTTCTTCCTCCGCCTGTGCCCACTTAATGCCTCCGCCAGCGATAATGACCGGTCTTTTGGCATTTCGGAGCAATTGTTCCATTGTTTTGATTTCCGCATCAGCTGGACCGGGGCGTGGAACGGTAATTTTTGGACCGAAAACCATTTCTGCCTCTTTTACTAAAACATCTTCCGGCAAAGAGATCACCACCGGTCCCGGTCGGCCAGATATTGCCGTACGAATAGCCCGCTGGACAATTTCCGGCGTCCGTTCGGCATGTGTAATTTCTACTGCCCATTTGGCGATCGGAGCAAATACTTTCGGCAAATCGAGCTCCTGAAATCCTTCTCGTCCCAGAAAGCGACTGTTAACCTGACCTAAAAATACAATCATCGGGGTGGAATCTTGATAAGCGGTATGAACGCCTATCATCAGGTTGCTGGCGCCCACACCTCTTGTTGCGAGTACCGCAGCTGGTTTTAGCGCCTGTTTGGCATAGCCTTCTGCCATAAAGGCAGCCCCGCTTTCATGCCGGGTTGTAATGAGCTCGATATCAGGATCATCATAAAGGGCATCCAATAAAGGTAAAAAGCTTTCTCCTGGAACGGTGAACGCTTTGGTAATTCCTGCTCTTTTTAGGCAAGTTACAATGGCTTCGGCTGCAGTTAAACGCTGGACCGTTCGATCAAGTGTCATTCTCTTCGCTCCTTACGAAAACTTTAATTTTTGTAATCGCTTTCCTGCCTCGTACAATCGATCTCGGGAAACGGTTAGTGCTATGCGGAAATACCCTTCCCCATAAGTTCCGAAGGCATTACCCGGGGTAACGAGGACTCCTGTATCCGTAAGCAATTTTTCGGCAAACTCCATGGATTGGTAGCCATCGGGAACCTTAACCCATAAGTAGAAAGTTCCCCGTGGTTTTTCCAGTTTAAAGCCGTTTTGTATCAAGATGTCGTACATCGTTTCCATCCGGGATTGAAATTCTAGATTATTCGTTTGCACAGTCGTTAAGTCACTTGTTAAAGCTGCACTGGCTGCTTTTTGTATCGGAATAAATTGAGCGGAATCGATATTGCTCTTTAAAGCCGCCAGGGCTTGTATGATTTCTTTATTTCCAACAACATAGCCGATGCGCCAGCCAGTCATATTAAAGCTTTTGGATAGTGAACCAAATTCGACGGCTACTTCTTTTGCACCGGGAACCTGAAGAATGCTCGGTGCAACATAATCATTGAAAGTCATTAAATCGTAGGCGGCATCATTGGCCACAATGATACGATGATTCCGCGCAAATTGGACTGCTTCTCGAAATACTTCCATATCAACTGTAGCGGCCGTTGGATTTGCCGGATAATTCAACAGCATTAGCTTACTTCGTTTCTTTTCTTCGGGAGTGATTTTAGAAAAATCCGGTATAAAATTGTTTTCAACTGTTAAGGGAAGATCAAATGCTTTCCCTTGAGCCAGTTGTGTAGCTATGCGATAGACGGGATATCCAGGATTGGGCAGGAGCACCCCATCCCCAGGATTAATAATCGTTTGGATAAAATGAAAAATCCCTTCTTTTGAACCGATTAACATTAACACTTCGTCTTCAGGATCTAAATCCACATTGTAGCGTTTTCGATAAAATTCGCTGACCGCAATTCGAAACTCTTTGATTCCATGATACGGTGAATAACGATGATGAGCTGGTTTTTGCGCTTCTTTTGTTAAAACATCAATGATAAATTGCGGAGTCGGTAAATCCGGTGCGCCGATTCCTAAATCAATAACATCCATGCCTTGCTCTTGCAATATCATTTTCTTTTTATTAAATTCCGAAAAAATGTAACCCGGCAAATGTCTCACTTTGTCAGATATTAACTCCTTAATTTCCATTAGGCTCCCTCACAATTTTTTTAAAAAAGATCATCACTTTGAAAATTTTATGCTAGCAGATTATAAGAATTCACATATTTATAATAGATTCTCTATAGATAATTTGTCAATTGATAATATTTAGACTATTTCAATAGTTATATTTCTTTCGTATTATTTTTCCAAAGCAACAATATCTATGTAACAAGAAGAATTTTTTATTCCCCCCGCTTATTAAAATCTTAATAGAAGTCTGGAAAGCAAAATATCAAAGGAGGGAAACTATGAATATAATTTTAGTGGAGTTTATTGTCTATTGTTTAATCATTGTCCTAATCGGTTACTATTTTATGAGAGTGACAAAAACCCAGTCCGACTTTCTTTTAGGGGGCAACAAAATACCTGGCTGGGTGCTGGCCTTTTCTGAACGGGCAACCGGTGAATCGGCCTGGTTACTGCTCGGCTATACAGGTTTTGTCTACGCATCCGGGTTATCCGCCATATGGGTCGCTGTAGGGATTGCCATCGGAATCATTTTTGCCTGGCTGTTTCTTTCCAAACGTTTCATGCGGGAAACGAAGAAGTACAATGTACTAACTATTCCTGATTATTTGGCTGTCCGTTTCGGAGAAAAAGCTGCTTTAATTCGCTGGTTCGCAGGAATTTTAATTGCTGGATTCATGCTCTTTTATGTTGCCGCTCAACTCGCGGGAACAGGCAAACTTCTTCTTACTACATTCGATTTGCATCCAATTTACGGAGTCTTGCTGGCTGCTGTGGTGATTGTATTGACATCTTTGACCGGTGGTTTTATTTCTGTCGTCTGGACCGATATGGTGCAGAGTATTTTAATGATAACGGCGCTTGTTGTATTACCGATTGTCGCCTTTATTTATATTTTTACGAACGATTTATCAGTTACCCATGCCCTGACAGCTGCTGGCGATTCGTTTACTTCATGGTTCGGTGGTTTAACGGGATTTTCGTTAGGTGTATTGTTTTTTAACAATTTTTCCTGGTTTTTTGGCTACCTCGGCGGACAACCGCAGCTCAGTTCCCGTTTTATGGCGATGAAAAATGAAAAAGAAGCGAATATCGGTATTACTGTCGGTATTCTCTGGACAATCATTGCCTACACAGGTGCATTTTTAATAGGTTTAGCGGCGATCGTTCTATTCCCTCAAGGAACGTTTGATGATGTGGAGACAGTTTTACCGGCCTTGACCCTTGAATTACTGCCCCCCTGGATTAGCGGGATTTTATTGGCAGGAATTCTAGCAGCCATATTATCCACGGCCAATTCTCAGCTTCTTGTCGTGACCAGTTCGGTAACGGAAGATATTATGCATAAGGCCATTGGAATGAAATTGACCGATCGACAGCTTGTTCGGATTTCCCGCATCTCCATCCTGATCTTTGGGGTGATCGGAGTCATTATTGCTCTCGTGTCTGAATCACTCGTATATCTCGTTGTAAGCTGGGCGTGGGCCGGTATCGGTTGTACGCTCTCACCTGCCATTTTGTTGACATTTTTCTGGAAACGGTACTCAAGTACCGGCGTTATCGCCACGATTTTGTCTGGACTTTTGTCTACCATCCTCTGGATTAGCACACCACTGGAAGAAATGATCACATCTCGTTTTACAACATTTGTTATCGCCATGATTTTCGGGATCGTTTTTAGTCTATTGTTCCCTGATCAAAAGGATGATGCGGATACAAATGTTGTCGTGGAATAGATTCCAGGCGTGAAGATTTTCCTCTTCACGCCTTTTTTTAACTACGAAACTCGTAAAGATAGAAAAAAGTTGCTCTTTCGATTAAATCGTTTCAAACTCTTTCCAGGCCGGTAATGTTTTGCGCAGCGGCTTATCTTTTCGATAACCGAGTACATATTCGGCTTGCATAATTGTATGAATTTCCCTTGTACCTTCGTAAATGACCGGGCCTCGTGCATTCCGTAAATATCGCTCAACAGGATACTCATCGGAATAACCGTATGCACCATGAATTTCAACAGCATCATTGGCGGCCTGGAAGGCAAAATCGCACGCTTGCCATTTTGCTAATGACGTTTCCCGTGTATTGCGTTTGCCCTGATTTTTCAGTTCACCGGCACGATAGACGAGCAAGCGGCTCATTTGATATCCCGCTTCCATTTTGGCAATCATTTGCTGAACGAGCTGGTGTCTACCAATCGGTTTACCAAAGGTTTCCCGTTCGTGACAATATTTGACACTCGCTTCTAGACAGGCCCGGATCAAACCGACAGCACCAGCAGCCACGGTAAACCGGCCATTGTCCAGTGCCGACATGGCAATTTTAAACCCTTCCCCCTCTTCGCCCAGTAAATTTTCTTTCGGGACTTTTACGTTATCAAAGAACAATTCGCCGGTATTTCCTGCCCGGATGCCGAGTTTCCCTTTGATCGGTCTGGAAGAAAAGCCTTCCCACTCCCGCTCGACGATAAAGGCGGAAATGCCGCGATGACCTTTATCCGGATCGGTTTTTGCAAAGACGATAAAATAATCGGCAATATCACTTAAAGAGATCCATGTTTTTTGACCGTTTAAAATATAATAATCGCCATCTTTTACAGCCCGGGTCTGGATATTGGCCACATCGGAACCGGCACCAGGTTCGGTTAAACCAAAGGCCCCGATTTTTTCTCCCTTCGCCATCGGAACGAGATATTTTTGCTTTTGTTCCTCTGTTCCCCACTGTAAAATCGTCAAGCTATTCAATCCGATATGGACGGATACGGCAGTGCGAATCGCTGTATCGCCCCGTTCCAGCTCTTCACAGAGGATCGCTAGTGAATTATAGTCCATTCCGCTCCCGCCGTATTTTTCCGGAATACAGATTCCCATAAAACCAAGTTCGGACATGCGCTGAAAAAGCTTCGGATCAAACTCCCCTTTTCTGTCCCATTCCTGAATATACGGCATGATTTCTTTATCGACAAATTGCCGGGCGGTTTCTTGCAACATTTTTTGCTCTTCACTTAACTCGAAATTCATCATCCATCTCCCTTTCTATTTTGGTATTTTGCAAGTATTTCTTCATTATGCTCCCCTGCTTCTGGCGGGTGGTGGCGATATGAAACAGGGGTTCTTGATAATTTCAATGGACTGCCAATCATTTGAAAAGTTCCCAGGACAGGATGTTCCTGTTCAATAAACATCTTTCGTTCTTGTAATTGCGGATCATGAATCAATTCGTCCACATGTTGAATCGGACCGGCGGGAATTTTGTGATCCACGCATTTTTTGTACCAATACGCTGTGGGTTGTGTCATCATGATTTGCTGGATAATCGGGATGAGCTCCTCGCGATTTTTCACCCGATCAGGATTCGTTTTGAAACGTTCATCATCTGCTAAATCCTCTCGATTTAACACCTGACAAAATGCACGGAACTGGTTGTCATTTCCGACAGCGACAACCATGTGGCCGTCTTTTGTTTGAAACACTTGATACGGTACGATATTCGCATGCTGGTTCCCGAGGCGTTCGGGACGCTTTTTGGACATGAGAAAATTGCTGCCGATATTGACTAATGCACTTACAGCAGAATCGTATAAAGAGAGATCGATTTTTTGCCCCTTTCCGGAGCGGTTTCGTTCAATTAATGCCGCTTGAATCCCGATGCAGGCATATAAGCCGGTCAAAACATCGGTGATGGCCACACCTAACTTTTGCGGACCAGAAACATCATCACCAGTAATGCTCATCAGTCCGCTCATCGCTTGAATAATAAAATCATAGCCAGGTAAATGCTTATACGGACCGGTTTCGCCAAAACCGGTAATCGAACAATAGACGATGCGCGGATTGATCGCTGCGAGGGTTTCATAATCGATGCCAAACTTTTCCATTGTTCCCGTTTTGAAATTATGAATCACGACATCGCAATTTTTGACCAATTCTTTTACGAGGCGGATCCCTTCTTCAGACTTTAAATTAACCGTAATGCTTTTCTTATTGCGGTTGGCACATAAATAGTAAGCGCTGATCCCCTTTTTAAACGGGGGTCCCCATTTCCTCGTCTCATCACTTCCACCCGGCGCTTCCACTTTAATCACTTCAGCACCGAGATCACCGAGAATCATTGTGCAAAAAGGTCCTGCCAGAACACGGGATAGATCCAGGATGCGAATTCCGGCTAAAGCCCCTGACACGGAATCCCTCCCTCCTTTACTGATTGGAAAAAATAAAGCCAGTTCAAAAGACAAAAATCCCTCTGTCTTCGAACTGGCTGTTTATCTGTTGGGACAAACCCGGCGAAGGGTTTGCGAACAGATTAGGCAGTCGCTTTCGTTTTTATAAATTTCGAATTTATCTTAATTATAACGAAAAGTTTTAAATTTGTAAACGATTTAAGCTAGGTTCTTTATAGAAAAATAATATTTTCCCACATAACTGTCATAACAAACTTGCCTTCTTTCCATGTCTCGTTATTTTCTTATCCCGGTTTCTTCTGCAAGTTTCGTAAACCGTTCCGTTTCATTCTTGACGGTTTCGTTAAATTCTTCTGAATTTAAATATGCTGACTCCAGGAAGATTTTTTCCAGCTGTTCCTGAAACTCTTCGTCATTTTGCATCTCAAAAAGAGCTTCTTCCCATTTTTTTACAATCTCTTCCGGTGTACCTTGTGGAAAAGAAATCCCGGTCCACCAGCTGACGGTTAAATCGTTAAAGCCAAGTTCTTCTGTCGTTGGCACATCTGGATATAGGGGACTCCGGGTATCACTTTGGACGGCTAAAACTTTGAGTTTGCCGGCTTCGACTAAACTGTACACTTCACCGGCGTTATGCACCGCTAATAGCACATGACCTCCTGCTACTTTCGCAGTCGAATCACTCGCCCCTTCGCTGGAGACCATGGTTGTTTGTGTATAATCAATTCCCGCTTTTGTCAACCATTCGGCAACACCGAAGCTAGAAAATCCTGCCGGTCCCACACTAGCCCATGTTAATTCCTCTGGATGCTGCCTTACCCATTCCGTTAATTCGTGTAAATCGTTCCACGGTGCATCTACAGCTACAGCATAAACTAACGGAGACCTGGCAACTCGTGCCGTCAAAAGATGATCCTCAATCGTAAGTATCGGATTCGTTGTCCCGGCTTCATACATGGTCGTTGATGAATTGTTGTTCATCAAGACGGTATAGCCATCAGGTTTAGCTTCCAGTGCATACTGGGCACCGACAATTCCCCCGCCTCCAGTTTTATTGATGACATTAACGGGTGTATCCCACTTGATGCTTAAATAATCCGCTACTGCCCGGGCTGCTAAATCGACTCCTCCTCCGGCTGCAAACGGTACGACTAGTTCAATTGGCCTTTCCGGATAATTGGCAAATTCATCGCCTTTTTCTTGCGATTGATTATTGGAACAGGCCACAAAAAGTAGCCCAAAAGTAAAAATAGTAAAAAGTAAAGTAACAAATTTTTTCATTTTCCCCATCCTTTTTCATGTTTTTTGAAGATGTGAATTACGAAGATAAATCTTGTAATTCGCCAGTTTCCTCAATCACCCGTTTTTTCGTCCGTTTCATCAAATATGATGAGATTGCAAAAATGATACTGGCAATTACCAACACGATGAATGAAAGTGGCCGTTCAAAAAAGATGAACAGACTACCGGATGACATTTCCAGCGATTGGATAAAAGAAATTTCCATCTTTGGCCCTAATACTAGGCAAAGGATAAACGGAATAATGGGCCAGTTATATTTATGGAAAAAGTAGCCAAGAACGCCAAATACAACGGCGATCATACAATCAAATAAACTATTTCGTACCGAATAAGCTCCGATGATACTGATCATTAGAATGATTGGTGCTAAAATACCGAAGGGAACATCCGTTAGTTTTGCCCAAAGCCCGACAAGGGGTAAATTTAAAATTAACAGGATAACATTTCCAATGAACATACTGGCGATTACGGTCCAGACGAAATCAGCATTCTCTTCAAACAAAACCGGACCGGGTGTAAGGCCATAGATCATTAATGCCGCTAATAATACGGCCATTGGTGGTGAAGAAGGTATTCCTAATGCAAATAACGGGATAAATCCCCCGGAACTTGTCGCATTATTGGCCGATTCCGGTCCTGCCACCCCTTCGATCGCCCCTTTTCCGAATTTTTCCGGTGTTTTCGAGAATCGTTTTTCAATGTCATAGGATAGAAAAGAAGTAATCGTTGCGGAAAATCCTGGTAAAATCCCGAGGAAAAAGCCGAGAATGCTGCCCCGTAAAATAGGGAAGCGACTCACCTGCAAATCTTTTCTCGTTGGAAATACTCGTTTAATTGGCACTTGTTTGATCCGGATGCGCCGTTCTTCCAGCCCCTTTAACACTTCAGCGATAGCAAAAAAGCCGATGATTACACTAATCATTTCGAAACCACCAGCAAGAATAGGAAATCCGTAGTCAAAACGCGGCACTCCAGATGACAAACCAATTCCGACAAAGGAGATTAGAAAGCCTAACGCCCCCATAACCGTTGACTTGATAAAAGACTCGCTCGATATGTTGAATAGGATTAACAGCGCCATTAAGAGCAGAACGAAATATTCTGGGGGACCAAATTTTAATGCTTGATCGGCCAGGAACGGGGCAAACAACACCAGGCCAACCAATCCGAAAATACCGGCGAAAAAAGAGCCGATCGCAGCTATTCCTAAGGCCGCTCCCCCTCTTCCCTTTTTAGCTAAAGGAAACCCGTCTAAAGTGGCCGGAACCGAAGAAGATTCCCCGGGGATGTTCATTAAAATTGCCGTCGTTGAGCCCCCATACATGGCCCCGTAGTAAATACCAGCCATCATGATAATCGCTTGTACCGGGTCTAAAATGGCCACGATCGGTAAAAGAATAGCGATGGCAGATGTAGGACCGAGTCCGGGCAGGACACCGACAAGGGTTCCGAGTAATGAACCGGCTACAACGATGAGTAGATTCATCGGTGTCAATACTTCACCAAATCCGTGTAATAAATAGATGAGACTATCCAACAATTCTCCTCCTTCTTAAAGTGGTAAGATCCCTAAAGGTAACGGCGTTTTTAATAAAACGACAAATATATAGTATGAAGTGGCCGTAAAAATCAAAGAAAGGAAGCAACAAAATATCCAGCGGAAGCCGCCGATGATCCGTATGAGGAACAATACGCAAATTGCTGTACACAAGATGTAACCGAGATAATTCATCAAAATGCAATAAATAAAGAGAAGTAAAACGGTCCCGACCATCTTCATGCGTATTGACATATCGGGAAACCGAACTTGTTGAATATGGCGATTCCTGGTAAAAAACAGGATCGTTCCGCATAAAACGAGAATGGTGCCCACGAGCGCCGGGAAAGCATGGTCACCAGATAAAAAATGGAAACTATATGGATAAAGATGGATCGCCTCCCGAATGGTGATGAGACCGACGATGATTGTAAGGATGGAACTTAATTTATTTCTGAAAAATAAAAGAATGTTCATAAACACCACCCTGAATATGTGTTAATCGTGAAGATTCAAGTTACCTTTATATGTGTATTCAGCTGCGAAAAATTGGGCACTTGTCTAATGTTTTTTTTAAATTGTTCATGAAAATCATGCGAACCATAATTTCATTGAATAAAATGCAAAAAAAACCAGGGGTATTTTCCTGGTTCTTAGTAAATGGTTGATTACATGTTTTTTCCGTATCCAAACCGTACGAAGACTTTTTTTTAGCAATAAAAAACCGGAGCGCACTTTGCGTTCCGGTTTCTGATTTCTACAATAATTCCTTGGCGAGGAAGCGATATGCGTTTAAACGCGCCTCTTGCGAATGGGGAATGGTGCAGATCATGGCCTCATCAAAACCGTATTTCTCCTGTTCAGCGAGAAGCATATCGGCAACTTCTTTTGGGGAGCCGACGAAATTCATTTTGCGATTATCTTGAATTTGCATTTTATCCAATTCCGTCAAGGGATAGTTCATCGCCTCTTCCGGTGTCATATACTGGACGATTTGTCCTCTTTGGAGAAATAACCGGGCAATATCAGCAGGCCTTGCCTGATACTCGGCTTCCTCTCTTGTTTCAGCGACGGTGACAAAATAGGAAACAATAATTTTCGGCTTTTTCATAAAAGGTGAAGCCCGGAAATTTTTTCGATAAATATCAAAAATATCTTTACTTATATTACCGGTAAAAAATTGGGCATACGAGTAACCGAGTCCCATCTTTCCCGCCTGCAATGCACTTTGACCGCTAGAGCCAAGGAGCCATCCTTCAGGAATAGGAGCGTCTGTCGGTGGAGTGATGAGATTTTGATATATCGGATTATCCGGCTCTTTCTCTGCAATCAGTTTTAAGGTATCATCAATTTTTTCATATAATTCATCAAAATATGTAGCTCTGCCTTCTGCTAAAGCATAAATCGCTGCCTGATCCCCACCCGGTGCCCGCCCAATACCAAAATCAATCCGGCCAGGTGCTAGCGAGCTCAATGTTTTGAATACTTCCGCCACTTTATACGGGGAATAATGCATGATCATCGTGCCGCCTGTGCCAACACGAATCTTTTTCGTTTTTGCGGCAATATAAGCGGTTGAAATTTCGGGAGCTGAGCTGGCAAAGGCATCGGTGTTATGATGCTCCGCCATCCAGATTCGTTCATAACCGAGCTCCTCGGCAAGGATGGCGAGTTCTACAGCTTTATGTAAAGCATCTTTCCCCCGGTTGCCTTTTGTAACCGGCGCTTGATCTAATACGCTTAATTTCATGCTATCCATCCTCACTTTCTCAAAAGAGGCTATACCATTAGTATGGATGAGGAATGATGAAGATGCAATTGTAACGATTCAATGATATTCCTAAAGACAAAAATCAACTATAGTTTACATAATTTTATTATCAGCAATTAGTTTTTAAAATAAAAGCCCCACTTGTTTCAGCGGGGCTTACTTATCATTTTTTCATTTTTCTAAACACGATGATATTCACTTGGAACGGAATTGATGCGGATATTCCGGTCTAAACCGTTAATCAATTCCATATCTTCCTGATCCAGCTCAAAATCAAATACGTGGAAGTTTTCTTCAATCCGGGCTGGTGTGACGGATTTCGGAATGATAATCGTCTCATTTTGGATATGCCAGCGAAGAATTACTTGGGCGGCCGTTTTACCGTGTTTCTCGGCAATCTTGACAATCGTTTCATCCTTTAATACATCCCGTCCGTTCATTAAAGGACTGTACGCTTCCACATAAATATTATGTTTTGCACAAAATTCTTTTAATTCTTTTTGCTGTAAGTAAGGGTGGCATTCTACCTGGTTAACAGCAGGCACTACTTCGCATTCATCCATAACTCTTTGTAAATGCTCGATATCAAAATTGCTGACCCCGATTGCCTTAGCCCGGCCTTCTTTATATATTTTTTCCAACGCTTTATAAGTTTCTATGTACAGGTCGAAATCCGGACATGGCCAGTGGATTAAATAGAGATCAACATAATCTAAACCAAGCTTTTCCAGGCTCGTTTCAAACGCTTTCAATGTTTTCTCATATCCTTGATCCGCATTCCAAACTTTTGTTGTGATAAATAATTCTTCTCTCGGAATCCCGCTTTCAGCGATGGCCTGTCCGACCCCTTCTTCATTTTTATAAACCGTTGCGGTATCAATTAACCGATACCCGGTCTCCAAAGCCTTTTTTACGGCTGGAACAACTTCCTCGTTACTGACTTGCCAAACACCAAATCCTAGTTGCGGAATTTGTTTGCCATTATTCAGCTGAAAATAATTCATCGTGTTCATCCTTTCTTCATATTGGTAATATTTACTATATCATATTTTCCAAATTGAAAAAATAATTCTCCTACACGAGATTTCCTTCTGTTCCTGGTAATTCCTTTGTGACGATAAAATTTTCTTCTAAAATATCGTGTTACAGCATATTTCTTTAATAAGGAAGAGCATGTCTTTACTCTTTATCACTTTCAAAAAATGTATCCATCGTGATGAAAAAAATGATTGGTTTTAAGGAGGTATGGGAATTGACAAAAGTGAAGTTTTATCATGCTGGTTGTGCAGTATGTGTCGATGCGGAACAAATGGTCTTGAACTATTTGGACAGGACAAAAGTGGATGTGGAAGTTGTTCATTTAGGTCAGGACAGATCGCGCATCGAAGAGGCGGAACAGCTCGGTGTGAAATCTGTACCTGCCCTGGTCGTTAATAATCAGGTATACCATATCAATTTCGGTGCAAGCATGGAAAGTGTAAAAAATAGTTAACATTTTTAAATGCGGAGACGACAAGTCTCCGCATTGTCCATGTTTTTATAAAT
>CALGAD010000072.1 GCA_937951955.1 uncultured Bacillaceae bacterium
CGAACGTGCTCTTGCAGGAAAAAGTGGAAGGTGATTTTCTCGGCAGAGTGTTCGGGGTCGTCACGATGATTTCTACATCGATGATGCCGCTGGGAATGCTTATTTTTGGGCCGATTGCCGACATCATTGCCATTGAGCTGTTGCTCATCGGAACAGGAATTGCCCTGTTTCTTCTCGCCTTTTTCCTTCTGGCAAGCAAAGAATTGGTGAGGGCAGGAATGTCAGTACAAAAGCAAGTTTAAAAATAAACTCCTATGGAATCGGCTTCCGATTTCATAGGAGTTTTTTATTTGGCAAGCTGGAAATCCATGCTAGCAATTACAAATCATTACGACATTTCCATCGGGATCTTTAATGTTAAACCAGGCGGTATCCCCCGCCCATTCAATTTCCCGCACGATTTCAATACCTTTATCTTTTACGTATTCATATGCTTCCTCAATATGAGGTGCGTATATATTAAAGATAGGGTTCGGACTACCACGATGACGGAAGGCTGGTCAAATGCATGGTCATCTAGCGTAAGCGACGTTGTTCCCGTAACTGGCACGTTAAAAACCGGCGAAGTCACCTTGTTAAGATCCGCTTCGATTCCCAATAGATCTCCATACCACTTGGCAGCAGCCTTTAAATCGGTGACATGGACAAACACTGGTGTTCATCTGATTTTTAATCGGCAGGTTTTTCATCCGTTAACTTCTTAATAAAAATAATAAAAAAGGGAAAGCTTTAAAACTGCAGGCCATTCTTACAAGATAAGACTTGCATTACCTGAGTTCAGGCCCAATTTTGACTAAATGATATTTTTCAGCCACTTTTCCGTTTTCCATTGTTTGCTCATATAGTCTTCTGATTCACCCGTATTGGCGTTAATATAAATAATTTCTTGCAATTGATTGCTTTGCACGTTCACTTTCCAGAGCGGCAAATATAATAGACAAAGCTCTACAATCTGGTGCTTTGGTTTTTTCAGCAAATACTGCCGGTTAATTTGTTTCTGCTGAATATCTTGAATGTATTTCGTTACTTTCTCGGAATGAATTACTGGAGAAACAATCTTATCCGGATCCGCTTCAAATTCGGTCATATGGGGCATGGCAGACAGAAGTCCCCGGTATCCGGAAACAGCATCGACAAACCCCATCATCGGGGTTTTTTTCGGCGGAAAGGGACTTCTTGCTGCAATGACGAGTAATTTGGCAATCCACAACGGATGGAAAATTAATTCTGTTTCTCTCATATGTTTTCGGAAAAACTCTTCATTTAGACCTCTTTTCCATTTTACATTCCATTTCATGGCACGGTATGCATGTTTTGCAAGTTCATTTTCCGGAATTAAAATTCCTTTTCCGAGCAATACAATCTTTTCCTTCATCGTTACTTTCATTCACACCGCCTTTTGATCACGATGATAACTTTCCACCCGGCTTTGAATTTCTTCCGAAGGCGGAGATGTAGCCAAGCTGACGACGATTGTTAATAGTAAAGAAACTGGAGCAGCAATAATCGGCTCGGATACGAGGGCGAAAGGTTCGGTAATGACTAAAATCAGGAACATGATTGCCCCGCCAAGCATTCCTGCCAGCGCCCCCTGTTTATTCGCGCGTTTCCACCAAATACCAAGCACAAGCGGGAAGCCAAAGGACGACAGCAAAAATCCTCCGACCCAGCCGACCATAATGGCAATGAGCTGCGGCGGATTAATGGCAATGAGAATGCCGATTATACTTGCAACAATCATGACGACAAAACCGATTCTTGTTACTGTTTTTTCTGACGCTTCCTTATTGATATATTCCTTATAAATATCTCTGGCAACGCCGGCAGAAATGGCAAGCAGCATCGCATCGGCCGAAGACATGATGGCAGCGAGCAAACCGGCAAACATGATTCCTGCAAGAACAGGGGACATATAATGTTCAATAACAGATACAAAAATCATGTCCCGGTTTTCTAACGTATCTAAAATACCTAACGATGCTCCGCCGGCAGCGACGACAAATCCGAATACGAAGACGAGCAAGTACAATAGACAGGCCCACATGGCTGAACGGCGGGCAGTTCTCGCATCCCGGGACGCAAAATTACGCATGACAGCAGATGGCGAGACAATCCCAAACCAGAGAAAAGCTAAAAATAATCCAAAATAAGATAGCCATGGCTGTGTGACGTCCCCAAAATGCGGAGCTGCGGCCAGCGCATCTTGTACAAGTGCACTTAAGCCGCCATGTTCGAATAATACTAATGCGGCTAAAACAAACATTCCGATTAATATTAGAGCGCCTTGGATTAAGTCGGTATACGTAATTGCCCACATACCTCCGAGGGCTGCGTATAAGGTGCAGCCCAGTCCGAGAACGATCACCGCCGTTTTATACTCAATGCCGAGCACATAGGACCCGATGAGTCCGGAAGCAGTCATTTGCGGCACCATATAGAAGGTCATGCCAACGACGACGATAAAAACAGAAACAACTTGAACGGAATTTCCAAACCGCTGTTTAAAAAATTCCGGCAGAGTGGCAACCCCTGACCTGCGAATTTGTCCGGAAACGAGGAACATGGTAAAAGGCAAAATGGCAACCGCCCCAAAACCGTAGGCAAACAGAAACGGAATGCCGAGGGCAACCCCAGACCCTACCGCCCCCATCAGAGAACTGGAACTGGCTAAAGCAGCAAAAAGAGCAAACGCCCCGACATAGGAATTAATGCTTCTTCCTGCGGTCCAGTAATGATCTTCGGAAGAATGTGCCCTTTTTGTAAAATATATTCCGATGATTGTCATACCAATCAAGTAAATTGCTAATATAACTGTCTCCAATACTTGCATAATACATTCCCTCCAATCTATTCATTATTTTCATCTTTTTTCTCAATCCAAAGTACATAGATGGCTGCCAGCAAGAACCAAATGATATAGGTGGAAAACATTAACCACCCGGCAAGAGAAATGCCCATCAGGTAAATATCCGTCGGCCACCAGATTAAGACGAATAGGGAAACGAATACTAATACAATCGTTAAAATAATACCGGGGTCTTTTATACGGGAATTGCTTTTCATGATTCACCCTCCTTTCAAATCCATTTGCAAGCTAGAAATCTAGCTGTACTCCAATTCTTTTTTCCCGTGCTTTTTCATAGATGAGGTTTGCTGTGACCACGTCAAACAAAGCCATTCCAACGGATTTAAACAAAATCGTTGAATGGTTTTCTCTATTAATGGAAGATTGGGATGTCAGCCAGGAGGACATCGTTTGTACATCTTCTTTTTTAATCCATCCTTCCTTGATCGGAATAGCAATATCCCCGGATTCTTCGATGGCATGTTCTGTATCGACATAAATGGAATTGGCTAATTTGTAGACTGTATTTGGAAATTCTCGCATTGTCGGCTGAAAGGAACCGATACCAATAATCAGTTTTTCTTTGAGAAGGGCTGGGTCGTCTGGGAGAACTGGTTGATAAGAAGTGGTTGCTGTGATGATAATATCCGCGTTGGAAATTGCTTCTTTTGCTGAATTTGCTGTATGAAGCCGGATCTTTGGTTCGATCCATCTTTCTAGGGAAGCTTTAAATCCGGGAATTTTATCTTTCGTACGATTAAATAGATAAATATCGCTAATATTTCTCTCGGTACATGCAGCAATAGCCTGATATAATCCTTGAACACCGGTGCCAATGATAGCGAGCTTCCTATCGTCTTTTCTGGCAAAATGACGTACCGCATTCCCGCCAATGGCCCCGGTGCGGAGGGCGGTCAAAAAGGAGCCGTCCAACAGGCTGAGTATTTGTCCTGTTTGTTTATCGTTTAAAACGACTAATCCATGAAGGGTCGGCACTTCTGTATTATTTGGAAACACGGTGACAAGCTTCGTGGCAATGGCCCTTTCAGTCAAGACAGGCATCAACAATAGCGTATTATCACCGTCTCTTACCTGTAATCTAGTTGGCATCTGAAAATGATTGGATGCGTAAATTTCGTAAGTAAAGTCAATAGCATCGATGACGTCTTTCATCGTGACGGCTTCTTTTATATGTTCTTCGTTTAAAAAGAGCAAGCATATCTACCTCCTTTGAAGATCAGCATGCTAGACGACGGCTCCTTCCACAATAAGGTCCTTTTCGGCAAATCTTTCAAAACGGAGCGGTGTGAGGTCAATCGTTTCATATTTTCCCTTCCGGATAAGTTCAGACAGTCCTTTTCCGACGGCAGGCGCCTGCTGCATTCCATGCCCGCTAAACCCGCAAGCCATATAATAACCAGGCACATCAGGATGTTCGCCGATAATTGCATTTTGATCAATCGTATTATAGCTATATATGCCTGCCCAGCCGCGGACGATTTTCGCCTCGGCAAAATTCCGCACCCGCTCTCCCAGCACCGGCCATAATTGCTCATAGAAAAACTCCCGTTTCCAGCTAAATTCAATTCCCGGTTTGACGTCTTCCGAAAACCCGCAAATAATCGACTGTCCTTCGTGCCGGAAATATACACCGCTTGGATCCACCGTTAGCGGCAGGTCATTTTCCAATGGTTTGGCAATATCAAATTGAATGACTTGCCGTTTTAGGGGAACGACCGGAATCGGACAGCCTAATTTTTCACTCAGCATCGGTGCCCATGGTCCGGCACAGTTAATGACTATGGGAGCCGTATAGATTTCTTTATTTTTTAGCTGAACACCGATGACTTTGCCTCTTTCCGTAAGGATGGAATCCACTTCTTCATATATATATTTCGCCCCCAGCTGCCGAGCTTTCCGTATATATCCTTGCATGACAGAGTAGGGATCGAGATACCCGTCTTCGCTGCAATACAGTCCGCCTTGCAAGTCAGAGATATTTAACTCAGGAATAATCGATTGCAACTCATCCTTCGTGCACAGCTCTGAAGGTACTCCCAATTGTTGTTGCAGTTTATGCTGTTGTTTTAAATAAGCGAAATTTTCTTCCGTAGCAAGGAACAAATATCCTCTCTGTTTAAAATCGATTTCCGCTTTTTCATCGTTAATCGCCATATCATCAGGAAAGGTTTTATATTTTTGCAGACTATAACGGCTGATTTGAATATTTATGGCAGTCGTAA
>CALGAD010000073.1 GCA_937951955.1 uncultured Bacillaceae bacterium
TGTTGCTTCATCTTGTCACCTCTTTATTTGGGAATAAGACTATTATATAGAAAATAGGTAAATTATGGATAATATTTTTGCAAAAATCTTATTTGTTAAAAATACAAAATGAATTGCTTTTAATGAAAATAAGTCAAAATGCCAGCTTATTTAATAATTATTATTTTCATTTTCACAATAAAAATGAGAGTCCAACTCCAAAGCAATTCAGTTTACATGAAGGAATGAAAAATAGTATATTATTCGCGAGGTTGACTATAGAAAAAGGATGAAGTGATAGTTTAATTATTGGTAAATTTTCTTCATTAACCTGTATTTTTCCATTTTCTTATGGTATGGTAATTTTTGTTAAGCTAAGATAGTTGCAGAACTGTTATATATGCTGGATGCTTGCTCGCCTTGGTGAGTGAAGAACACGATTAGCATGTTGAAAAAACATATCTTAAAAATAAAAATTTAGTAGGAGATATGGCGATGGAAAAATTACGATTGATTTTAACCGGCCTATTGTTAATCATTTTGCTTGCTGGTTGTAATGGAGATGCTCAAGGAAATAAATCGGATGTGACGGAAAAGTCTGCACGGGAAGATAAATCCGTTTTAACGATGGCTCTCGGCGTCGATCCGGACGGTTTAGACCCGCACCGAACCTCTGCCGCGGCAACTTTCCAGATTACGAACAATATTTACGATACGCTCATTAAAGTGACCCCGGAAGGTGAACTGGAGCCGCGACTTGCGGAAAGCTGGAACGTTTCAGAGGATGGGATGACGATTACCTTCAAATTACGGGAAGGTGTCAAATTCCATAACGGTCGTCCGGTGACTGCTGCAGACGTGAAGTTTTCGTTTGAACGGTTGAAGGATGATGAAAGCCCGCGGGCAGGAGTGTATGAAAATATTGTAGAAATCAACGTCATTGACGAACAGACGATTGAATTTGTGACAGGTACGCTCGATGTAGCGCTGGAGACATTATTTGTTTATCCGTGGACGGCAATTATTCCAGAAGAGGAAATAGATAATTTACGGGATAAGCCGGTCGGAACAGGCCCGTATAGATTAGAAGAGTGGATTCCCCAACAACATATTATCTTAAAACGAAACGATGACTATTTCGATCCGGCTCATATCGAAACGATTGAATTTTTAATGATGCCCGATCCGACATCGCAGATTTCCGCTCTTCAAAGCGGTCAAATCGATATGATTGTAATAACGGGTGATCAGGCAGGTCCGATCGAAAATAGTACAGAGTTTAACATTATCGAAACGGAATATAATGCGATTCAATTGATGGCCATGAACACCGAACACGAGGCATTATCCGATGTTCGTGTCCGTCAGGCCATCAATTATGCTGTGGATAAAGATGCGGTCATCGATACGGTTTGGTTTGGATATGGAAATAAAATCGGATCTCATTACCCGCCAATTTTAAAGGGATACGTAGATACAACGGATGTTATTTCCTATGATCCGGACAAGGCGAAGGAATTATTGAAAGAAGCCGGTTATGGAGATGGATTAACGTTAGATATGTATTTACCGAGTGCCTATCCAATGTATGTCAGCGCGGGGCAGGTAATAGCTGATCAATTGCGAGAAGTGGGCATCACCGCCAATATCCATACGGTGGAATGGGGCGTATGGTTAAGTGATATTTATACGAACCGGCAGTATGATCTCACGGTTGTTGGTCATACGGGACGGCTTGATCCATTTGCCCTATTGGCTCGTTATCAATCGGATAGTGGAGAAAACTACATGAACTATTCCAATGAACGAGTCGATGAAATTTTGGCCAGCGTCCAGCAGGAGCGGGATGAAGAAAAACGACTCGCTTTATACGGAGAATTGCAGCACATCTTAGCAGAAGAAGTCCCGGCAGTATATCTTCAGTCACCGATTGCGATCGCAGTTACTGCCAAAGATGTTGCCGGATTCCAATCGTATCCGATTGACATTTATGAAATGAAAGATGTGTATTACACAGAATAAACAATTTTAAAACTGGTCGCGAAACGGTTTGCATCCTTTGGATAAGGAAAAGGAAAGCGCATTGTGATGCAAATCGTGCGCGACTTCTTTTTATATGAAAATGATTTACAATGATAAAAGACCTATCTACTAATCATGATGTTTATAAATGATTTCTTCAGATTCGCTGGCGATCCAGTATGGGGAATTGCCGATGAGTATTTCGCGAAACAGCTGCAGTAAATCGCGAAAGCTTTTAAAAAATTCGCAAGACAGATAGATAAATTCGTGAAAAAGTGGGGAAGAATCGCGAAATTTAATACCGAATTTACAAGATAAAAGCAGAATTTCACAAGAATAAGCTAATATTTCGCGAAAGTTTGATAAAATTATCACATAGAATCGGTTGAAACTAAATGGGGCCTCCGCCAATTGAAGAAAGTAGGAGAAGGTAGGACCAAAATTATTTCTACCGATGCAATCCTGTACTTATCGTTTAAAGTTTTTATTCTAACTGCAATTCACTATATTTCTAAATTTCTTTTTCTTGAATATGTCGAAAAATATCGATATAAAAGAGTAAGAGTATCTAAATAAGAAAAGACTATCATTTTACTGAAGAATAGAAGGGTTAGCATGATTCGTTATATAATTAAACGATTGTTCAGTGGACTTGTCGTTTTATTTATCGTTTCATTTATTACATTTTACATATTAAGTATCATTCCCGGGGATACCGCATTAATGCGTCTGGGAACAGAGGCAACACCCGAACTAGTCGCCCAATTACGTGCGTCGATGGGACTCGATTTGCCCTGGTATGAACGGTATATTCACTGGATCGGTGCTTTTTTGCGGGGCGATTGGGGGGAATCCCTTGTTTTCGGTGAAGATGTGTTTACCTTAATTTTACAGCGATTGCCGGTCACCATTACGCTTGCGGCACTTTCTTTATTGATTGCCATCCCGATCGCAACGATCATGGGGGTTGTATCGGCTATATATCAAAATCGCTGGATCGATTATGTGGCACGCACGTTGATGCAAATTGGTGAAGCGGTGCCGCAATTTTGGTTGGCATTAATCTTTCTCGTTGTATTTGCCGGACAACTCGGCTGGTTTCCGGTAGCGGGATACGTTCCGTTTGAAGAAGGTATGCTGGACAGTTTACATAGTTTATTGTTACCGGCGATTGTCATATCATTTGGTTTAATCGGCATCCTGATCAGGATTATCCGCAGTTCGATGCTGACAGCCTTGCAGCAAGATTTTATGTTAATGCCAAAGGTGAACGGCTTACCGGGGAAAACCGCCATTTTTAAATATGCCTTTCGAAGTGCACTGATCGCGCCTGTCACGACGGTGATGATGCAGCTGGCAGGCCTGTTAACCGGAACCGTCCTTGTGGAAAGTATTTTTGCTTTGCCGGGGATTGGCAGGTTGCTCCTTGTGGCGGTGGAACAGCGGGATATTCTCCTTTTGCAAGGTTTAGTGATGTTCATTACCGCGACGGTTGTCCTCATCAATTTTCTTGCGGATATTTTGTATCGGTTCATCAATCCGCTGATACGGTTGGGCGGTGAAGAAAGTGCATAAATTAAAAGCGAACAGGACGTTTATCCTCGGGATTATCTTTGTCAGCATCGTTGTCGGCTTGTGCTTCATCTCGTTTCTTTACCTGCCCCATGATCCGAATAAAATGAACACGACCGAGCGCTTTTTAATGCCCAATCCGGAATATTTATTAGGAACGGATCAGTTCGGTCGCGATATTTTCAGCCGCATTATGGTATCCACCCGTTATGCCCTTTTAGTAGGGATCGTATCCGTTACAGCTGGAGCAATAGTCGGGATTACATTAGGCGCTCTAGCCGGTATTGCCCAAAAATTTCTGCAAAGTTTGATCATGCGGATCATTGATGGCTTGATGGCTTTTCCGGGTATGCTTTTGGCGTTGATGTTTGTTGCGGTTCTTGGAAAAGGCCTGGGGAATGCGGTACTTGCCATCGCGATTTTTATGATTCCAAGTTTTGCCCGGCTTGCTTATTCTCTCGTCATTGATCAGAAAAACGAGCTTTATGTGAAGGCGGCAAGAAGTTTAGGAGCGAACCGCTGGTATATTGTGCGCAAACATATTTTGCCTGCCATGCTGCCAAGACTTATAACGCAGTGGAGTTCGAGCATCGGCAGTGCGATATTATTAGAATCATCTTTATCCTTTTTAGGACTCGGTGTGCAGCCGCCCAATGCTAGCCTGGGGCTGATGTTAAGTGAAGCCCAGCAGTTTACATTGACAAATCCGTATATTGCGATTCCCCCCGGGATCGTGCTGGTAATTGCGATCTTGGGCTTTAATTTAATTGGTGACGGGTTAAACGACTCGATTGTGGAAAGAAGGTCGGCAAAATGAGCGGAAAATTACTATCAATAAAAGGGTTGCGCATTCATGACCGGGCAGGAAATCGTCTCGTAGATGGTGTATCTCTGGAATTATATGACGATGAATTTGTCGGGATTGTAGGTGAATCGGGTTCGGGAAAATCGTTAACCGCCCGGGCTCTATTGCATGCCGTTCCTTCAGGGTTATCAGTTCATTACGATGAATATGAAGTGTTTAACCAACAAATTGCGTCATTGGCTGATCAGAAAAAACGGGAATTAATCGGCAAGAAAATCGGTTTCGTCCCGCAAAATACGATCGCTTTCCTGCATCCATTTTTAAAAGTGAAACAGCAAATCGGCGATGGGTATCAATATCATTTTAAAAAAGGCAAACACGAAAGTCTTAAAAAAGCGAAGGAACTATTAAAAAAAGTTGGCATCCAAGATCCGGAGAGGGTTCTTAACGCCTATCCGTTTGAATTAAGTGGCGGGATGAAACAAAGGGTGCAAATTGCATCGGCCCTCATGACCGATCCCGAACTTATCATTGCGGATGAACCGACAACGGCGTTAGATACGGTGCATCAACGGCAAGTGATGAATTTATTTTCCGACTTAAATCAAAAGGAACAGATTCCGATTTTATTTATTTCCCACGATTTACATATCATTAGAAAATATTGCCAGCGCGTTTATGTCATGCATAACGGGAAAATCGTCGAGTCCGGTCCGACCGAAAAGGTGTTTACACATCCTGAACACGAATACACAAAAACATTAATTGCTTCTACTCTGTTTCTCACGGAAACGGGGACTGTCCAATAGTAAAGGGATGATTCCATGGAAATAATTTTAGAAGCGAAAAATATTGTAAAGCAGTTTAAAATCAAACGAGAAAAAATCATGCACAGACCGGAGAAAATGCTCACTGCTGTCGATCACGTTAGTGTCAAGATTCCGAAGAAACGGACGATCGGAATCGTTGGCGAATCCGGATCGGGAAAATCGACGTTAGCGGAAATTATCGGTGATTTGCAAAGGCCGACTGCCGGTGTGGTGGAGTATTACGGAAAGAACATACGCACCATGTCGCGAAACGAATATAGACGGTTTCGCCGGAATGTGCAATTTATTTTTCAACACGCGAAAGAATCCTTGAATCCTTATTTTACAGTAGAAGAAGTTTTGTTAGAGCCGTTAAAACTCTGGAATGAACCGTTCCATCTGGAAGAAAGTCGTGAAGAAATCAAGCGGATATTAGAAAAGGTTCATCTTCCGGAAAAGATTTTACATAAATATCCGGGGGAATTAAGTGGAGGGCAGGCCCAGCGGGTGGCCATTGCCAGGAGTTTGCTGTTGCGTCCGGAAATTATTATTTGTGATGAAGCGGTCTCCGCCCTGGATGTTTCCGTGCAAAAACAAATTCTGGACTTATTGAAAGATTTGCAGCAAGAATTCGAGATGAGTTATTTGTTTATTACCCATGATATGGGCGTCGTCAATTATATTGCCGATGAAATTATCGTCATGAAAAACGGGAGAGTCATTGAAGCTGGAGAGAAAAACGAGGTGTTATTCCATCCTCAGGAAGATTATACGAAGACATTAATCTCGAGTTCCTTTATGTTTTAGGTTTAAATTCCTGAAAATGTTGTTTGTAGGAATGAGAAATTTTTTGCGCAAAACTATGCTATCACCTTTCTAATATATATAAAAAGGGGCTGTCCAAAAGTCGAAAATACGACTTTTTAGACAGCCCCGTTTGTCCATTGAATGAAGTTTATAGGAAAAGTGAAGTGGAAAAACGAAATTGTTCGTGATCCATTTTCCGATAATGGAGGTCTTTCAATGAAATTTTTAATTGCATCCGATTCATTTAAAGACTCATTAAGTGCTTATGAAGTCGGTCTTGCGGCAGAGCAGGGCATTAAAAAAGCGATGCCCGATGCAGAAGTAATGATTGCCCCGATGGCTGATGGCGGTGAAGGTACACTGGAGGCCCTTTTACACAATGGTTTGCAAGATGCCGGGTTAGTGGAAGTCCAGGTTCATAATCCCCAAATGAAATCAGTAACTGCGAAATATATTATTTTTGAAAAAGACAACAAAAAAACCGCCTTTATAGAATCGGCCCAAAGCAGTGGATTAATGCTTATTCCCCGGGATGAAAGAAATCCGATGGTGATGAACACGTACGGATTAGGGGAAGTAATCAAAGATGCCCTGAACCGCGGGATTCGTGATTTCTTTATCTCTCTCGGCGGCAGTGCGACAAACGATGGCGGTTTAGGAATGCTCCAGGCATTGGGCTGGAGATTGTACGATGAAAAAGGGAAAGAAATTCCCGCATCGGGCAATCCACTATTACACATCCACGATTTCGCAGATGGAGATGTACCGCTAGAAGTAAAAGCAAGCCGTTTTACGATTATTAGTGATGTGACAAATCGCTTTTACGGCACACAAGGGGCTGCCTTTGTTTTCGCTAAACAAAAGGGAGCCAGTGATGATGAAATTGTTCAGCTGGATAAAGGGCTCCAGAAGCTTGCCCAAGTTTTCGAAAATCATTATGGCATCGATGTCCAAAAAATCGATGGGACAGGTGCCGCCGGAGGATTGGGCGGTGCGATTGTTGCTGCTTTAAATGGCAAGATCGTTTCCGGTGTCGATGCGGTGATCCAATTAATCCAGTTGGAGCGGAAAATCGAGCAGGCGGATGTGGTGATCACCGGTGAGGGAAGTCTTGATGGGCAATCGGTTATGGGTAAAGTGCCCGTCGGCGTTGCCCGGTATGCGAAAAAACACGGAAAAAAAGTGTTTGCTATCGCGGGCAGAATCGATACGGATTTAACGGAAATCAATAAATATCTGGATGCCGCATTTTCCATTCAAACGGAATGCCGTTCATTACAGGAAGCATTACAACCAGATGTTGCCGCTGTACAAATTTCCGTTACGGTAGAGCAAATCGTACGCCTTCTGATGACATGTAGGTAAGATGAAAGAAAGTAATAAAAGCTGACTCATCGTCTCCGGGATGATGATAAGTCAGCTTATTTTTTCGCAAAATGTTAGTGATTCTAGTTTTCATGATTAATGACTAAAGTATTGGCCAGCATATCGTGCAAAGTTTGTTTCTTTTCCGTGAAAAATACCAGAATATAACCAATACAGAGGATACTCGATAAATACATTCCGAAAAACCGACCGGTAGCCCTGGCAAAACTTATTCTGTCACCGTTTAAATCGGTGACTTTAATCTTTAAAATCAATTTTCCAACCGTTGCCTGTAACTTTGAACTTTCCATTAATGTTTTATAGAAAAAGTAGGTAAGGAGCGGGATAATGACTAAAATGTCCCCAAAACGATCATACAGAAATTCCACCATCAGAAAAGATTGAATAACCAGCATGACAAAATAAATTAGAGTATCGATTAGATAAGCCAAGACCCGGCGCCAAAAAGAGGCATACGGGAGGGCTATTTCACTGGCAGAACTTACCGATTGATGTTGGTAGGAACGATGGCTTGCATTCTCTCCTTCTTTCGTTATTGCTGTGTTCTGAAAAATCGATAAACCAGTTTCTTTTGTCTCCGCTGCTGCGTTTTGAAAGATAGATAAACCGGTATGTTTTTTCTCCGGGATTAATGGACTCCCGAATTCATAGCCGCACTGGATGCAAAATTTTCCATTCTCCTCCCGCTCTTTTCCGCATTTCGGACAGTATAAAATCTTCCGTTCGCCTTCATTCATTAAAGCTTCCCCCTTAACATTCCTTCAACACAATTATGCTATGAGTTTACTGTCAAGTACATGAAAAAATTGACCAATCAAATTGTTCGATTAATTTTACCGAAGTCTTCCCCTTATAAATAGTGATTGTTATTAAGAATAATAGTATAATAATAATTAATATTTTCAACTTTCGGTTACCTTGGTGAATGGGGGGATTGTTTTGAAAGCGGTTGAGATGGAGCAATTACTTGTCGATTTAAAGGAGCTTTTAGGTAAGGAAAGGGTAAGCCAGAACGATACGGTTCTGGAACAGCATAGCCATGATGAATCGTATCACGAACCCGTTCTCCCGGATGTGGTTGTGTTTCCGAAAACGACGGAAGAAGTCAGTCAAATTATGAAACTAGCGACAAAATATCAAACACCGGTGGTCCCCTTCGGCATGGGCTCGAGTTTAGAAGGGCATGTGATCCCCTCTAAAGGCGGAATCTCCATTGATTTCACCTTGATGAATGAAATTCTGGAAATCCGGGAAAAGGATTTGCTCGTTAAAGTGCAACCGGGGGTGACCCGGAAACAGCTGAACCGGGCATTAAAACCGTATGGCTTGTTTTTCCCGGTAGATCCCGGAGCTGACGCCACACTTGGCGGAATGGCCGCCACCGGCGCTAGCGGTACAACGACGGTTAAGTACGGAACGATGCGCGATCAAGTGCGGGATCTCGAAGTCGTGTTAGCGGATGGGTCGGTGATCCATACTGGCAGTTCCGCAGCGAAATCGTCCTCCGGATACAATCTAAATGGCTTGTTCGTCGGTTCGGAAGGGACATTAGGCTGCTTTACGGAATTGACCTTAAAAGTGTACGGGATACCGGAATATATCGTCGCTGCACAGGCCGTCTTCGCACGTGTTGAGGATGCGGTCAATGCGGTCATGGATGTGACACAAGCGGGAATCCCGGTTGCCCGGGTTGAATTCGTCGATGAGCTAACCATACGTGAGATCAATCGTTATAAAGGGACCGATTATGCGGAAATGCCCACGCTATTTTTTGAATTCCACGGTAATAAATCCGGTTTGGAAGAAGATATCCAACTTACGAAGGAAATCGTAAACGACCATTATTGCCAGGATTTTATTTATGAATCGGATCAAAGTAAGCGCAATCAATTGTGGGAAGCCCGGCACCATGTTGCCTATGCTTTTATCCATAATTACCGGGGGAGAAAGTTTATGGTAACGGATGTCTGTCTTCCGATATCGGAATTAGCCGGTGCGATCCGGCACGCCCGGGAAGCCCTCTTAACAAGCGGATTACCTGGCGGAATCGTCGGCCATGTTGGCGATGGCAATTACCATATCAATCTTATGATCGATTTTGATGATCCGGAAGAGATTGAACGGGCCAATCAGTTGAATGATCAAATTGTCGAATATGCAATTGCCCGGGAAGGAACATGTACGGGGGAACACGGAGTTGGTATCGGCAAGAAAAAATTCCAATCGTTAGAACATGGAGCGGCTATTGAAGTGATGAAAAAATTGAAAGAGACCCTGGACCCGAACGGTATTTTGAATCCGGGGAAGATTTTTTAAATCCCCTCTCGCTGAAGGGGGATTTTTTTGGGTTGGATTTACTCAAAAAGTGAGGAGATTTACCCAAATTAGAGCTAGAAATGCTCAAAAAAAGGTTAGATTTGCCCAAATAAACGCGCAAATTACCCAAAAAAAGTGGAAAATTACTCAAATCCCAGCTGAAAATACTCAAATACAGAGGAGATTTGCCCAAATTACAGCTAAAAATACTCAAAAATAGGTTAGATTTGCCCAAATAATTAGTAGCAAATACAAAAAAATACGGAATTATTGCATTCCGTATTATCGATTCGGTTTAAAAGTTGTCACATCCCACGTCTGGTTATAGTCATAACCGTTTAAATAAATATCCAGGTCGTGAAAATAACGGTGAAGCATGCGCATGGCATCCCGATCATCTTTTTGGGTAACCGTTGTGGCATAATGCTTAATGGATTCGATATCCGCGGCTAAATCTTCATTCTGAATTTGCGCGCCTTCTAGTTTTTCCAATATCTCCTGGGCCTTTTGTTTTTGTTTGGAATAATCCGTCGTCTCAATCCGGCCCCAGCCAAGGGTTTGATTGTAAAATTGATGGTTTTGTGAAATGAATGTATGCCCATCGGTTCCATCGGCAAGGACGAAAATGGATTGATCTACAGGTTCATTCACTACGTTTCTATCAATATCTTCTTCCGCCTCACTCGCTTCATTTGTTTCACCGGAAGCGGGTTCGGATTCGGGTTCATTTTCCGTTTGATTAAACAATGTAAAATATACGATGAATCCCATGCCAACGGCCAGAATGATCGCGATAAAAATTGCACCAATTTTCCATTTCATGAAACGAACCTCCTAGTTCGCAGCTTTTATATACTAGCAAACTCTTTAATTCTTAAGTTTATCAAGGTGATAACAGGAAAAGCAAGTGGAATTATTTGAAAAATGGAGAACAGGCAATTGACATGGGGGAGGTTAGGAGGGATTTTAAAATGAGATTAAATTATGTATATGCATGGGGATGCAACACATATTCCCGATTATTAAAAAAACCCTCTATTTTGCAATAGAGGGATGTAATCATATCTCAATATCAATGATGATCGTGTCCAGTTTTATTTCTTTTGCAGGAGCTGTACTATCTTCTGCCCGATAAAGCCCACCATTTTTACCAACTCCATCAGCCATTTTTAACTTGACCACTGGTGTGATTATTAATTGAGAAGCATTGGGGTCCAGTTGATTAAATATTTGCATCAATTTCATCCTTGAATAGAAGTCATTTCTATCGCCAACTCCATACCAGGGTCGACCGGTATATTCGTTTCCTAAATCATCGTGGACTTCCAGGACTGTATAAACAAAATCCCACTCTTCCCATTTCTCCAGGGCAATAAATTCTGTATAAGATATGATAAAAGATACCGGGGTGTAAGTGATTTGATTAATCTCGGTAAAAAATCCTTCTCGTTGAACCATTTCTAAAAACGACACATCACGATGTGTCGGAGCTGTGACGGTTTGCACTGTCGTATCCATTGCATCAAGGGAAAAGGAAAATTCCCAGTTACCTTCTACGAGTGGTTTATCATTTTCATCATCAACGAAGGTCATGATTTTATTAATTTTCCAGGAAAAGTCTGCCTGTTCTAGCGCTAATTTTTTAATATTACCCGCTAGCAATCCAGCATATTGTTTTTCAGCAATTTTATTTAGTTTTACATGATGATTGTATTGAAGACCGTGTAAAACCCTATTTTCAATAGTGATTTCAAGTTTATCTTCAAGCCAGATCTCTTCTGGAAGATCTACTTCACTTTCAAGAATAAAGGTTACAAAGAAATTTTTGCCATCAAAAACCGCATCCTCAATGGAGATTTTTACTTCATTATCTTCTGCAACGAGGTTGAGAGGCTGTGCTTCAGCGGCAAACTTGTCATACGTTTTGCTAAATAAATTGAAAATACTGCTCAAAAATGAAGATTCATCCGCTAACGTTGTAAACGAAAGCCCGAATAGGCTCCCGGCAAAAAGGAGTAACGTAAACGATGCAGCGATAAGGATACGTTTCCAGCTTCTTTTTTTCCTTTTCTCCATGGATATTTTTACATTTCGCTTGATTTTTTCTTTTTCCCATGCACTCGCTTCCATTTCACCACTGACGTGTACTTCAATCCCATTCAGCAAATCATAAATATCCTTCAATGGAAAAAACCTCCCCGGAAATGCTTTTTACCTTTTGTTCCAGTTTCTTTTTGCTGCGGTAAATCCGATTATCCACCGCAGAACGGGACATTCCTAATTGTCTCGCAATCTCGTCCGAGTGAAAATCCAACAAAAACTTCATCACCATGATTTTTTGGTCAAGGGGATTAAGTTGCTGCAGGAATTGGAGCAGTTCTTCGCGATTTTCAAGCTGGATGATGGCCGATTCTACTTGATTGTTTACCGGAATTTCTAAATAATCAGCGGCAATTTCGGCATTTCTTGTGATTTTCCGGTAGTAATCAATCGCTTTAAATCGTGCGATGGCTCCGAGCCAGTTTTTGAATGAATCCGGATCACTGCCGCGAAACTTTTTCGCATTTTCCCAGGCTGAAAGAAAAACATCATTCAAACACTCATCGATGATGCCAGCGCGGTTGAGTGGAGCAAGGATCGGTTGGACAATGCTTTTGACAAAGGGCAAATATTCATCAATCACATACTCGACGGCATCTTCTTTTCCTGCCTTGAGCCGTTTAATAAAGTTCTTCTTGTTCGACCTCATTCGCACTGACTCCTTCTTTTATTAATTGCGTCCTTTCACCTTATATAACGAACAAATTGATAATTTTTCTCAAAATTAATAAAGATCAGATACCCACTGTTTTTAAGTATTATAAAAGAATCTTTTTGATGTTTAAAAGAGAAGCATGGGGATTGGCTGATTAAGAATAAAGGGAAGGAAAATGTTTAGGGGTGGAAGGAAAAAGAAGTTAATGATCAACCTTTTCATCAGTTGCAGGCATATAATATGAAATTGTTAAACAACATATTTGAACAGGTAGAATAATAACCAAAAATAGTGAAACAGGAATGCCACCTGATATAGATAGCATTCCTGCAAAAATTTTTTTCTATTTTTAGACCGGCTGTTTGACTTTCACCGAGCGGATATCTTTCACCACTTTTCCTTCTTTGATTACGGTTACGATATTATTTTTATCTTGCAAACTGGCAATATCTTCAAGCGGGTTCGTTTTTGTGATGACAAGATCCGCGATTTTTCCAGCTTCAACTGTACCTAGTTGATCGTCCCAGCCCATTAATTCAGCTGCGGTTTTGGTTGTAGCGACGATCGCCTCCATCGGTGTCATCCCGGCGCTTACCATTAATTCTAACTCGCGTAAGTTCGTACCGTGGGGCATCACGCCGGCATCAGTACCCATGGCGATTTTAACACCGGCCTTGTGGGCTTTTCTAAAGCTTTCGCGATGTGCTTCGATCACTTCCCGAGATTTTTGCGCTGCATATTCCGGGATGTTTGGACTGTTTTCGAATTGTTCTAAGACCGCAATCGGTGCTAAAAGAGTTGGTACTAAATATGTACCGTGTTCAAGCATTAATTCAATCGCTTCATCATCAAGGTAAATTCCGTGTTCAATCGAATGGATACCCGCACGGACCGCATTTTTAATCCCCTCTGCCCCCTGGGCGTGAGCCATAACTTTGACCCCTTTCCGGAAGGCCGCTTCCCGGACGATAATTTCCAATTCTTCCTGAGAAAACTGGGTAAATTCCGGATGGTCAGTCGGACTCATCACGCCCCCGGTCGCATGGACTTTAATGATATCCGCCCCGGCCCGCAAAACTTCGCGTACTTTGCGATGCACGGCATCCGGTCCATCAACAATTCCACTTGGCATTGTAGGGTAGGAAGGGGCGGTGAGATCAATTCCTGAATACGTCCACGCATCCCCGTGGCCACCGGTAATCGTTAAAGGCTGGACGCTGATCTGGATACGCGGTCCAACGATCAGCCCATCTTCTACCGCTTTTTTGACGCCGATATCGGCATGACCTGCATCCCGGACAGACGTAATCCCCACTTCAATCGTTCGTTTAAAATGGTCAATTGCTTTATAAAAGTGATAGGAGAATGGAGTTTGAAATTTCGTGTAGTAATCGGTTTGTTCGAACATCATATGAACATGGGTATCGAAGAGTCCTGGTAATAAATAACCGCCCTGTGCATCCAGTACAGTTACATCCTCTACCTGAGGAATGGAATCAAGGGTTCCCACTGCCTTGAATTTGCCATCCTTGATTAGAACAGCTGCATTTTCCAGCGGCGCACCACCATTCCCGTCAATGAGTGTTGCATTTTTTACTAGTAAATGGGTCATATCACCAACTCCTTTTCATCTTTTTTTATCGGTAAGCCGGTTATAGAGTACTCATCAAAATTCCGGCAATGACAACGGAAGCAACAGTTACGGTTGTAAAGCCGCCAATGAGCATTGGGGTAATAATTTCATTAAATATCGCCTTTTGCTCCTCTTCAGTTTTACCGACACTGCGGCTGACTTCTTCACAAAGAATGTAATCGCCCGGGAAGCCGATTAAAGCAGTTAGTGCTACAGGCACTCCTTTGTCTGGATCCCATTTGAAAAATTTAGATGTAAAATAACCGCCGATTAAAATACCGATTACCCCGACACCGAGAATGGTGATAATGGCCGGTAAGTGGCTCGTAAACATGCTCGGCGTCACATCGTTCAGGGAACTAATGATCAGGACTATTAGTAGTGCCATTAAAACCCCGAAGGAATTTGCCCGTTCCATGATCGTTCCGACATAAAAACCGAAATAGGAGCCAATGATACCGATGGCAAGTGCCCATAAACTGTAGCTAATACCGGTTACAGATTCCAAAAATACGGCCAGGCTTGCACCGATAAAGACCTGGAATAGGAGAATGATATTCGTTTGATATTTTTTCGGTAGAAGGACCCGTTTTTCCTTTTTATTAGCAGCAACTTCGGTTGATTGTTCAACTGTCGCTGCAATTTCTGCCTTCGCTTGATTCTCCCGCAAGGCTTTCACAATTTTTTGCCCTCTTCTGCGTAAAAAGAAGTTCGCAAGCGGCATACCGATCAGTCCCTGGACCGCAATGATTGCAGCAGGAACGGTGATTAAATCAACGAGTCCCAGTTCCGTTAGTTTTTCTGCTGTAATAATAAAGGCAATCGTTCCACCTGTCAGCGGGCCAATTCCAGAAGCTGCTGTCGTGTAATCGAATAATGGAACGACAGTCGCAAAAATGAGCAATGTTGCCACAGTAATTCCCGCCAAAGATATTAAAATCGCTTTATACTGTTCTTTTATTTGTTCAAAAGGAATGAGTGTACCCATATGAACGATTAAAAGTGCTGGTAATAAGGAAGCAAATGGGAGAAAATAAGCTTTTTGCGAAATATCTTTCGGAATCACTCCGAGCCAGAGCAAAATTAAGTACACCATCATGGCAGTAAATAGCATCGGAATTCTTGCCCTGGATACGATACTCAGCCATTCACTAAAAGCAAAGATCGCAAAGATTACCATTCCTGCAAAAAATGGATTATCAAACATCCCATCACCCCACATTAAAAGTCTAAATTTCGCCATATTTAGAAAATTTATTAGTTCACTATTTTAAAGCCCTAAAATTAATTTGTCAATATATTTTTTTAAGAAAAATAGATTATTTACAAATAATTTGTAATCAAAGATAATTGCAAACGTTTACATTTCTATGAATACAATAACTTGAAAGAAATACTATTTTAATAAAGTTTAAGTGTGACGGCAGAAATGGGAGCAGAGTATATCGTAACCTGGATTCGGTAGAGCGAAATGCATTTACATGATGTCAATAAATTGGTGGAAATTTGAAAGTAAAAGATGATAGAATGGTAGGAAAATTGTTGCAAGGAAAAACTTACTAATGAATTGATGAAAAGAGGAGTCCATAGCTTGTTTTCTTGAATTCGATAAATCTAAATCGATCATTCTTTTAATCTTTGAGGGGGATTTTGATGGCGAATTTAGAACGAATCAAAGCACATTTCGATGTTATGAGGAAGTTTACAGCTACTCCGAACGCAGGAATGACACGACTCTCTTACAGTCCAGAAGACATCAAGACCCGTAACTATATTAAAGCGAAAATGGAAGAGTACGGATTGCGCGTATGGGAAGATGGACTCGGGAATATCTTTGGTAAGTTGGCAGGAACAATCCCTGATGCACCGAGCGTCCTTGTCGGTTCGCATTTTGATAGTGTCCCTAACGGTGGGATTTTTGATGGCGTGGCGGGAGTAGTTGCGGGGCTAGAAGTGGCAGCGTTATTCCAGGAACAAAACATTCAACCCGCTTATCCATTAGAAGTTATAGCGATGGTGGAAGAGGAAGGGACACGTTTTGGCAGTGGCTTGATGGGATCACGAGGCATTCATGGAATACTAGATAAAGAGGATTTTCAGAAGATGCGTGATAAAGAAGGGATTTCGGTCGCTGAAGCCATGAAGCAGGCAGGATTGGATCCGTCACAACCTGTTCATCGTCATCCCAAAACAATGAAGGCATTTTTAGAATTACATATTGAACAGGGACCGGTGCTGGAGAAGGAAAAGATTTCTTTAGGGATCGTTGATAAAATTGTGGGCATGTGTCAGCTGGAAGTAACTGTGAAAGGAAAAGCCGGTCATGCAGGGACAACACCGATGGATATGCGGCAGGATGCCCTTGTTGTAGCGGCGAAAATTGTAGCGCAACTTCCGGATTTAGTGAAGAATGAGGAAAAGGGAACCGTCATTACCACCGGTCAATTGAACGTTTATCCAAATGGTGCAAATGTCATACCAGAAAAAGTAGTTTTTACAATTGATCTGCGTTCTGGAGACGAAGAGACGATGGAACGTGTACTGGAAACGGTGGAGAAATTCATTCAAGCGGAAGAAAAAGCAGGCATAAATATCGATATTGAACAAAAACTATGGGTACCGCCGAAAAAATTAAATGAACAAATCCATCACTTATTGCAAAAATCTGCGGAAAAGCTCGGGATAACCTATATGACGATGCCAAGTGGAGCGGGACACGATGCGATGATTTTTTCTGATTTTACCGACACCGGTTTAATCTTTATCCCGAGTAAAAATGGAATCAGTCATCATCCGGATGAATGGTCGGAATTCGAGGACATAGCCAGGGGAATAGATGTATTATTCGAAGCGGTAAAAGTGTTAACAGAATAAAACTTAAAAATTTGTAATTTAAAATGCAATGCCCTTTGCGGCATCATTTTTTTATCTTTTCGTATTAGAAATTAACGCTCACAAAACCTCCGTGTGTCCAAGTATATCAAAACAAGGAGTACAGGTTTAATTTATCAGCTGAATATGAATCATCATCACCTTTTATTTACACATGTTTTTCTAGTTTTTCTCAAAAATTGAATGGGCTGCTATTTTCCCAGCTGAAATAGAAGGAAGCGATTACATGACGATTAGAAATAGGCAATGTATTTATTCTAAAAATGATTGTGGAAAATGATCCAAAGACATTTGATTATTCAAAATGGTAGGGGAGACAGAAATTTTCGAAAATCCTTTTTCGTTTCGAACATGTTCTATGATCGCATTCATTTTAAGCTGATTTTAGTTATTTTTATATTTAACAAAAATGAATGTGCGGTTTTTAGTGCAAATGGATTTTCTTTTTCCATTACAGCAATGTTTGAAGGTTCATGGGCAATCGAACATGGCAAACTGCTTGATCAACATAATATCTATTAATAGTCAATATTGTAATTCATAACGCGAATACCTGGTTTTACTATTTTAAAAACCTATATTATTCCAAATTAAGCGATTTGCAAACCGAAAATGAACAGTCTCTAACGAAGTTTGTTAATAACTTCACAAAAAAGTCAGAATATTTGGCGAATAATAAAATTATACTAAAATAATATATAGATATACGGTTAAGCAGGGGTGCTTGAAAAAGTATTTGCTTTAGTTCATCAAGTCTCATTGTTGCATGTCAAGAGATGACTGGAACTTCTGTAAAATCTTTACAGGAGCCAAACGAAAAAAATTGATTGGCTGTTGTCTAGAAAAATATTTTGGAAAACTAAATAGCGAATGGATCTTCAGTTGAAACAACTTTTTCATAGTGCGAAAGATGAATTTTGTGAAAAATAACCGAGCTTAAATGAAATATTAAACCGATAAGCAGCTTCGATTGCACACTATTTTACAATAATTTGCTAATTTTATTCTAATAAATATATAAGGAACATATTAAAAAGGAGTATGGGAGGAATTATTATGGCAAGATTAGAAAACAAAGTTGCAGTAATCACTGGTGGAGCAGGTGGCATCGGTAAAGTAACGGCTGAAACATTTTTACGTGAAGGTGCCAAAGTAGTTTTGGTCGATTTAGTCGAGGAAGCTCTAGATAAAGCGAAAGCAGAACTTGAATCTTTAGGTGAAGTTGTAACCGTTGTCGCAGATGTAACGAAAGAAGAAGATGTTGAAAAATATGTAAAAGCAGCTGTCGATCGCTTTGGTAAAATCGATGTATTTTTCAATAATGCGGGTATTGTTGGAAAAGCTGCACCAATTGTTGAACAAGACGCAGCAGAATTTGATAAAGTCATGAATGTCAACACCCGGGGGGTATTCTTAGGACTCAAACATGTTTTAAAAGTAATGATTGAGCAAAAATCGGGAAGCATCATTAATACTTCTTCTGTAGCTGGATTAATGGCCTGGGAAGGTATCGCTCCATATGTTGCATCGAAACATGCTGTAGCTGGATTAACAAAGATCGCAGCATTAGAAGGTGCGCCGTATGGTGTACGTGTGAACTCCATTCACCCAGCACCGGTGGAAACGATGATGATGAGACAATTAGAGTCCGGCTATAATCCGGATGATCCAGAAGCTGCTAAAAAAGGTGTTGAGCAACTGATTCCGATAGGCCGTTACGCTGATCCGCAAGATATCGCCAATTTAGTTTTATTCTTGGCATCTGACGAAAGTTCATTTATTAGCGGTGCTCAATACCGTATTGACGGTGGTATGGCTGCAAAATAAGATCACAAAATATCCTATAGAAAAATTTATAATTTTGAAAACCCTCATTCCTTTTGGACTGAGGGTTTTTTTAAGCATTATTTAATTCTTGTTGTTGAAAGGATTTTATGTAAATAGCAGCCAAATATTTACAATGGCTAAGATTGTTTGCCAGAAATCGGGAAAAAGATCACATTAGATGCGGATTCAAAAAACATTGTACGATTAAACAATAATCTTGAGTTAAGTATGTCAAAAGATTTACAGATAGGAACTCAATAATATAGGAAATGAAAGAAGAGAGAATCATCTCACATTAAGTTATGATGCTTTCCTTTGTGATACAGGATAAGCCCGGAAAAAAGGTAATAAAAAACCTATAAGGTGTTGCTAACAGCCAAACCACCCTATAGGTCTTAAACAAAAGTTTTATAAGAATTTATAAATAGACGATTTGTCGCTTGATATC
>CALGAD010000074.1 GCA_937951955.1 uncultured Bacillaceae bacterium
ACCGGAGAAAAAATGCTGATTATGGCGATTCATTCGGAAAACAGTTCGCAGAATACGGGATTGTGTCATCAGCGATTCGTCTCGAGGACAAGTTCAATCGATTCAAAAACCTGATTAAGAACGAGGCGAAGGTTAAGGATGAAACAATCGAGGACACTTTGTTAGACCTGGCTAATTACGCAATCATGACGGTTGTAGAGTTGAAGTTGGAGGGTGAAGAATGACTGAACAAGAACTGCTGCAAGAAGCGTTGGAATGGCGGGAGCACATTTCAAAATTAGCGAGTGATTATAGCGACCAGGAGTTATTCAGAAAACGGTTAGCAACAATCGAGTGGCTTATCAAATGTGCGGAAAAGGTGGTGGGAGAATGACGGAACGGTTGGAAGAAATCCAAAGTCGAGTATGGAAAGACAAAGGGACTTATGCGATGGGTGATAACAAAAGTAGAGAAGGATATATTTACACATTATCCGACTATGATTACGAATGGCTTATCAAACAAGCCGAACGTGTTCAGAAACTAGAGAAAAATCTAGATGAGGAGCTGGACATTGGTTTGAAAATGGAAGGCGAGGCAAATGAGTGGGAAATAAAAGCGAAACGCTACAAACAGGCATTGGAGTATATACAAAGAGAAATCCGCGAAGCAATCTACACACCAAAAAACAATAAATGGAATTCAGATTTTGAAAGAGAATTCGAAAAAGGAAAAACAAGAGGATTGATTCAAGCTTCAGATATTGTGAAAAAAGCAATTAGAAAATTGGAGGGTTAAGAATGACGGATAAAGAGCGACTAGAAAGAATAATACAGATGCAGTATGACGGTTATACCATTTGGGATATGGTCGAGAATGATTTGGTATGGCTTATCGAACAAGCCGAACGAGTGCAGGAATTAGAAAAACAAAACAAACGCTATCGAAAGGCAATAAAAGAGTGTATCGAACGCATGAATAATGGCGGTGCAGGAACGAGGGGCTTTGTGTATGAAAAGTTAACTGAATTGTTGGAGGGTGAGGAATGAACACCTATCTAATCAAGATTGACGGCCTATATTTTGCAGGGATAACTGAACATGAAATGGGGAAATCGGCTGTCGGTGGTTGGTATGACGAAGGAAAGACTATCCGTGGCTTGTTGCTAGTCACGGAGAAGGAACAGGCTAAAAAGATTGAGGGAAACGTCAATCTGAATAGTTACTGGAAACGGATATATGACCTTTTGAGGTACGGAAACTTTGAATTCAACAAATTAGAAATTGAAAAGGTGGTAGAGTAATGGATTTGAACAAGTTGACTGATGAAATCAGACAATGGTCAAAAGACAGAAAGCTACATATCGCCAATCCGACCAAACAAGTCCTTAAACTCGGTGAAGAATTTGGAGAATTATGTGAAGGAATGGCAAAAGACCGATTCGAACAGGTGGTTGATTCGGTTGGCGATATGTATGTTGTGATGACGATACTATGCCAGCAACTGAAAGTAAACATCGAAGATTGTATCCAACGAGCCTATGACGAAATCAAAGACCGAAAAGGAAAGATGATAAACGGAGTGTTTGTGAAAGAGGAGGATTTGGATGGGCGCATGGATTCGTGACGGGAAAGTATGGAAAATCGTTACATCATTATCAAAAACGAAATTGGAACGGCTGATAAAAAACCATGAACAACGAGGCTGGAAGATGGTGGGAGAAATCAAACCGCACAGCAGAGGATACGGATGTTTGATGACAACAGGAGGTGTCAAAAGAAATGGACCAAGTTGAAAGATATTCGATTATCTTCCAACTTGAAATGCAAACGTTGCACAGCAGGGAATATCTTGAAAGTTTGAGTGACGAAGAATTAATTGAACTGTACAAAAAACGATGTCAGCCGGAGGGATTGCATGACGATTAAATTCACTGTCTGGGGCGAACCCGTTGCACAGGGACGTCCCCGGGCAACAACCGTGAATGGACATGTCAGAATGTACGATCCGAAGAAAAGTCGGGACTACAAGCATTATGTCCGGCTGGTAGCAAGTCAACACAGGACGAAAGAACTTCTGACTGGGCCACTGAAAATGAAAGTGAAAGTATTCAGACCGACATTAAAAAGCTTTTCAAAGAAAAAAAAGAAACAGGCTGAGGAAGGAATAATAAGACCGATCACCAAGCCGGATGTCGACAACTACATAAAGTCGGTCTTTGACGGATTGAACAAAGTCATTTGGAAAGACGATTCGCAAGTGGTGGATTTGCAAGTTTCGAAGTTTTATAGTGAAAACCCACGTATCGAGGTGGAAATTAAGGAACTGGAGGGGGAAAGATGACTGTTTTTCCGAAAGGAAACGTCGTTAACGATACGCAGCCAGTCCCGATTGAAAATAAAAAAAGCGCTCTGATGGACGAATTAGATTACGCCCACAGAGCAAAAGAACAAGCGATTCAACTAAATTATAGATTGGAAAATCGTTTAAGGGAAGCTCAAAGAGAAATTGAGCGACTGAACGAAGAAATTAACCAACTCAACAAAGAAAAATTAGAGAAAGAAAGACTATATAAACTGGCCCTGGATGAAAATACGGAACTGGAAGAAATGAATCGAATTATGATGAACCTAGTCTATATATTCGCCAAAAGGGAGTTGGGACTATGAGTGTCGTCTATATCGACACTCGTCCCGACTGGATGAAACGGGAAGACGAGTATATGAAATGTTTCTGGGAATGCCCATTATTCCTGATGTGTCAATCCCGGATTGGGGCAGACTGCAAAAAGTTCGGCGGAACGGAAATACCAAAAATCAGAAAGAAGTAGAGAGAGGGGTATTGTATTGGAAACGGTTTTCACAAAAGACGAACTGGCAAGGGTTATCACAAACTGGCTTTATTCAGAAAAACCAAAAGATCCAAAAATTAAGTTCGTGGATTGTAACGGCATTGAGTTAAATGGTGTGGAGAAGATTGTCGTTGAAGTAAAGAAATAAATACACAGTTGAACAAAACTATGAAGGAGTGAAATTATGACAAATATATCTCTTGAAAAATGTCCTTGGTGTAATGGTTCGGGGTCTACAACACAAGATGGATACATTTTTAGTACACATTATCCTTGCCCTGACTGTGAAGGAACTGGATTTAAATATGGTAGAGCCGCAGAAAAAGAGTGGGAAAGACAAGTAGAAGAATGGGCAAAAGATGAAAGTTGAATAGTTGATCCAAAATGTGAAGGAGTGAAAATCATTGACGATTGATGAATTAATTCAAGCATTGAAAGAAACAGGATTACCCGGAAATACTGAAGTCTATTTAGCGAATGATGACGACAGAACTTTTAGAGAAACTGACGAAGTCTTAAAGGTTAGAGTCGGGACATTAGAGAACCCAAGAACGGTTGTAGCTATTTATTAGTTTATAGTTCGATAAAAATTCGCATAAAAAAACCGGAAGTGCCCACTCCCGGTAGCCGAACTTATGAATCTAGCAATATTATACCACAAGGAGTGGGACGATGAATATACAAGCAAAAAATCAGAGAGTGTATGTTGTGACTGGTGGAAAAATAACCGAACGTGAATTGCCGGATCATGGCTCTATTAAATTGATTATGCATAATGGTGAGTTAAGATATATCGAATACGAATCAAAAGAAAAAATCAATAAATAAGTCCTACCAGACATACTGGCGGACACTGAGCAAGCTAAAAGGCTTGTTTGGTGTCCGTTTTTGTTTGAAGGGGGTTAAAAAATGCGAAAGAAGCTGAGAGTGGATAGACGGTGGGTGAACCGGCATTGCAAAACGTGCGTCTGGCTCGTAGAAGGCCGTCTGTGCCCTTTTCAAAGTTGCCCGAAGGTATTTGGTTGGAGTGCGGATCGAAAGGCTACAGAGAGGATTTTGGAGGGCAAGAACGATGAGTAAAAAGAAAATAAGTATGGAACATGTTTATAACCCGATGTTGAAGAAGGTGGCTGAAAGTGATGAATAAAAAAGAAATACATGATGCGATTTTTAATTATCACTGGATGATTCGTTTGCTGATTAATAAAAGAGCAGAAATGACCGGAAACAGCAATCCATTAGTAGCAAAATATGGGATTGAGGCATCTATGCCTATTGCAAGCGGAAATGTTTCTGACCCGGTTTACCAGGAGTTTTTGCGCATAGAACGATACGAGAAGAACACAGAAAAAATCAGAAATAAGGTCATGATGATACAAAAACATTCGAAGGCTATCACAAACTTGAAAGAACAGGTGATTTTGGACAAACTGCTCGACGGAAAATCAATGCGAGAGATTGCGAGCGAGTTGGACATGTCGCTGGGTGCGGTCAACCGAAAGAAAAACATCATCGTGAACAAGATATACCAAAGTATACAATCGGAACAAAAGAAACAAAATGAACGAAATGAACAAAAAGAAGAAATTTGCGTCTAATTTGAGCAAATCTGTAAAATATGAGGTAGGACCGGGGCGGAGTGTTAAGAATCTCGGGTTCAATGATGA
>CALGAD010000075.1 GCA_937951955.1 uncultured Bacillaceae bacterium
TTCTAATTAAAGCTTCACCGTTAATGTTAACCCGATTTATGAATGCGCTAACAAAATACATGCTTCAGTAGCATTTACGTACTCATTAAAAAATAGGAACGGAGGTTCCAGGGTGGGCAGCCAAAAAAAATTACAGGAATTTACTATCGATATGGCTAACAAATACACGACCTTATACGATGTATACCGCGATGAACAAATTGATGATATCCCTCTTGCATTTCTCGCTATTTATAAAAGACGCGACGAACGATACATGATTACGAAAAAAATTAAAGTGTACGGTGTGGAAAATCAACAAATTATTTTTACAACAGTCCATGAGCAAAAATTGAATACTGATTTTTTACATCACTTTCAAAAAGCCATTGAGCGAAATGCTACACAATATATCCCGGAAAACCAGGAGCATATGTCAACAATCGTTCTTGGCGTTGTAATCACCGCTCAAAAAATTGATGATGCGGTGATTAAGGAGGTGAGTCGCTTTCGCAAATTAAAATTTCTAAAATTCGGCTTGCATGGCTGGGTGGAAATGTATTTAGTGATCATTAATCTTCATGATGAAAAAGTGTACGTTCATCCGAAGGGTAAGATGTTTATTTCATCCATTGATCAAATGTTTAAGGAGGATGGAGTCAAACAATGAGCGGTATACTTTTACTTGCCATTACTGCCATTATCTTTATTGTCGCTTATTTTACCTATGGCAAATATTTGGATAAAAAACTCGGTGTTGACCCAAAAAGAAAAACTCCTGCTCATGAAATGGCCGATGGCATTGATTATGTCGCGACAAACCGCCCGATTCTATTAGGGCATCACTTCGCTACGATTGCCGGCGGTGGTCCGATTGTTGGACCGGTATCTGCTGCCATTTTTGGCTGGATTCCGGCTTTACTCTGGATTGTATTAGGGAGTATCTTTTTTGGCGGCACACATGATTATGGCTCTCTTCAAGCATCAATCCGTCATAAGGCACAATCGATTGGTACAATTATTAAAGAATACATCGGCACACGCGGCCAAACATTATTTTTATCATTTTCAATTGCCACACTCATTCTTATTGTTGGCGTTTTTACTGTATTAGTTGCCGATACCTTTGCTTCAACACCTGAAGCAGCTACAGCTTCCCTGTTATTTATCGCCCTTGCTATTCTATTTGGTTTTGCCATTAATCAGTTGCGAATGAATTTTGTCGTTGCCAGTATTATTGGGGTTATTTTGCTCTTTACATGTATTTGGCTCGGTATTTTGTACCCGATCCAATTAAGCTCTACAACCTGGGTTTTTATCTTGCTCATTTATGCTTATGTTGCATCGATCCTGCCTGTGTGGTTATTATTACAGCCCCGGGATTATTTAAACTCCTATTTACTTTATGGAATGATGCTTGGCGGTTTTATCGGCGTTCTCTTTTATAATCCTACGATTCAACTGAGTGGATTTACCGGTTTTTACAATGAAACATTAGGACCGTTATTTCCGATATTATTTATTACGATTGCCTGCGGTGCTATTTCCGGATTCCACTCATTAGTAGCAAGTGGCACAACAGCTAAACAATTAAACAATGAAAGAGATGGACGTTTTATCGCATTTGGCGGCATGTTAATTGAAGGATTTCTTGCCGTTATCGTTTTAACATCTGTTGCGTATTTAACAACGGGAGCGTTTACGGAAAGGCTAGCAACATCAGGGGGACCGATTCCAACCTTTGCCCTTGGACTGGCAGAATTTATGAGCGCTTTCGGTTTACCGTTAGCGACTGGGGTAACTTTCGTCTCCTTAGCGGCCTCTGCCTTTTTAATGACGACATTGGATTCCGCAACAAGACTCGGAAAATACGGAGTTCAGGAATTTGCAGAAGGCAGAAGTAAATTTTTCCATAATCATTATGTTGCAACAGCGGTTATTGTAATTGGAGCTGGTGCACTTGCGCTGTCCGGAACATGGTCGCAATTATGGCCTCTTTTCGGTTCTGCCAACCAAATGCTCGGTGCTCTGGCATTGATGGCGGTTAGTGCATGGCTTATTCGAAGAGGTGTCAAAACTTTATTTACCCTGATTCCAATGACATTCATGTTTATCGTTACTTTAAGTGCTTTAATCGTGTTAATGTATCAAAATTTCAACATTGGAAACTACTTTCTGGCCATAGCAGGATTTGTACTGTTTGGTTTATGTATTTTCTTAATGATTGAAGCATGGAATTCGTTTGTAACGCGTAAGAAGGATACGGAAGTAAAAGCTTAATGACAACCATCACTCCTTTTTCGGGCAAGAGGAAATGTTTCATCCAGTTCCTCTTGCCTCATTTTTTTGCCTGTAACTCGAACCAAGGAATGAATAACAATTGTTGAAGAAGACATGTTAAACTAAAGAAAGTATCGTTGTGCTATAAAGGATCAATTTTACAGTTAGCTGTAACTGCGTATTAAAAGAGGGCTTGTGTAGATATTTCTAACAATATTAAAATGATAGTCACTACTAATGAAAAAAAATCATCTTAATCAATTAGCAAAGTTGGGTGAAACAATGTTTACTAAGTTTTCTAAGGAATTTAAGGAATTTATTACAAGAGGAAATGTTTTAGATTTAGCCGTCGGTGTCATCATCGGCAGCGCTTTTACGGCTATCGTCGATTCATTGGTTGAAGATTTGATTACTCCGATCATTTTAGCCATAACGGGACATGTGGATTTGAGTGGCCTGGCGCTACCACTAGGAAGTACAACACTTAAGGTGGGAAATTTCCTCCAGGCGATCATCAATTTTTTATTAATCGCTCTTGTCCTCTTTTTCATTATTAAATTTGTCAATCGTTTCAAACGGAAAAATCCGGAAGCAGATGTTGAAGTAAAAATCCCGGCTACCGAACAATATTTGAAAGAAATTCGGGACTTATTAAAGACGAGGGAAGAAAAGACCGGGGAAAATTAATCATTTATAATATAACAATTCAACATATATAGTTTGATAAAAGTTTCAGGAAATGATTTAGAAATTTCTCCGAATACAAAAATAAGAAGGTATTTTCTCTTTCCTATAGAATAGTTAATGAAAGATATTTGGAGAGGGAGAAATTCATGTTTTTTGAAATGACAGTCCATATTCATGTAAGTGATATCGAAGAAGGACAAAAGTGGTATGAAACGTTGTTAAATCGAACACCTGATTTTATTCCACATGAAAGTTTTGTGGAATGGGAAATCGTACCTGGTTGCTGGTTACAAGTGTCGGAAGGAAACCCCGGTTCAATAAGTGGCCCTTTACGTTTTGCTGTAAAAGATATTTTGAACGAAAAAGAACGGATCATCCGCGAATTAAATATTGCAAACTTCGAAATCCATTCCCGTCCAGAAGTTCCTGTAAAATGGGGAACATTTACAGATCCGTGGGGAAATCAGATCGGATTCTATGAATATATTGATAAAAATGAAGAAAAGAAACGATTAAAAACACTAGCCTTTGAGTAAATCCCCTGATATTAGTTTCACTTAAAACAGTTCGCGATGATCCGACAGGATGATCGCTTTTTTTATGATTAACGTAAAGTTATACATATTTCTAATGAACCCGTTATTTAGGAATAAATACAAATTCAAAAACCTGCCCTCATCCAAAGAGCAGGTTCTCTCGATTTCATGTTCGTATTAAATTCGATCACCGTTAAAAATGGAATTTTTAACGATCACATAATCCACTTTGCGTAAAGCATGTAAAGTTTTGCCACCAGCGTAAGAAATGGATGATTGCAAGTCTTCTTCCATCTCCGTTAATGTATCTTGCAGTGGTCCTTTATACTCAACCCACATTTTCTTACCTTCCACATTTCGTCTTTCCCCTTTTTGATATTCAGAGGCTGAACCGAAATACTCCTTATACAATTTCCCGTCCTTTTCGATTATCTCACCTGGTGATTCCTCGTGGCCGGCAAATAATGAACCGATCATCACCATCGTGGCACCGAATCGGATTGATTTTGCGATATCGCCATGGGTGCGAATTCCCCCATCGGCAATAATCGGCTTTCTTGCCGCCTGGGCACACCAATTTAAGGCAGCTAATTGCCAGCCACCTGTTCCAAAGCCTGTTTTAATTTTCGTGATGCAAACTTTACCGGGACCGATCCCGATTTTCGTTGCATCCGCTCCAGCTTCTTCCAGGTCGCGAACGCCTTCAGGTGTGCCTACATTTCCAGCAATAACAAAACTGTCTGGTAAATGCTTTTTTATATGCTGAATCATCTGGATGACCGAGTCGGCATGACCGTGGGCAATATCGATCGTAATATACTCCGGTGTTAATCCTGCATGTGCTAATTCTTCGATAAAGTCATATTCCTCTTCTTTTACCCCGACACTAATGGAAGCATATAATCCATTTTCTTGCATTTCCCGTACAAACTGTAAACGTGTTTCCGGTTTAAAGCGATGCATGATATAAAAATAGCCATTTTCTGCTAAATAACGTGCAATTTTTTCATCAATGATTGTTTGCATATTCGAAGGAACGACCGGTAAACGAAATGTTCGTCCACCAAATTCCACTGAAGTATCACATTCTTTACGACTTCTTACAATGCATTTTCTGGGGATTAATTGAATATCCTCATAATCAAATATCTTCTCCATCTCAAACACCCCTAAAACACGAATATTTTTAGTATAATAACTTATAATTGTTCGCCATCTGTAAATATACGCTATTTTGACAGGAAAGTCAAAGGGATTTATCTAAAACTATTTTTCTTAAAAAATCGCAAAATCAATCGTTTAATCATATACCGGTTTT
>CALGAD010000076.1 GCA_937951955.1 uncultured Bacillaceae bacterium
GTGATGGAATGCTGTTGGAAACGAATGATGTGGCGAATAAAGGCAAAAAAGACGGAAGACCGACATGGTCTTCCGTTCTTTTATTGCTGGGCGCGATATTCGTCTTTGATTTCTTCACGCATTGCCTCGATACTTTCACGGCGCCGTTCATTTTTTGCTTCAATTTGCCGCCTTTGTTCCGGACTTGCTGTTTCCATGGACTCTTCGGCTTTTTCAATGTTTTCGAGGGTGTTATGGACCATTTCTTGTAGCTTTTCTACATTATCAGATCGGTCATCTGGTTTTGGTTTCATAAACATTCCTCCTCAAAAAATTCTCCTGTTTATTTTGTGCTTTTTTATGAAAAATATAAAAAAATAAAAAAGCCATAATCTGCTCGGGCTAGATTACGGCGCATTAAATTTACGGTATGTTATTCACCTTTTGTTTGGATGATATCTGGATGTTTTCCTGATTTATCGGCCATCTTTCTTCCTTTATTTGAATGCACATCACGGGATTTTGTTCCAACATTATCTGGCTGAAAACCTTGTGGGAACGATTTTGGATTACTCAAGGCTCATCCCTCCTGCTATTAGGATGAGCCGAATCCAGTGCAATATGCACAGGAAATGACTATGTAATAAAAAGAAATCACCCCATTATTGGGCATCTTTCAGTTTTTCTTCCAAACGTTTCTCGATCTTCTCCATTTCTTCTTCATTTTTTAAAATTTCTAAGCGATTTTCATTCACTAACTCGGTAAAGGAACGCTTTCTGAACTTTCTCATCACCCTTCACTCTCCTTTCCAACTCCAATTATAACAAGATTTATTTATTGATTTTTACTTAATTGTGGCATTTGTTTGAAAATTTATAGAATAAAAATAGAAGGAACAGTTCTCTGTTCAAAATGTATTTTCATTTTTCCCGATTTCAAAAACTTTAAACATGATGGAATGTCAGTTTCGTTTTGTTAAATAATAATCATCGCAATGTGCAAGAAAAAATCCCTGTTAAACAACAGGGATTTTTCAAGCGTTAAATTATGCAGGTGTTTTTGTACTTAATTTTTGTCGTAAGACCATCGGGAGGATACCGCCATGACGATAGTAATCGATTTCCACTTCAGAATCGAAGCGGACGATTACTTCGAATTCTTTTTTGTTGCCATCTTCATCGGTAGCTGTGACTTTGACTAAATCATGAGGTTTTACGTTTTCATCGATATGAACGGTAAATGTTTCTTTTCCTGTTAAGCCTAATGTATCGGCATTTTCACCCTCTTTAAATTGCAGCGGCAGGACACCCATCTGGACGAGGTTGGAGCGGTGAATGCGTTCGAAGCTTTCGGCAATGACGGTTTTAATGCCGAGTAGATTGGTTCCTTTTGCTGCCCAGTCACGGGATGAACCCATGCCGTAGTCTGCACCGGCGATCACAACAAGACCGATGTTATTTTCTTTATACTTCATAGCGGCATCGTAAATGGACATGACTTCACCTGTCGGCCAGTATGTCGTGTATCCCCCTTCAGTTCCCGGTGCGATCTGGTTGCGGATGCGGATATTGGCAAACGTTCCGCGCATCATGACTTCGTGGTTACCACGGCGGGAACCGTAGGAGTTAAAGTCGCGGATGGCAACACCTTTTTCGATCAAGTACTTACCAGCCGGTGAATTCCGGGCAATGGCACCAGCCGGGGAAATATGGTCGGTTGTTACCGAATCGCCGAATTTGCCGATGACCCGTAAATCTTTGAGCGGTTCGATTTTGTTCGGTTCAGGCGATAAGTTTTCGAAGTACGGTGGGTTTTGAATATAGGTAGAATTTTCATCCCAATCGTACAGTGGTTTATCGCCTGTTTCAATTTCATTCCATTTTTCATTGTCGTCAAAGACCCGTTTGTACTGCTCCTTAAAGAGTTCCGGAGTGACGACCTGTTTGATGTATTGATCGATTTCTTCTTTTGTCGGCCAGATATCTTTCAAGTACACATCATTGCCATCCTTATCTTTTCCAAGGGGTTCACTCGTGAGGTCAATGTTGACCGTACCTGCCAGTGCAAAGGCGATGACGAGTGGCGGTGAAGCGAGATAGTTCCCCTTGACGAGTGGATGGATCCGGCCTTCAAAGTTCCGGTTTCCAGATAGCACTGATGTGACGAGCATATCATTTTCCGTGATCGCTTTTTCGATTTCTTCGAGCAATGGTCCAGAGTTACCGATACATGTCGTGCAGCCGTAACCGACGAGGTGGAAACCTAATTTTTCGAGATACGGCATCAAGCCAGCATCTTTCAGATAGCCGGTAACGACTTTGGATCCAGGTGCGAGCGATGTCTTTACATGTTTCGGCACGGTTAAACCTTTTTCAACGGCGTTTTTCGCAAGTAAACCGGCACCGATCATCACGTGGGGGTTGGATGTGTTCGTGCAGCTTGTGATCGCCGCGATGACGACATCACCTGTTTTCAAGGGTTCTTTCGTGCCGTCTTTATATTCTACGGTTGCTTCTTTATCGAGTTCATCTTTTTCGAGACCGAAACCGTGATTACCGGTAGGAGCGGTAATCGATTTCTGGAATTCTTCTTTCAAGCGGGACATCGGAATTAAATCTTGCGGACGTTTTGGACCGGACAGATTGGCTTCGATCGTCGATAGGTCAAGTTCAATAACGTCTGTATATACGGGATCTTCTTTCTCCGGTGTAAAGAACATATCGTTCAGTTCAAGATATTTCTTCACGAGCTGGATATGTTCTTCCTCCCGACCGGTTAAACGTAAGTACTCGAGTGCTTCCTCATCAACCGGGAAGAAAGCACAGGTTGCTCCGTATTCCGGTGCCATGTTGGCAATCGTTGCACGGTCTGCCAGTGGCAGTGTAGATACACCAGGCCCGAAGAATTCGACAAATTTACCTACGACACCTTTTTCTCTTAATAACTGAGTTACGCGTAATGCCAGATCGGTTGCTGTTGCACCATCAGGCAGTTTATTTGTTAAGCGTACGCCAATGACTTCCGGTATTGGGAAATAGGAAGGCTGTCCGAGCATTCCAGCTTCTGCTTCTATTCCACCGACACCCCAGCCGAGCACACCAAGTCCGTTAATCATCGTTGTATGGGAGTCCGTTCCGACAAGGGTATCGGGGAAGGCGACGAGATTTCCGTCTTCATCTTTCACCGCATGGACGACATTCGCCAGATATTCCAGGTTTACCTGGTGAACGATACCTGTTGCTGGTGGAACAGCCCGGTAATTATCAAAGGCTTTTTGTGCCCAGTGTAAAAATTGATAGCGTTCCTTGTTTCTTTCAAATTCAATTTCCATGTTGATTCTTAATGCCTGCGGTGTACCGTAAGTGTCGACCTGTACCGAGTGGTCAATGACGAGATCGACCGGAATTTCCGGATTGATCGTCCGGGGATCTCCTCCCATATCAGCCATGGCTTTTCTGAGTGATGCCAGGTCCACGACTGCAGGTACGCCCGTAAAATCCTGGAGAATTACCCGGGATGGTTTGAACGGTACTTCTGCATTTTTTACTTCATCCGATCCCCATTTAGCCAGGTTATCAACATGCTCTTTCGTGATGACTTTTCCATCCACCTGGCGCAAGACAGATTCTAATAGTACTTTAATCGAGTAAGGAAGTCTGCCAATTTTGGCCACACCGGCATCTTCAATGGCTTTCAAGCTGTAATAGTTGTACTTTTTTCCATTTAATTCGAACGACTTTTTCGCATCATATAAGTGTTGGTTGGCCACAAAATCTCCCCCCCTAACTTTATGCATTTCACTTATTGAAAAGTTACAGGTGAGAGTGGTGCAACTTTTCAATCAATTCTATATTAATATAAATTTTAATATAAGTAAATTATAAGAATGTTATGGTTTAGTATAATAATTTCTTATTGTAAACAGAGATAAAAAAACAATCCTCACATGGATGAGGATTGTTTTTTAATTTTATGGGGCATGCAGGGCTCGAACCTGCGACCCACTGATTAAGAGTCAGTTGCTCTGCCAGCTGAGCTAATGCCCCGTAATTCAATTTTATTGTTGGATTCTCATTAAATGGGGCATGCAGGGCTCGAACCTGCGACCCACTGATTAAGAGTCAGTTGCTCTACCAACTGAGCTAATACCCCGTTTTTTTTTGACAAAATTTATTTTAATATAAAGATATGAAAAAATCAATGAGAAAATAATCATTTTTGTGTGGAATTTTTCTAACTGCAAAATGATAAGGGACTGTTATGACAGTCCCTCCATTACAATCCAGCGTTATTCAAATTCTTCATCTAACATTTCCATTTCACTTTTCATTGCTTCCAGCTGATCCATTTGCCTTTCGCCGGCAATAGACATCGCTTTTTCAATTTGTTGTTGTGCTTCATTAATTTCCTTTTTCAGCTGTTTTTTATACGTACCAAATTCAGGTGAAGTTTCATCCAGTTCATTATATAAATCGCGAACTTCCTGTACTCCTTGTTCTGCCGCTTGAAAGGCCTGTTGTTTATTCTTTTTTTGGGGCATTTGATCACCTCAAAAAATAGTTTTTCCAGCAGGAAAATTTTTATCCTGTTAACCTGTAAAAGTTGGGAGATGCTATTGAATATGAAACTGCTTTAAAGGAGGGATTTCCTTGGCTAATGCGGAAAAGAATAATCAATCACAAAAAAAGCGAAGTACACAACCTGAACCGTTAAGCGGTTCGCATAAAGTGAAACAAAAAAATCATTCCCGGCAAAATAAAAATCCCGGTCACGGTCTTTAGGTAATACGAAAAGATTTGTTTTGCGAAAAAGTGACAAATTCTCTTTTCGAAAATAAATAACGCGTAGGACCGTATACCTACGCGTTTTCGTTTTAATCGAGCGATTGAACATCTTCATATGAAAATTGCCACTGGACCTTTTCTCCAATCGACAAATCTTCATATATAAAGGAATAAGATTCGGATAGCACACTATCATAGGTCAGCTGACCGGTGACCGTCTTCCCTGCTGGAATTTCAATCGTCAGAGGGTTTTGCGTATCAATTAACGCGAGATCTTGACGTTCCTTACCAGCAATTAAGGAAAAATGATTGAGCAATGAAAGTTCAGTTAATTCCTCACCGTGATTCGTTAGCTTTAGAGTTATGTTTAAAAATTTATCTTTATTCGGACTAAACTGATTGACAGAAAGTTCATCGATTCTTTCGAATTGGATCGAAATATTTCCTGCTCGGATCTCTTCTCCAATTGTCAAATCATGATCTTTGGTCTTGTCCGAAGTTGTATGAGCGGATACTGGGTTTTGCGTATATGCTAGAGTCGATAACTCTTGACCGCTCTCTCCTTGTGAAAACGCGCTCATTTCTTTCGGTAAATCCTTCGCTGGTTGCTTGTCGGTATTCACGGTTTCCGTACCTTGACAACCGACCAGGATAAAAGAACTAGTAAAAAGTGCGAAAAAAAATAGCTTCGTAAAAAAGCTCATGACTTTCCTCCTAAGGACAAATTCGAATACTATTTTAAATGACCATTACGTTTTTGTAAAGAAACGATGACAATTGTCGTTATGCTTTGTCCTGATAATAAAAAAACAAAATTTCCTTAACATTTTCAAGCTTTTATTTACTTTATAGAAAATTCCCTTTATTATTTAAGTAAGTACATTAAATCTTACCTATTATATAGGAGGTTATTATTGATGAAAGATTTACTCGATCAATTGTTATCCTTAAGTATTGGTGCTGCGGTGGCCAGTAAAGAACAATTGGAAAAATTAATCAATGAGCTAGTTGAAAAAGGAAAAATGACGCGCGAAGAATCGAGCGACCTGGTTGATGAATTGATTGAAAAAGGTCGTGCCACACAAGAAAAAATTGAAAAAGCTGTAAAAGAACGTGTGGAAAAATCATTGCATGACATGAATATCGTTACGAAAGATGAATTAGCGGAGCTTGAAAAACGGGTGGCGGCACTGGAGGAAAAATTGAACGAACAGACAGAAAACGAACAGACAGAACAGGAATAGAAAAAAAAGAAGCAGTTCACGGGGTGAGCAAATGCTAGGGAAACGTTTGTCCAATGCCCAACGAATCCAGGAAATATTTGCGGCGCTGATAAGAAATGGCTTTGATTTTATCATTAAAGATTTAGGGATGTTTGATTTAGTTGGTAAAATCCAAAAGAAAAAAGTGATGTCCGATGAAGAAGTATTGTCTAAAAACATTGGTGAACGTGTGCGCATAACCCTGGAAGAGTTGGGTCCTACTTTTATTAAACTCGGTCAGCTGGCCAGTACACGTATTGACCTTTTCCCGCAAGAAATCATCCGTGAACTTGCCAAACTGCAAGATAATGTAAAACCTGTCCCCTTTGAAGATATTAAAAAAATAATCGAAGAAGAATTCAACATCCCCCTGGAAAATTTGTTTTCCGAATTTTCCAGGACTCCTGTTGCTTCTGCCTCGATTGGACAGGTTCATCGGGCAAAATTAAAAACGGGTGAAGAAGTCGCGATTAAAGTTCAGCGCCCCAATATTGAAAATACGATTGAAAAGGATTTAGAAATCTTAAATGATCTTGCTATTTTAATCGAGAACAGGACAGACTGGGGAAAAAATTATCGGGTATATGATATTGTTAAAGAACTTTCCAGTTCTCTACGGATGGAGCTCGATTATACAAGGGAGGCAAAAAATGCCGAACGTTGTGCAACAAAGATTAAAAAGTTGGATTATGTCAAAATACCTGACGTTTTTTGGGATTATACGACAAAGCGCGTCTTGACGATGGAATTTATTCATGCGCAGAAGCTGGATGCGTTCATTCAAGCAGGTGCGAGTGAAGACAAAGAAAAAATTGCAATGAATTTTGCCCATTGTATGTTCGAGCAAATCTTTGTAGGCGGTTTTTTCCATGCGGATCCACATCCGGGGAATGTCTTTATCACGGCTGATCGGAAGATTACATTAATTGATTTTGGAATGGTGGGACGGTTGTCACCACAAATGAAATTTGATTTAGCATCTTTATTAATCGCCTTAAAAGATGACGATCTCGAGGAAATCACAGCTATCGTCACAAAAATTGGACAGCTTAGCGAAGAAACCAATCGGGATCGACTTCTTTTTGATCTGGATCATTTATTAGCAAAATACGCGAATGTCTCCTTAAAAAAAGTAAATATCTCGGAATTACTAAATGAAGTGATTCGTATCTGTTATGAGAATCAAATACGTATACCGGCCGATTTAACGTTGCTTGCTAAAACTTTATTAACGATGGAAGGTGTTTTATCGCGTCTTCATCCCGACTTTGTTCTGATGGATTTGGCGGAACCATTCGGCAGACGTTTGATTCGGGAACGGTATGAACCGAAAGCGATAATAAAAAACGCCCGCTCGAAATTTCGTGAAATCCAAAATATCCTGAATCAGTTTGAAGTTTTCCTAAGGAGCTTTACAAAAAAAGGAAAATTACAGGTAGAAATGGATCTTCCCGATATTCAAGATTTATTACATAAAATGGATCGCATCACGAATCAACTTTCCTTCAGTATTGTCCTACTTGCTTTCAGCATTATGATGTCAGGTCTCGTCATTGGTGCTGCAATCATGAAAGAACAAACCATCCTTTGGTCATTCCCTGTAATCGAAATTGGCGGCATCGCAGCTACATTGATGTTTTTATGGTTGCTTTATTCGATATTGAAGTCCGGTCGTTTTTAAACCGATTTTTCCACCATGGATCAATCGGTTTTTATCATTTTTTCTTGAACCCCTATTTCTTTCATAAATCATTCAAATAGTAAAATCGGTTGATTTCCAATTTATAGCAGAAGCATCTAGTAATTTTATTGGACATCGATTAAAATAAATATAATTCTTACATATTGAAAAAAGGAAGTCAGGAGGTTAATTATGGTACAGGCATATAAAGCATATTTACAGGAAAATCGGGACCTTCACTTACAACAATTATCAGAATTTTTAAAAATACCGAGCGTTAGTTCCTTGTCTGAACATAAGGAAGATGTTCGCCGAGCAGCGGAATGGTTAAAAGATGAGCTTGAAAGTATCGGTTTAGAACATGTGCAAGTGATGGAGACGAATGGTCATCCGGTCGTTTACGGGGACTGGTTGCATGCGGAAGGAAAACCGACCGTTTTAATCTATGGTCATTATGACGTGCAGCCGGTAGATCCTTTAGAACTCTGGGAAACTCCTCCTTTTGAACCGGTGATTCGCGATGAGAAAATCTATGCTCGTGGTGCTAGTGACGATAAGGGTCAGGTTTTCATGCATATCAAGGTACTGGAAGCCTTTTTGAAAACCGATGGCAAATTACCGCTCAATATAAAAGTGATTTTTGAAGGTGAAGAAGAAATTGGCAGTCCTCACCTCCCTGCTTTTGTTGAGGAACATCAAGATTTGTTACGGGCTGATTTACTCGTCATTTCCGATACGGCATTGCTTGATAAAGGAAAACCGACGATTTGTTACGGGCTGAGAGGTTTAGCAGGATTGCAAATCGATGTGAAAGGTCCGAATAGTGATCTTCATTCCGGAGCTTACGGTGGTGGCGTACAAAATCCGGCACATGCACTCGTCCAATTGCTCGCAAGCTTCCATGATGAAACGGGTAAAGTGGCTGTCGAAGGATTTTATGATCGCGTTCTTCCGTTAACTGATGAAGAAAGAAAAGCGTTCCGCGCATTAAATACCGATGAAGAAAAAATTCGTGAAGAATTAGGTGTTCCGGAACTGTTCGGCGAAGAAGGCTACAGTTTTAATGAGAGAACATGGGCCCGTCCGACTTTAGAAATAAACGGGATGTATAGCGGTTTCCAGGGAGAAGGTATTAAAACCGTCCTTCCTTCTGTCGCATCGGCAAAAATCACTTGCCGACTCGTTCCAGATCAAGATCCGGAAGAGATTTTACAACTTATCGAACGACATATTGAAAAGCATCAACCGAAGGGTGTCACTGTAACTGTTACAAGATTCGATCAAGGGCATCCGTTTATTACTCCACTCGAGCACCCGGCCATTCAAGCAGCGGGACGTGCCTATGAAAAAGTATACGGGGTCCCAACCGCCTATACCCGCAGTGGCGGTTCAATTCCTATCGTTGCCGATTTCCAAAATATATTAAAACTCCCCGTTGTATTGATGGGATTTGCTTTACCGGGTGAAAATGTCCATGCACCGAACGAACATTTCCATTTAGAAAACTTTGACAAAGGGATGGAAACCCTTTGCCATTACTGGAAAGATATTGCGCAAACATTATAAAGTATAAAAAAGAAGCTGGTTACCAGCTTCTTTTTTAACGATTAAAACTCCGGGATATCATCGTCATATACATATTCTTGCAGCAT
>CALGAD010000077.1 GCA_937951955.1 uncultured Bacillaceae bacterium
CTTTTTTATGTTGTATTAGTTTTGCGCGATGATGATTTTTCCATGATCAACATAGGCCCTTAAATGGGTAACATCCGGGAAATCAAGAACAAAATCAGCGATTTGATCTTCTAGTTGTTCCTGAATCGTTCGACGCAAGGGTCTTGCACCAAAGGAAGGGTTGTAGCCCAGCTCCACAATTTTTTCCTTGACTTCATCGGTAACAGTAATTGATTTACCGACTTCATTTAATTGTTCGTTTAACTCATCTAGCATTATGTCGACTATTTGTAATAAATGTTCCTTTGCAAGTGGTTTGAACTGGATAATGCTGTCAAAGCGGTTTAAAAATTCTGGTTTAAAGTAATCTTGCAATTGTTCAACAACATCGGCTTTTTCCACCTTGTCGTTTTGATCAAATCCGACTCGGATGTTTTTCTCGCCGGTTCCCGCATTGCTTGTCATAATGATGACGCAGTCTTTGAAGCTGACAGTACGGCCCTGGCTGTCGGTGAGTCGACCATCTTCCAAAATTTGCAGGAACATGTGCATGACATCGGGATGGGCTTTTTCGATTTCATCTAGCAAGATGAGACTGTACGGGTTTCTGCGCACTTTTTCGGTTAATTGACCGGCTTCTTCATGACCGACATATCCCGGAGGTGAACCGATCAGTTTCGATACACTATGTTTTTCCATGTATTCGCTCATATCGAGGCGAATCATGGCATCCTGGGTACCGAATAACTCTTCAGCAAGCCGTTTAGATAATTCTGTTTTCCCGACACCGGTCGGCCCTACGAATAAGAAGCTGCCAATCGGACGGTTTTTCGGCTTCAATCCTGCCCGGCTGCGGCGAATGGCTTTGGCGACTGCCCGAACAGCTTCATCTTGACCGATGACCTTGGCTTTCAAGTTGTTTTCAAGATTTTTTAGCTGCTGCTGTTCTTCTTTTTGGAGTTTCGTAACCGGTATATTCGTTTTCTCCTCGATAATTTGCTGAATCAATTCCTCCGTGACGACCGGTTCCTCTTGATCGTTATTTGATTCTTTTAGCTTCAGTAATGTTTTTTCCTCATCCCGTAATTTTGCCGCCAGTTCATAATTTTCCTTTTGTAATGCTTCTTCTTTTTCCCTGGCGATTTGCTGCAATCGTTCTTCGATGACTTTCTTCGGCATACCCGAGCTTTCCAGGTTTACTTTGGAGCCGGCTTCATCGAGTAAATCAATGGCTTTATCAGGTAAAAAGCGATCTTGAATATAGCGCTGTGACAGGACCACACTTGCGCGTATGGCTTCATCTGTATATTTCACTTGATGGAATTGTTCGTACCGGTCTTTTAATCCCATTAAGATTTCGATCGTTGCCTCGATAGATGGCTCATGGACCATCACCGGTTGAAAACGGCGTTCTAAAGCACCATCTTTTTCTATCGTCCGGTATTCCTTGAGGGTCGTTGCCCCGATAATTTGAATATCGCCGCGAGCAAGGGCAGGTTTTAAGATATTGGATGCATCCATCGATCCTTCTGCCGAACCGGCACCAACGATTAGATGAAGTTCATCAATGAAAAGGATCACTTCATCCCTTTCTTGTATTTCTTTTAATAATTGTTTCATGCGCTGTTCAAACTGACCGCGAATACCGGTATTGGCCACTAATGAAGCGACATCGAGTTCATATACTTCCTTATTTTGGAGTTTATAAGGAACATCACCGGAAACAATTTTCAGGGCGAGACCTTCGGCAATCGCTGTTTTCCCAACACCCGGTTCACCGATTAAAACGGGATTATTTTTGTTGCGCCGATTCAAAATTTCAATCACTTTTTTTATTTCTTTATCCCGGCCGATTACCGGGTCAATTTTGCCGTTTCTCGCCTGATCGGTTAAATTAATTCCGAACTGATCTAAAAATCCGCTGCGATTCCTTTGTTCGGTTTTGACGTTTGTCTGCTGTCCCGTGCTCCCCTGAGTACCGAATGGATCGGTGAATCCGTTAAACAAGTCGTTGATGTTATTGTTATTTAATCCCCCGAAAAAGTTTTTCAAATGGGAGCCGAGATTAGCCTGGAATTTTTGTTGTTCTTCTATATAACATTGCTGACATAAGCCAACATTTGTTCCTTGACCGTTCACTTGGTAATGAAAATATACGGTAGCTTTATTTTTCTGGCATTTTTGACATAGCATCAGGAATTCCTCCTTCCGAAAATATTCTTCATCAACTCAGGGCTTGACCTTGACTATCTTTGACTTTATCACTATTATATTTTGTCCACGATGGACAGGCAAGGATAACGAATCAATTTTGATTTGATCATCTTTGACTTTCTATCTTTATTATACTTTGACCTTTTTTGACTTTCAAGAGGTTTGCCCAAATTTTTTTCGAGAGGAGACATAATGATTGGAGAAATTGATTCAATTTTGAAGATAAGTAGCCGCTCATTCTCTTCCTTTCTTTCCTGCTGTTCTGACCTTGTCCTTTCGAGCATATAGATGGGAGGAGGAGGAGAAGAGATGAATTGGAAAAAATCGTTACAGCTTGCGGCTGTTTATGTCGGTTCAGTTGTTGGCGCCGGCTTTGCCACAGGTCGGGAAATCATCGAATTCTTTTCCCGGTTCGGCAGTATCGGATTACTCACGATTATCCTTTCAGGAGTTTTTTTTATCTGGTTTGGTGTAAAGATCATGATGCTATCTCTCCGCATCGGTGCGCAAAGTTATCACCAGTTAAATGAATATTTATTCGGCCGTATCTTCACTCCACTTGTGAACTTGATCATGCTACTCATGTTAATCGGTGTGACTTCTGTCATGCTATCGGGAGCGGGCAGTGTTTTCGAAGAACAATTGCATTTAGCACGGGGACTCGGGATCGTTGGCACGATTTGCCTCGCTATTTTTATTTTAGTCATAGGAACGAAGGGCTTATTTTTGGTGAATACCGTCGTTGTACCGTTACTCATCATATTTTGTCTCGTTCTGTTTGGACATGTTCTCTTTTTACCTGATTTTTGGCAGAACGCCTTTACACCCGTAGCGTGGGATGGTCATGCTTTTCTTTCCTCGTTAAGTTATGCATCCTTTAATCTCGCTTTAACCCAGGCTGTGTTAGTACCGGCGGCGACGGAAATCAATGACGAACGAACGATTAAAATGGGTGGTATTCTCGGTGGGCTGATCTTGACAGGTCTTTTACTGATGAATCATTTAGTTGTCGTGCAGCTTCCTGATTTTCAACTGTACGATATCCCCCTGGCAGTCATGATGGAGAAAATGGCCAGCGCCTTTCATTTATTATTTATCCTCGTAATTTATGGTGAAATATTCAGTTCCATCATCGGAAATATTTACGGCCTTGAACGTTTTATCCAGAAGATTGTCCCGATGAAGACGATCTATATAGGAATGATCATCTTCGCCATTGCTTATGTAATCAGTATGGTGAATTATAGTTTATTACTTGCCACGTTATACCCGTTGTTTGGCAATATCGCCATTATTTACTTCATACTTTTAATGATAAAAAAATAAAAACTTGCAGTCAGGCAAGTTTTTATTAAAAAGGGATGGAAGATATGTTGAGAAACGATTAAATAAGCGGGAAAAGGACTAATAAAAGTAGATCGAATATTAAATGCGAAATGATGACAAGAGGTAAACTTCTTTTTTTCGCATACAAATAGCCCCAGACAAGTCCACTAGCAAGTGCTGCCAGAACTAAAAGAAGCGCACCGGAGTAAAGTTGTACGGACGCATATAAAAGAGTGGAGAGGATGATACTCGTCCACATCGTTGTACGCTTTAATAATCGTTTAAGCACAAATCCGCGCCAGAAAAATTCTTCTCCGGGAATGATAATCAAGATCAATACGATGTGATGCCAAATTTTATCTGGTGCAAACTTTCTATATAAAGACTCCACTTGGTTGATCAAGTACTGAATTTCGATCGTGTCGAACAGAAAATCGGCGAACCAGAACAGTAAGTATAAAATGACACCGGAAACGATTCCGTACAGCAAATATTGCCCGAGCGGGAGTTCATCGTCGACATCTTCAATCCATATTGAATAGGCGATCAAGATAAACATCGAGCCGGTAAACAAATACCAGAACACTTTTGTATGGTCAAAGGTGTAATAAAGGAGTAGATGGGCAATGACGATTCCTAGAAGTAATTTCCAATCTATGCGAACATTCGACATTTTTCTTACTCCCTTCAGAAAGATATTTACATTGTAGCATAATTTTATTTTGACAAAAAATGATATACCATTTGTACATTTTATATCAAAAAAGAATTTTTCCAATTTTATCCTGAAGTTTTGGAGAGCCCCCGAAAAATAAAAAGAACAGAGAAACGATTCCCTGTTCTCTAATAGCAAGGATTTGAATTTTATTTGCGGAATGGAAAATCCGTGGAGATGATGCTGGAATGAATGGGCATTCCGGCATACAAAAGTTGTAAGCGTAAACATTTTTTTGTAAAACTATTCTTCAATGATTCTATAATTCTTATGATTCACCACTGTTCGTTCCTCTAAATCTAATTCCCGGTAATTATCCATATATGTTAAATTAACGATAACGGAATTTTCATTGACTTTTTCGACAACACCTCTTAGACCATTTTTGAATTCGATTACATTACCAACCGATGCTTTCCTCACTTTGCATATCTCCCCTTTAATGAATATAATTAATATTAGTTTGCAATAAAATGTTCTATTTGTAAAGGTGAGTCTTCCACTTTTTTGCAACAGTTTAATTTTTTTGAAGATAACTTGGAGGGATGGACGATGGACGCGCAAGAAGCGACAACTTTGCTCGATCGATTAAAACATGGAGAAATTGAAGAACTCATCGTGAAAAAGGAAGATTTTCTATCCTTCCAGCAGGTTTTAACGAAGCGGGACGATTTTAAGCATTTTCGCGGCATTGCTTTAAAAGGTGGAGATATTCGTTACGAATATTTGGAAAAACCACGAAGTTAATTTTACATATTTGGAATTCTTTTCCTTGCGTTCGATTCACGAAAAAATGCGACTAAATCCAGGGGTAACTGGTATTTGGTCGCTTTTTTTAGCTTCAGCCTCCGTACATTTACTGGAAATTATGGCAATCTCCTACTAATGAATGAGAGAAATGGGCGTGTTAGGTTAATAGAGTAGTAAATCAATATGGAGGTAATGATATGAAAAATAAATGGATGAAAAGTTTGGCGATCATGTTCATTTCCACTTCATTATTTGGATTTAATCAACAAACCCATGCAGCAACAACTTACACAGTTCAAGCAGGAGATAGTTTATATAAAATCGGTCAGCAGTTCGGTGTGGCTTATAAAGATCTTCAATCTATGAATCAATTAAACTCTACTGTGATTTATCCAGGACAGCAATTGACCATTCCCGCATCGATTTCACAACAAGACAAAGAATTATTGGCAAGACTTGTCAGTGCGGAAGCGAAAGGTGAACCGTATGCCGGGAAGGTAGCGGTCGCTACAGTCGTACTCAATCGTTTGGATCATCCGGATTTTCCGAATAGTGTTCGAGACGTGATTTATCAAATTGACGGCGGGCATTACGCCTTCACACCGGTAGCCAATGGTGCAATTAACACCCCGGCGGATGCGGAATCAAAAAAAGCGGTTATGGAAGCATTATCCTTTAGAGGTCAGGGCAATGGGTCACTCTATTTTTACAATCCAAAAACTTCTTCAAGCAAATGGATACTTTCCAGACCGGTAACCGTACAAATCGGCAATCACGTGTTTGCCAAATAAAGAATTCATTAAAGTTCAAAAAAAATTCCTATTTAAAACCGGCGGATGAAGTCGGTTTTTTTTATTATAGGTTATAATAGAATAAACAAACTTAGAAACAGACAAATTTTCTATTTAACTTTTCGCGGAAAGGAGGAAGGTAGATGGCTATGGGAAAACAGACGGTAATCGTAACCGGTGCGGCAAATGGCATCGGAAAAGAAATTTCCCGGAGTTTTTCACATAACGGAGCTGAGGTTGTCCTGGCTGATATCGATTCGGAAAATGGGAAGAAGCTGGAAAAAGAAATCTTGCAAGAAAATGGCGATGCTTTTTTTGTCGAAACCGATGTTAAAAAAGAAGAGGATATCGTTCGCCTCGTGGAACTAACGATTCAAAAATACGGGAAGATTGATGTGGTTATCAATAATGCCGGAATCGACTGTTTCGAGAATTTTTTCGAACTGACAACTGCCCGTTGGGATGAGGTAATCAATACGAATTTGCGCAGTGTCTTTCTTTTAGCGAGAGAAGCCGGCCGCTTTATGCAGGAAAGAGGCGGATCGATCATCAATATCGCGTCAACACGAGCTTTTATGTCAGAACCGAACTCAGAATCTTATGCCGCCTCAAAAGGTGGGGTCATCGCTCTTACTCATGCGCTGGCAGCCACATTAAGTCCGTACCGAATTCGGGTAAATAGTATAAGTCCCGGTTGGATTCACCATGATAAGAATGAAAAGTTGTCAAAAGAGGATCACGAACAACACTGGTCCGGACGGGTTGGCAGACCAGAGGATATCGCGGAAGTTTGTTTAATGCTGGCCGACCCGAAAAATGATTTCATTAATGGGGAGAATATTACCGTAGATGGCGGCATGACCAAAAAGATGATTTATTTATAACAGAAATTGGTATAAAAACGAAAACAATTTCCGGTTTAATAATTTTTTCACAAGGAAATATTGTAAATTTATCAATAAAATGGTATCTTAGAATCTGGTCCATTTCCACACAAAAATAAAACCTTCCTTAAATTTAATAAAAAATCATTAAAAAATTTGATTAGGAGTGAGTTATTCAATGATCGAAAGAACATATAAAGTTATTGCTGATACAGGTATTCACGCACGTCCAGCTACATTATTAGTACAAACTGCAGGTAAATTTGACGCGGAAATTTCCCTCGAGTACAAAGGAAAAAAAGTAAACTTAAAATCCATTATGGGAGTCATGTCTTTAGGAATCGGTAAAGATGCCGAAATTAAAATTTCTGCCGAGGGTAGCGATGCAGAAAGTGCTATTCAAGCCCTTGATGAACTCATGCAAAAAGAAGGGCTGGCAGAATAATGTCGACAATTATTAAAGGAATTGCTGCCTCCAGCGGGATCGGCATAGCCAAGGCATACCGTCTCGTTGAACCTGATTTAACGGTTACGAAACAAGCAATTGAAAACCCTGAAGAAGAAGTTACACGTTTTCGCAATGTCATTGAAGATGTGAAATCTCAAGTGACAGCCATTCGGGAACATGTCGAAAAAACTTTAGGGGAAGACAAGTCAGCGATTTTTGACGCCCATTTAATGATTTTACAGGATCCGGAATTTTTAAGTCCTGTAGAAGAAAAAATTACGAATGAAAAAGTAAATGCTGAGTTTGCATTAAAAGAAACGGCTGAACAGTTTATTGCCATTTTCGAAGCAATGGATAATGAATATATGCGGGAAAGAGCCGCAGATATTAAAGACGTATCGAAACGAATTACCGCAACTCTTCTCAATGTGGAATTACCGAATCCAGGTATGGTAACGGAAGAAGTCATTATTGTTGCAGAAGATTTAACCCCTTCCGATACCGCCCAATTAAATCGCGAATTTGTAATGGGATTCGTAACGGATATCGGCGGGCGTACGTCACACTCTGCAATCATGGCTCGTTCCATGGAAATCCCCGCCGTACTCGGTACAAAAACTGCTACAACAGATATTCAAAATGGAGATTTGATTGTTTTAGACGGATTCACAGGTGAAGTGCATATCAATCCTACTGAGGAATTGTTAGCTTCTTATCGCGAAAAGAAAGAAGAATATGAAAAACAACGCCAGGAGTGGGCAAAGCTTGTTGATGAACCGTCGATTACACAGGATGGTATACAAGTTGAGCTCGTGGCGAATATCGGAAATCCGGACGATGCCGAAGGTGCAATGAAATACGGAGCGGAAGGTATCGGCCTGTTCCGGACTGAATTTCTTTATATGGATCGGGACGAGTTGCCGAGTGAAGAGATTCAATTCGAGGCATATAAAACAGTCCTTGAAAAAATGGAAAACAAACCTGTCGTTATCCGGACCCTTGATATCGGTGGCGACAAAAAATTACCATACTTGCCATTACCCGAAGAAATGAACCCGTTCCTCGGAGTCCGGGCTGTTCGTCTATGTCTGGAAAGAACAGATCTTTTCCGCACCCAATTACGAGCCCTTCTTCGTGCCAGTGTATACGGCAACTTGAAAATTATGTTCCCGATGATCGCTACACTCGATGAATTCCGTCAAGCAAAACAAATTCTCCTTGAAGAAAAAGAGAAGTTAGTACAGGAAGGAATTCCTGTTTCGGATTCCATTGAAGTAGGTATTATGGTCGAAATTCCTGCGACGGCTGTACTTGCCGATCAATTCGCTAAAGAAGTTGATTTCTTCAGCATCGGTACCAATGACTTGATCCAGTATACAATGGCTGCCGATCGCATGAACGAACGGGTTTCCTATTTATATCAACCGTATAACCCGGCCATTTTACGCTTGATCAAAAATGTTATCGATGCTTCACATAAAGAAGGAAAGTGGACCGGTATGTGCGGAGAAATGGCTGGCGATGAAACAGCTATCCCGCTCTTACTCGGATTGGGTCTGGACGAGTTTTCCATGAGTGCTTCATCCATTCTTAAAGCACGTTCCTTAATTCGGAGTTTATCGAAGAAAGACATGGAACAATTGGCTGAAAAAGCACTCACCATGTCAACGGCTGAGGAAGTTGTTGAACTCGTTCGTTCCATTGAAACAGAGTAATAGCAAATAAAAAATCACATGGCGATATTCGTCATGTGATTTTTTTGTGCAAATCTTTTGAATTGTACTATACTAGAAGGAAAATGAGAGAGGGAAGGTGTTGTGCATGGGAACTGCTAAAAAAACTGTTGGTTTTATCGGATTGGGAATCATGGGGAAAAGCATGGCCGGTCATATTTTGAAAGCCGGTTATCCGTTAGTCGTCTTCAACCGTACGAAAGAAAAGGCGAATGAATTACTCGAACAGGGAGCAGAATGGGTGGATTCTCCCGCTGAAGTGGCGAGCAAGGCGGATATTGTCATGACCATGGTCGGTTTCCCTAATGATGTCGAGGACGTTTATTTGGGCGATAACGGGCTATTCAGCCGGGGTAGAGAGGGATCTTATTTCATCGATTTCACGACTTCCTCTCCCACACTGGCAAAAAAATTGTATGATGAAGGAAAGAAACGGGGCATTCATGTACTCGATGCACCGGTTTCCGGTGGAGATATCGGGGCGAAAAATGCGAAACTTTCCATCATGGTTGGCGGCGATCAAGAAGCTTTCGAGTCCGTATACCCACTTTTGGAATTATTAGGAAATAATATCAATTATATGGGAACAGCTGGAGCCGGTCAGCATACGAAAATGGCGAATCAAATTGCCATTGCCACCAATATGATTGGTGTATGCGAAGCGTTAGTATATGCCAAAAAGGCGGGACTTGATGTCCAGAAAGTATTTGATACGATTTCCACCGGAGCAGCCGGAAGTTTCTCCTTATCATCATACGGACCGCGTATCATTAAGGAAGACTATTCCCCAGGTTTTTTCATAAAGCATTTTATTAAGGATATGACAATCGCGCTCAATGAGGCTGAAAAAATGGGTATTGAGTTTCCAGGCCTGGCCCTTGCGAAAAATATGTATGAACAGTTAGCCAGGGAAGGGGAAGAAAATAGCGGTACACAGGCTTTAATTAAATACTGGAAAGACTGGTAGCATATGAGGTTAACAGGCGAAAAGGGGATTTCCCTATTCGTCTATTTTTTTATAAAAACTCTTTTTCTATCAATACGGGTTTCAGAATAGGATAACCGGTTTTCACAAAAATGTTTTCGTGATAAAGTAAAGATAGTGATCATTTTCATAAAGTGAGGAAGGATTTATGTCAGGTAAAGTCGTTGTGAAAAAAGAAACGCAGCAAGTTATCGAATGTAAAATTGGCGAAGAAACATTTGCTGTCCCCATTTCTCTAATTAATGAAATTATCCAGCCTCAGCAAGTAACTCCGATTCCGAAGGCTCATCCTGCCATCAAGGGTCTCACGCAAATTCGCGGTGAGGTTTTTCCGGTTGTCGATTTGGCAACGGTGTTAGCGAAGGACCGGATAGGGGATACGAGTGAAGATCGATTTATCGTCGTGACGATTGATGAGGAAGCGATAGTTTTTGTTGTACATGGCGTTGTTGGTATTCATAATGTAGACACAATTGAGGAACCTTCGGACATGTATCGCAACCATTCGTATGTTACCGGTGTTATTCAAAAGAACGAGCAAATTTTACTCGTGCTCGATTTTGCCAAAATTTTATCTGATATTCGTCAAGATTAAAAAAAACAATCACTTAATACTATGGCGACACTTGCCATAAAATTAAGTGATTGGTTTTCACTTTTTTCATCAAATATCGCGAAACAAAAAAAGTTAATAAAAATCATACCTAGATAAATAGGATATTGAAAAATAAAACGTTTCCATGTTTATGTAAAAAACCAATTCCTTTGTGATGATTTGCCAATAAAGAGCTATTCACCCAATCGTTTGAATACGGGTTTCATATAGCGGGGTTTTTTCCGGAAGTGATTTTTCCGCAAGTCATCTTTCGGTCTGATCCCGGTATAAGATTGCAGTAATTTTTTGGCTTCCTTCAAGGAAAGGACGACTCTAGGATTGCGGATGGAATCATCTAATTTGCCGAGATTTTTTAACGATTTAATGTCTTCTTTTGTCGGCGGAATGTGAAAATAAAATTCTCCGCAAGATACTAATACATCGAGTTGCTGCTTGCTGAATTTTGGATTACGGGAATAATGTAAACCGATTTTTTTCGCTTTACCTTCCGCAAGCATTTTTTTAATCGTGGCATGTTTTAAACTGTATAAATATTTCGGATCCGGTGCAGTTTTTGCATGCCGGTTGACGATGAACAGGGCTTTTGCCAGCTTCTCTGTTGAATAATGCACAGATTGGTGATTTGCAGAAACCATCAGGCTCCTCCTTTATTTTCTTTCGTGCTGTAATGTAAAAACCGTTATTTCTGGTCTGGAAAATAGTCGGTACGGTAATCGCGTTGTACCCAATCCGCGATTCACGTATAAAAGCAAATCATTGTCCAGGGTATAAAGTCCATCTGTATATTTTTTTCCCATGGGCGGTGTGATTAAAGGGCCGATGAACGGAAGTTGAACTTGTCCACCATGGGTGTGCCCGCTTAATTGCAAGTGAACCGGATAATTGCTGGTAAAATCGGCGGTATCGGGAGCATGCGAGATGAGAATATTAAACGTTTCGCTCGTAAGGTTTCCCAATGCCTTCTTCACATCAGGTTGTCCGAGCAACCAATCATCTAACCCCGACAGGGTGATCCAATCCTTATCCTGATTATAAATCGGGATGGAATCGTTAATTAATAAAGTGAAACCACTGGCTTCCATAATTTGCAAATATTTCTCAGAACCGTATCCGCCGTGATCATGATTGCCATAAACAGCAAATTTCCCGTAAGGCGCATTTAATTTATTTAACAAAATGATTGTATCCTCTATTTCCATAAAAGTTAAGAGATTATCGATTAAATCTCCGGAAAAGATAATCATATCCGGATCTTCATCTTGAATGAAACGGATGACTTTTTCTAAATGGTGAGAATGAAAATGGAAACCAAGATGGGTATCGCTGAACTGGATAATTTTAAAACCGTTAAATGACGGCGGAATCATCGCATGGGTGATGGAGATACGGGTAATCTCAATCCAGCGCGGCTCGATATTTTGTATATAAAATCTTCCGGAAAACAGTGCGGCAATTGCACCGATACTCCATTGCATCGCTTTTTTTATAAATGTCCTGCGGGAAATCTTTTTATCGTCCATAGGTCGCTCCCGGTCATCCATTTTCTTTATAATATCATAACAGATATTCTTACGACCTGTATATATATACACGGGCATTCATTTATGATATGCCAAGTTTCTATTTTTACAAGACCGAAAAACTTTTTTGTGCGCATATGAAACAAAATCGAATCATAAACCGACTATACCGGTGAATGGAATGTCAACAAAGGCGGTTATACCATGCTAAGAATAATTATCGTCACAATTATACTTTTTTTGACTGCCTGTTCCCATCAAGCAGCCGTGCCTGTTGAAGAAATGAAAGAACGGGATATTCATGTAGAGGAAAAACAGTTCTATTCGCTTTCCCTTTACCTGGAACAAATCAAACAAGCTGCGGAGGAAGGAACGGTACCTGGAAGCACATTTAACGCGATAAACAATACGATGGATGATGTGATCTACAAATGGGGGAACCCGGACAGAGTGGATCAGGCTGGCTATGGTTATTATGCAACATTTCAGGAGAGACAAATCGTTTTCGGTTACACCCAAGCGAGGGAAATTTTTGATGTGCGCCTGGTAGCAGATCGACTTTCAGAAGTGAATATCCCGATGGTAATTCAGTTCTTTGGCGAGCCTGCCGAAATACGAAAACTGCCCGATGAAGAAATTTATGTTTATCCTGTAACAGAAACGATTCAATTAAAGTGGATCGCCTCCCGGTCGACCGGGAAAATCCGGCACATTTCCGTCTTTAACAAGATGAAAGCGGAGCATGACGTAGGAAAGGCGAACGATTATGTTCTCGATATTCGCGGGACTTCCGATCAATTATCTCATCAGGCCTGGGAACGGATGAAAATGTGGCGCAAGCACATTGTCCAGTTTGCAAGAGAGCAGGAAAATGTCTATATTCATGGTCCGAATAAAAAGAAGGTAGCACTAACTTTCGATGATGGACCGGATCATGAAGTAACGCCAGCGATCATTGATATTTTAAATCGCTATAACGTCAAGGGAACGTTCTTTTTTGTCGGAGCGAAAATAGGTGAAGCACCAGATGTGGTCCGCGCTGCTTATGAAAACGGTCATCTCGTCCTGAGCCATACGCACAATCACTTTGAGCTGACGAAACTGGATGATAATGAAATCGAGAAAGAAATTGAATTAGCACGAGATGCTATTGATGAAGTGATCGGCAAAAAACCGATTTTGCTGCGAACTCCGTATGGAGACACGGATGAAACAGTAGCAGCGATTGCAGCAAAAAGCGGCCAGTCCATTATTTTATGGTCGATCGATACGCTCGATTGGTCGGGGATTTCAGCGGAACATATTAGCCGAAATGTCCTTGAAAATGTGAGAAATGGTGATATTATTTTAATGCATTCCAGTAAAGACCAGGCGGTGACTGTTGCGGCATTGCCGATTATTATTGAAGGCCTAAAAGAGCGAGGCTTTACAATCGTCGATGTGGCGACAATGTTAAATTTACCCGCCTATGAGTAAAATCGCAATAGGGTGGCAAAATCCATCTGCCGTTTCACTCATTTTATTGAAAATGAAAGGAATTTATTCGCTCTTTTCATAATATAATATCGGGGATGCAATCCAGCCGGAAACTTGATAACCTTCAATATTTAATAAGTGTATGTAAATCCTTTACGAAAAAATTGACTTATATTATCATAGAACATGGACGTTCAAGAAATGATTGCACAGAAATGGATGGATTTACATGCATAAAATGGAAAAGTTCGTGATACCAACAAGCTCAGGGACGATGAAAATTTATATTTACGGTTTCGCCAACGGTGGTGCAGGAAAAGTATATGCCACCCTGAATGATGTTGTAAGCTCCAGTAAAGGTTATAATAAAAAGCGGACCATAATCAGAGCGGTGGAAAGACTGCATCAACAATATACGAGCCAGAGATGACAGGGGGCCGGCTACATTCCGGCTTTTTACCTGTAATCGGTCATTATGTAACTACCCGCATGAAGCATTCACCCGACTAACCCCTTTTATTTATGGAAGCGTTTGCAATATTTGTCCCCTTTATGCAGCTGGACATCAGGAGTACGGTTTTTGAAGAACTGAATTGTTATCGCGTAAAGAAGTTGCCTGATTTTTGTTCTGGTCAACAGTCCGGTTTGCGTAAAAGGAATCCTACCTGACAATTCCACAGAATAGCTAAAATCCCGAAAAACTTTTAATTACGGTTGATGCTTTTACAAGATTGGAAGGTTATGAACATACCTCGTTTCAAAATGAAGGAAAGTTGAACGGATTGATTTATGGTAAAATAAAACAGTAGAGAAAAGAATTGGGGAGACAGTGTATGAATAAACTGCAAGTATATTCCATTTTGAAAAATGATATTCGCGATATCATTATTCCTTCTGATAAAGTCGCCAATGTCCTCGTGGGTAACAATCTCGAACATGCGTTACTCGTTTTAACAAAATCAGGATACACTGCCGTACCTGTCCTCGATACAGATTACAAACTGCACGGTTTAATCAGTACGCCGTTAATTTTGGATGCAACGTTAGGACTGGAACGAATTGAATTTGAAAATCTGGAACATATCAAAGTAGAAGAAGTGATGCACCGGGATATTCCTTACTTAAAATTAGACGATCCTTTTGAAAGGGCGCTTAATTTGCTTATTAACAATCCGTTTCTCTGTGTCGTCGACGATGATTTTCATTTTGAAGGAATCTTAACGAGACGGGTCATTTTAAAAAAACTAGCGGCATTTCTACATCAAAATAACCGGTGATCAAACAATGCTCCCGAAAAGAGAAACAGGCTTTATGGCCTGTATTCCCTCCGGGAGCATTTTTAAATAGCAATAAATGAACAAAAGAAGGTAATTTTAAAAATTCATATTTCCCGAACCCGGTATCTTTTTCACACAGTGATGCATCCAGTCCAATGGCAACGATGCGATCACCCGAGGACAATTTTTTGAAATTGTTCCAGTTCGAGTGTAAACGGAATGATATTCCGTTTCAGGAGCAGGGGATCTGTTTGCCGGTCATTTTTTCCGGTTTTTGTCGTAAAGGCAAGGGTAAACCACTTTTTTCTTAATAATTCTACATTTCGCTCATGAAATAATCCGAACGGATAGGCAAAGACGTCCTTTACCGGAACGTGGCGATTGCATTCATCTAAGTCTCTGGCAAACCGTTCGTCTTTTTCCAACATCATCCGTCCCGTCTTTACATCGTAGCGCTGATGGAAGGAGTCGGTATGGTTGGCGTATTCAAACACATCCGCCATTTCATCCAGTTCCTCTTTAGCCAGACACACGCATTTTTCCGGATTATATTCCTTTGGCTCATCATGTAGCCAGCCTGTCACAACGAAAGCCACGGCATGAAAGCCGTATTTTTTTAATACCGGATAGGCATATTGTTTCATTGATTGAAAGCAATCATCGAAAGTGATGAGGACTGATTTTTCGGGAATGTTTTTACCACGATAAAAATAGTCGCGAACTTCAGCTAAAGTTAATGTGTGGAAGTTTTCACGGTATAAAAATTCCATCTGCTCTTCAAATTGATCGAGCGTAATGAAGAGGGGAGCGGGCAATTGATCCTCATACTCCTGTTTAACATCAATTGAATACGGTTTTTCCGGATGGAATTCGTCCCGTTTTCGGATTTCATGGTATAAGAGCGTTGCAAAACCCAAATTCAACACCTCGAAACAATAGTTTGTGAATAATTTCACTATATCCGATAGATGCCGCGGCGTCAAATGAATTTCTAACTTTGATCGATAGTGATTTCATGATTCCAACGAAATAATGACATGGTGTTGAACGAAGCAATAAGCAATTTCATTGAAGGGAAAATGAATGACAACCCGTGACTGCCTATATTGTTCAACTCGTTTTTCTAAAAAAAGCTGCAGCAAGTCCAATCGCAAATTATTTTTGATCAAGCAGCCTCTAGCGAGTGTGGAAATTGTATATATTTTTTGAACGATTCAGGAGTCGGAAGGATTCAATGAAATTTTGTCGAAGGATGTTGCTAGGGAGAAACAAACAGGAAAGTGAGGGATTGAGCATGAGTATGTCAGCGATTGACAAAGTCAAAACGATTCATAAAGTTCCTGTTTCCAAACTGCGAAAGGAAACCGATCCATCCATATTCCCTTTTGAAACGACCGCGGAGCTTGAAAAGGTGCCGAATCAAATGATCGGCCAGGAACGGGCGGTACAGGCGATGGATTTCGGTCTATCGGTGGAACAATCGGGCTACAATCTTTTCGTTGTCGGTCCAACCGGTACAGGAAAACTGACCTATACGCTGGATAGTGTTAAAAAAATGGCCAGGAAACTGCCTGTACCGGATGACTGGTGTTATGTATTTAATTTCGAAAACCCCGATAAACCCCTCGTCATTTCCTTCCCCGCTGGAGAAGGACAGCGGTTCAAGAGCATGATTGAAGATTTGTTGCTCGATATCGAAAGAGAAATCCGCTCAGCATTTTCCAGTGAGATTTATGAAAAAAATAAACGGAAAATCGTCGATACCTACAGGACAAAAATGGAAAACCTCTGGAAAAAAGTAGATGAATTTGCCTTCAATCATCAAGTAAAAATTGAACGAACCCCCCAGGGAATCAAAACATACCCCTTATTATTCGGAAAACCGATTCATATCCATGATTTTGAAAAACTTTCCGATGATAATCGGGAAATGGTGAAAGAGCGGGAAAAAATTGTCGAAGAGAAAATTCGGGAAACGGTTCATCAAATCCGAAAAATTGACGATCAATTCCGGAAGGCCATGGATCAATTCAGGACCAAAACCGTTGCCTTTGCCATTGAAGGACTCTTTGAACCGTTGAAAAAAGAATATGCGGGCAACCAAAAAGTACTGAATTATTTAGATGCTTATTTCCACGATGTGATTTCCCACTACTCCTATTTTCTCGAAGATGAAAACGACGAACACATTCTCCGATCCCTGGCTGGAACAAAGGAACAGCGCCTGAAGAGATATACCGTCCATTTATTCGTCAACAATCGTCATTTAACTGGTGCCCCCGTGATTTATCAAACGAACCCGACCTGTCACAATTTATTCGGTAAAATTGAATATCACGGCTCGTTCGGTAACTGGGTTACCGATTTCACCCATATAAAACCTGGCGATCTTCACCTGGCCAATGGCGGGTATTTAATTTTACAGGCTGCGGAATTATTGCAGCAACCCTATGCCTGGTCCCGGTTAAAAAGGACGTTGCTCACAAAGAGTATTCAGCTGGAAAACATGTATGAAGACCGGGCCCTTTATCCGACAAGTGCCTTACGACCGGAACCGATTCCGTTAAATATTAAAGTGATCATCATCGGTTCTTACTATCTTTACGAATTGCTTTCGATACTGGATGAGGATTTTCACAAATTATTTAAAGTGAAAGTAGAATTCAGCACCTTCATGAAAAGAACGGAAGAAAACTGTCTGAAAATGGCCCAGTTCGTAAAAAATTATGCCGAAGCGGAAGGTCTCCTTCCCTTTCATCGCCGGGCAATTAGTCAAATGATCGATTACAGCTCTCGCCTTGAGGAACATCAAGAGAAATTATCGACCCGCTTTCAAGACATCACGAAAGTCCTCGTCGAATCAAGCTACTGGGCGAAGAAGGAACGGGCCCCATTCGTTGATCGCGAACATGTCCTCCGGGCGTTAAAAGAAAAAGCCCAGCGCTCCAACCATATTTCAGAAATGTATCGGGAAATGATTAAGAGCGGGAAAATTATGGTGGAGACAGAAGGATATCGGATCGGGCAAATTAACGGTTTAGCCGTTATGGGAACGCGGGATGCTACCTTCGGCATACCAACGAAAATAACCGCCCAAACGTATGTCGGTAAAAGCGGGATTATGAATATCGAACGGGAGACGGCTTTAAGCGGACAAATTCATAACAAAGGATTGATGATTCTGACCGGATTTCTTTCCGGTGAATTTGCGAAAAACAGACCTATTCCTTTATCGGCGAGCATTACTTTCGAACAAACTTACACGCCGATTGATGGGGATAGTGCCTCCAGCACCGAATTGTATGTTCTCCTTTCATCATTAGCGGAAGTACCGATCAATCAAGGAATTGCCGTCACCGGTTCCGTCAATCAATGGGGCGAAATTCAACCGATTGGCGGAGTGAACGAGAAAATAGAGGGGTTTTTCCATATTTGTAAAGAAAGGGGATTGACCGGCGAACAGGGGGTCATTATTCCACGGCAAAATGTTGTCAATTTAATGCTGGAAGATGAAGTCGTCGCGGCTGTGAAAGAAGGGAAATTCCATATCTGGGCGATCAGCCATATCGCCGAAGGAATCGAGATTTTAACTGGAGTCAGCGCCGGGCATATCCGGGATAAAAGTGGCCAATATCCACAAGGGACGGTTTTTGCGAGGGTGGAAGAGCGGTTTAAGAAAATGTATGAAGAAGTGAATAAAGAAAAACAACATGTGGAATGAAATGCGAGGCCGGGTCCAGGTACGGACCCGGTTTTTAAAAATATTTGTTCGTAATAGAGTCTTGAAAAAGTATTTTTAAAAGATTTTCATCTTGTAGAAGAGTTCCGGGGG
>CALGAD010000078.1 GCA_937951955.1 uncultured Bacillaceae bacterium
ATGGACAGGACAAAATGTGGATCCTTCTCCTGTTCTTTTCCTTCTACTTTCTGGTTCGCGGGTTCTGTAAATGTTTCGCCTTGCCGCTTCAATACTTTTTCGCGCCAGCGCAAGTAGAAATAACCGCCTACACCCATAATCAAAGTAGCGACAATTCCCATAATCGGGGCAGCTGTTGGCGAAGTGTTGAAATATTGCATCGGAATTAAGTTTTGAATTTGCGGCGACCCCGGTACAGCGGTCATCGTGAAAGTAAAGGCCCCAAGAGCAACCGTACCCGGAATCAACTTCCGACTAATATTGGCCTCGCGAAAAAGACTGATAGCCAGTGGATAAACTGCAAAAACAACGACGAACAGGCTGACCCCACCATAAGTGAGTACGGCTGCTGAAAGAAGTACACCGAGGATTGCCCTTTCTTTCCCCATCAATCGAGACAGAACAGTGGCAACGGAGCGGGCCATTCCTGTATCTTCCATCAACTTACCGAAGATGGCACCGAGCATAAAGACCGGGAACCACTGTTTGGCAAACCCGACGAAACCTTCCATGTACGGTTCTTTATAGGCTTCCAGTAAATCCAGTCCACCCGTTAAAGCTACGACCCCTGCCGATAGGGGCGCAATCCAAAGTATCGACCAGCCCCGATAAGCTAGTACCATTAAGACGATTAAGCCTAAAACAATACCTAACATCCATTTCCCCCCAACTGGATATATCTATATCGGTTTTGAAACGTATTAACGGTTTTTATATTGTAAATAAATGAATTCTATCTTTTCTCTCACCGTTCCGGACTATTATTGCGCGGTGTATCCGGCATCGAGAACGACCGCCTGACCGGTAATTCCTTTTGCTTTTTCACTGGCCAGGAATAAGGCGTAATCAGCAATTTCCTGAACGGATAACAGTCGTTTTTGCGGGATCAACGGATAAAGAACTTCATCCAACACTTTTTCCACTGGAACATTGCGTGTTTTTGCTAAATCTTCAAATTGTCCACGCACAAGGGGGGTATCCACGTATCCAGGGCAAATGGCGTTTACCGTGATTCCCGAATCAGCCGCTTCTAAAGCTGCTACCTTTGTTAAACCAATAACCCCATGTTTGGCGCTATTGTAGGCAGATTTTCCAGCAAAGCCAATCAAACCATTGATCGATGCGATATTGATAATCCTGCCGGATTTTTGTTTCTTCATAATCGGAAATACGTGTTTGATCGCTACAAAAGGAGCGATTTGCATCACTTTTACCATGTATTCAAACTTTTCCGTCGGGAACTCTTCAATCGGAGCGACATATTGTAAACCGGCATTGTTAATTAAAACATCAATCGTACCGTAAGTTTCAACGGTATAATCAATAGCTCGTTTTAAATCTTCTTCCTTCGTCACATCACACTGCACTCCATGGCAATCAAAACCATCTTGGCGTAACTTTTCCGCTACCTCCTTTACTTTATCGCCATTGATGTCGGAGAGAACCACCTTGGCTCCATTCTTTAAAAAATTCACCGCAATTTCATAACCAATCCCACTTGCGGCCCCTGTAATGAATAACACTTTGTTTTCAACCATTTCTATTACCTCCTCCTTATTCTAAAACGTTTTCATTTTTATACATATGCTTGGCCCAGGAAAATATTGCCTGGAATTCTACTAATTTCTTATGTGCTATATATTATTTCCTATTAATCTACAAACTTATGCGAATTTAAATT
>CALGAD010000079.1 GCA_937951955.1 uncultured Bacillaceae bacterium
GTATGATGATCATCCGTTGATTCATTATCGAGTATATCACTTTCATCAAAGGGTGGTTTCCAATCTTTTGGAACCGTATAATCAAATTGTTCCCGATCAACCGGGACAAATCCTTCCGGTGTATGGAAACGCAAGAGATCGCCATTGACCACTTTATCGGACAGGGACAATTTATATTCCACTGCCGACTGTAATTCTCTGGCTCGCTGTAATGACGCCTCATCAGTAATTTCTAAACCTGTATTCGGATCATAAAACTTTCCGTCGATACTAAAAACGTTCGGACTGACAAAGTCACCATTACGGAAGGGTACCAATTCAATATGACCATCTGACAATAAATCGGTACCGAAATGAATGTAATCTCTCGTATCGATTCCTAATAAGTGGAGAACAGTCGGTAAGACATCAATTTGCCCGGCATATTCGTGCTTAATGCCACCTTCCATACCCGGAACGCGGATAAATAAGGGAACTCGCTGTAACTTTGCATTATCCACTTCAGTAATCTCTTCTTTACCGAGTATCTCGGCCATTGCTCTATTATGGTTTTCAGAGTGTGCATAGTGGTCTCCGTACATAACGATTAGAGTACGATCGAGAAGGCCGGTTTCTTCCAGGTATTGGAAAAATTCAGCCAGGGCCTCATCAGCGTATCGTGCCGTTTGGAAATAACCGTCAACGGTCGGATCGCCTGTTTCGGCTTTGGCAATCGTGGCGTCTTCTTCATCCATTTTATACGGATAGTGATTTGTTACCGTAATAAATTTTGCATAAAACGGTTCAGGCAACGTTTCTAATAAATATTGGGACTGTTTAAAGAACGGTTTATCCATTAAACCATATTCCGCAAGCTCACCATCTGGGATTAGGTAATAGTTTGCATCAAAGAAATAATCGTAGCCGAACGATTTATAAATTTCCGTCCGATTCCAAAATCCACCGCCGTTACCGTGGAAAACAGCCGATGTATAGTCGCCGTGAGATTTTAAAATGGCCGGTAGTGCATGATACGTATTTCGACCCTTCGTCATAAAGGCAGCGCCTTGTGGCAAGCCGAATAAGGAATTATCCATCATAAACTCGGCGTCCGCTGTTTTACCTTGAGCAACCTGGTGGTAAAAATTATCAAAATAAAGCGTGTTTTCATCTTCAACAAGTGAGTTTAGAAATGGTGTCACTTCTTCACCATGCAATTCATATCCAATTAGGAATTGCTCGATAGATTCTAAATGAATATAAATCACATTTAATCCTTCAGCGAACCCGAAGTATTCCGGATTCGGTTCGGCATACTGGGATTTTGTATAGTTAATCACTTCTGTGACATCATTTGAGTCCGCTAAAACTCTTTGCGCGGATGCTCTTGTACTTTCTACCGCATCATAAATGGTGTAGTTGTATAAACCAAGATATTTCACGATATAATTGCGATCAAACCCTCGCGTTAATAACTGAGGACGATCAGTTTCGGCAATGGCCAGGTTTAAAAAGCTCATCCCTAAAGCAAGTGAAAAAATACCGATGATTTTTCTGCGACCAATTTCGCCTTGATATATATGAAGTCTTTTTGTTTTTAACAAGAAAATAATAACAAATACGTCAATAAAGTAAATAAAGTCAAATGGTTTTAGCAGGGACAAAATACTGCTGCCCATATCCCCTAAATTTTTTCCTGAGAAAATTGTTGGCCATGTTATAAAATCACTGAAAGAGCGATAAAAAACGACGTTTGTAAACAGTAAAATGGACAGCAAGGAATAGAGAATCATTAGCCAGAGTAGTTTCCGTTTTCGTGAGAAAATGGCTAATCCTAAAAACAGTAGTGCGGAACCAAGGGGATTAATAAAGAGTAAAAAATGTTGCAGTGCTCCCTGTACCCCTAATTGGAACGCACCAATTTGTGTGATATATGTTTTAATCCAGAGGATTACGACCATCAGTAAATAAAATTGAACAAAACTGAGTTTTATGTCTTTTTTATGTGTCAATTCCTAGCACCTACTTTCCAGGTAAAATACGCCCACTTGATGGTAAATATATGAATTTACTATATTTCAATCTACATATATCATAAAATGTAAATATGAACAAATTATTATCAAATCAGTGTAAAATCTTTTAATCTGTAGTAAAAAATGTTACACCGACTTAAAAAATTATAAAGTTTGCTCTCTAACAACTACTTTAGTATACTTTTTATTTTTTAAAAGTCAAGGTAACAATTTACCAAATTCCATTATAACTCGGAAGGCACGGGTACTTTGTTTTATTAGACATTATTCTACAAAAAAGGACAAAATGTAACGATCCACTATTGAAAAAATCTACCATCCTGAACAAAAAAGCCTTCTTATCATATGACGATTTCAATTCGATAAAGTTTCCCGTTCCGATCAATTAGTCAATTGAATCTAGTTTCCGTTTTCATTAAAAATATGGTAAGTTAATTTTATAAAAGTCAATGGAGGGTGACAATGGCGACAATTGACGATTTTTTAAAATTGGACTTGCGCATCGGAACAATAATTGCAGTGGAAAACTTTCCGGAAGCACGAAAACCCGCCTATAAGTTACGCATTGATTTTGGTGAACTGGGAGTTAAACAATCCTCTGCACAAATAACGAAGCGATATGCACCTGAAGATTTAATCGGCAGACAGGTTGTTGCAATTGTCAATCTCCCGCCATTGCGCATCGCTGGCTTTAAATCAGAAGTACTCGTTTTAGGTGGGATACCGGAAGAAGGCGACGTTGTCTTGTTGCGACCAGATCAAGAAGTAAGAAACGGGACACCGATAGCTTAATGCAAAATCTAACATACATTGGGGGAATACAGCATTGTCAAAACCAGTTTTTTGTGATCATTGTAAAAAACCTATTGAAGACAAGGACGAGTTAGTCACCGCGACATACTACTTTCGTATCAAACCATTTCACTTTCGCTGCTTTGAAAAATATATTAAACATTCTGCCCACGGTGCTTTTACCTACAGGCAAATAAACGGTACGACTGGAAATATCAGCTTCCTGTTAACGATTGTTTTAGCCTTAATCGTTACTGCGATCGGTCAATATTCATGGATCCGCTTATTCGGTATCTTAATATTGACCTATTCATTAACAAACCGGCTTTTGTCCTATGTTTTGTACGAAAGCCGGCTCAAATCATCATGAATCATGGAAAAAGCCAGATTCCGAATGAGAGAAGTTTTCGGTTCTGGCTTTTTTTGATTTTCTCAAGCTTATTTTATTAACACTAATTTTTCTATACACTCGCATGGCGATTGATCCACTCGATAATCATCTCATAAACCTCATGACGGTTTAATTCATTTAACATTTCGTGGCGAGCTTCCGGAAAAATCTTCCATTCCACCGTCATACCGATGTCCTCATATTGCTGTATTACTTTTTGCACACCTTTTCCATAATTTCCAACAGGGTCTTCTGCACCACTAAAGATAAACATCGGTAGATCTTTTGGTGTTTTTCCCATTTCTTCCGGGTTATGAATCAGTTTTAGACCCGATAATAATTCATAATAGAAGCTCGTTGTACAGATAAATCCGCAGAGCGGGTCTTGAATATACGACTGGACAATTCGTTTATCCCTTGTCAACCAGTCAAAATCGGTCCTTTTCTTTTTGATTCTTTTGTTGTACTGCCCGAAGATGAGTTCATTTAAAAAAGCACTTGGGGAATGGATCCCGTATTTTTTCATTTCCCATTTTGCAAGCCAAATTCCGATTTGCCCTAAAACTCCCGGATCGCCTGCCGTACCTGATAAAATTACTCCGGTAACCGTATCCGGATATTTTTGAATATATCGTCTTGCTAAGAACGAACCCATACTATGTCCGAGCAAGAAAACAGGTACATTCGGATAGTCATGATGAATTTTCTCGTTGATTGCCAATAAATCGTCGGTTATCCGCTCAAACCCGTCTTTTTCAGCCAGAAAACCGAGCTGCCCGGTCCTTTTTCCCGTCTTCCCGTGTCCCCGGTGATCATTCCCATAAACGAAAACATTGTTTTTCACTAAAAAGACAGCAAAATCCGAATACCGGTCCATATGCTCGGCCATCCCATGGGCAATTTGGACAATGGCTTTCGGTTGCTCCCCTTCTTGATACCATTTATGTAAATTCACTTGTTTGTCGTCGGTCATCGTTATCCACATTTGATCGTGTTTCATCGTTTTCACCTTTTCCATCAAGTCTACTTCTTTAAGATTAGAAAAACTGCTAAAAAATAGCAAGTTCCAGTTTCATATCTTAGCATGAAAAAGCCAGATAGAAAATGTCCTACCTGGCTGATTAAAATTTCTATTTATTTTCTAACCTATTTAATTGCCGCGGGATGCATTGGCCTGTGCAATAGCGGCATTTAACTGGTCCACCATTGTTTGATAGGCATCATCCAAATCCCCACCATTGTACACGGTTTCCAGAGCCGTCTCAACAATTCGTCTTCCTTCCGGGATCATATCCATGATCGCTCCCTGTGTAGCATAAGAAGGTGTCGTCGATTGTAGCTGATCGACAGTTACCCGCAACTGGGGCATTTCCGCATAAGCTTCTTGCACAAGCTCCTCGTCATAGGCAGCTGGATTTATAGCAAAATATCCGGTTTCCACATGCCATTTAGCCTGAACTTCCGGTGTTTGCAAATATTTCATAAACTCCCAGGCTGCATTTTGGACCTCTTCCGGTTTGCCAGCGATCATCCATAAACTCGCTCCCCCAATGACAACCCCTTGCCGTTCTTTATTTGCCGGATGCGGTAAGAAAGCAATCCCTACTTCAAAGGGGGCATTGTCGATGACCGCCCGGGCATTGGCGGATGATTGTAAAAACATCGCCACATCTCCCGCCAGGAATCCAGCAATCATGTTATCGCTGTTCGTTCCATAATTGGCAAAGGTCCCGTCATTCACCATCCGCTCGACCCATTCAAAAATCGCTTTTCCTTCTTCCTCTGTAAAGCCGATTTCTGTTGGCACATCCGTCCGGCCATTATCATGATTCATTAATAAAGCCCCTTGATTGGCCAGCAATTGTTCAAACAGCCAGCCATACGCCTGTAAAGCAAATCCTTTCATATTCGGATTATGTTCCATAATCGCTTTCCCTGCTTCTTCTATCTCTTCAAAGGTTTGCGGTGGTTGTTCCGGATCTAGACCTGCTTCACGAAACGCATCTTTATTATAGTACATAACTGGTGTTGATGAGTTAAAGGGCATCGAGTAAAACTTGCCATCGATCGTGTAGTAATTAATGATATTTTCTTCTAATATACTCATGTCATAGCCATCTTTATCAACAAACTCTTGAATCGGTACAATTTGGCCGCTATTTATCATCGACATTGTCCCGATTTCAAAAACTTGCATGATAGCCGGCGCACTATCCGTTCCGGCAACACTGTGAAACTTCGTTAAGGCTTCATCATACGTACCCTGATATTCTGCCTGGACAAAGATTTCATCCTGAGATTGATTATACTCATCGACGATACCGTTTAAAGAATCGAGCCCGGCCCCTCCCATCGAATGCCAGAAGACAACGGTCACTTTCTCATCTCCTGTTCCTTCACCTGATTCCTTCGTTTCCCCTTCCCCTGTCTCCTGGCTCGAACTGCATGCAGCTAAAATTAGAAAAGTCAGTAATCCAATCAAGAAGAAGCGTAACTTTTTCATGCTCATCCCCTCCGCTTGTTCCAGCTGGTAGATTTGTAGTTGTCACTTGACTAAACATAAATAACAACCGACATTGACGGTTCCTGTATCTTTCTCCTGCTCATTTGATTGCTCCTTCTGCCAGCCCCCTTTGCAGTCGTTTTTGTCCAAGGAATAATAAGATTAACGTCGGTAAAACGACGATGATCGCACCCGCCATAATTATGCCCCATTCATTGACCTGCTCCTGGGATTGGAGCTGTCTCAAACCGATTTGTACGGTCCGCACCGTTTCATTCGTGGTCGCCAGAAGCGGCCACAGGTACATATTCCAGGAAGTTAAAAAGGCATAGACACCTAACGTCACGAGACTCGTCCTTGCCATGGGCAGTACGACAGTTAAATAAAAGCGAAAATCGCCAATCCCTGCTATTTCACTCGCTTCTTTCAATTCGATGGGTATTTGTTTGAAGTTTTGTCGTAATAAAAACGTTCCAAACGCCGTAGCAAAATACGGCAAAGTTAAGCCGGTATACGTATCCAACAATCCTAAATTGCGAATCGTCTGGAAGTTCGGGATAATCGATGCTTCAAACGGAATCATCAAGGTCGCCAAAAAGATAAAGAAGATGACCTCCCGCCCTTTGAATTGAATAAATGTAAAGGCATAGGCGGCAAGACTGGCTACAATTAATTGACCGATCGTAATCGAGATAGAAACGATAAAACTATTCAGCAAATAATTCATCAATGGAAAGCGGTTGAACACTTCCAGATAATTTTCAAAATGGATGGCCCGGGGAAGGAGATTTCCGGAAAAAATTTCCTGATTCGTCATAAAACTCATAATAAAGGCAATGACCGCCGGTGCGAATATTAAAATAGCCGATATCGTTAAGATGAGATAAAACAAGACTTTTTGACCGGTCGAAAGACTCATTGATAATGGACCCTCCTTTCGCCGAGCTTAAATTGGAGCAACGTCAATAAAAAGATGATGATAAACAAAATGATTGCTAAAGCGCTTCCAGCTCCATATTGGTAATTCATAAAGGCTTCCTGGTAAATCGTATAAACGATTAAATTCGTTTCATTTTGCGGTCCACCCCGGGTTAACATATCGATTTGGCCAAAGGTTTGAAATGCGTTAATCAATGAAACGGTAATGACAAAAAACAAGGTCGGCGAAAGCATCGGAATCGTAATTCTGCGCAACTTATAAAAATAACCCGCCCCATCAATTTCCGCACTTTCATATAAATAAGAATCAATCGATTGTAGACCACCTAATAATATGAGAAAAGTAAATCCGATATTCATCCAAATTGTCGTAATGGCAACGGAAATGAGTGCCCAATCGGGATCCGTCAACCAACCGATCGGCTCCATATTGAAAAATTTCAAAAACTGATTCAACCAGCCGATGGTCGGATGGAAGAGAAACATCCAAAATACGGATCCAGCAGCAACGGATACACCCATTGTTGATGAAAAAATCGTTCGAAAAAAACCGATACCTTTTAATTTTTCATTGGCAATGATCGCCAAAAACAAACCGATAAGAACTGTGGTCGGTACCGTATATAAAACAAATAGAAAGGTAGACTGTAAGCTTTTTTGGAAAATAGGCGATGTGAAAATTTTAATAAAATTATCAAAGCCGACGAATACGGTCGGTGTCCCGCTCGTGTCTGTCAGGAAAAAGCTTAGATAAAGCGTCCGGAATAAGGGATAAAAGAGAAATATCGAAAACAACAGGATGGATGGTGAAAGAAAAACCATTCCCTTTAAAAAATTAAACCTTCGCTCCCGCTTTCTGATTTTTGCAAACTGATTCCCGTACTCTTCATTCAACACGTTTTGGTCCGTTTGCACCATCGACTCCCACCACCTTCCCCATGTCCACTTGAGGTGATTTTATAAGCTGCTCGCTGTTCCCGTCGAAAAAATGCAATCGTTCCGCACGGATGTCCAGGGGAACCCTTTCTCCCATTTTTACCGCCCACTGGCCAGGCCATTTAGCTGTCCAGATTTCTCCGCCTACCTCAAAAGATAAATGGGTCTCATTGCCTAGCTGTTCCACATTAATCGTTTCTAGATAGACAGCACCGTTTTTTCCATATCCTGGTAATAGATGTTCCGGACGGATACCGGTGACTAACGATTCTCGATTGATTACTTGTTTGTATTCATCCCCCTGTATAGGTACCGGGATCGAATTCGCAATCACTATTTGTCCCGTATCCGTTTCATAGCGTGCTTCTCCCAAATTCATTTTCGGCGAACCGATGAAAGTAGCCACAAACAGATTGGCCGGTTCATTATATAAAGTGATCGGCTCACCTACCTGCTGAATTTTCCCTTCATTTAATACCATAATCCGGTCGCCCATGGTCATCGCTTCGATTTGATCATGGGTGACATAGATCATCGTGAGTCCTAATTTTTTCTGAAGTCTCCGGATTTCAATGCGCATATTCGCCCGCAGTTTCGCATCCAAATTTGACAATGGTTCATCCATTAAACAAAGAGGAGCATGGCTAACGATTGCCCGTGCTAAAGCAACCCTCTGTCTCTGCCCACCGGATAATTCCCGGGGTTTCCGATCAAGAAATTCTGTTAATCCGAGTAATTGAACGGCTTCTTGCAATCTTTTTTTCTGTTCGGTTTTCGCCACTTTCCTGGCCTGCAGTCCAAACAAGATGTTTTGTGCAACATTCAAATGCGGGTATAAAGCGTAATTTTGAAAAACCATGGATACATTGCGATCCTTTGGCCGGAGATGATTCACAGGGTTGCCATCGATTTTGATAATCCCACCCGTAATCTCCTCTAAACCGGCAATCATGCGTAATAGCGTACTTTTTCCTGAGCCTGACGGACCGACAAGGACAAAAAACTCCCCTTTTTTTATCTCGAGATGAATGCGATCGAGAACATTTTTCTGCTTATCGTACGATTTAGAAACATCGATCAACTCAACCAGGTTCATAACTTTCCCTCCTGCTACCTTAGCCGTGATACAACCCCACCTGGTAAGAGTATATTCGCAAAACGGAAAAGTAAGAGTTAATTTAGAGAAAATTTTTTCTTCTACAAAATCTTACAAATACCTTCCTGGAATAACGCATGATTTTCATTTTAAGGAATACACTATAGCAACCTTTCTTTGCCCCGGGGAGGTCGATCGATGAAAGAGATGGTAAAGATTTATAGTTTCCTTATTTTCTTATGTTTATTAATTGGCTGCGGGAAAAATGAGGAAGCGGAAACAGGATCACGAGAAGTGGTTAAACCAGTAATCAAAGAGGTGGAGAAATCTCCTTTCATTTCTATTGCACATCGCGGTGCTTCCGCCTATCTTCCGGAACATACGATTCCGGCATACGAACTGGCAGCTGAATGGGGAGCGGATTATATCGAATTAGATTTACATATGACTGCAGACGGACATTTAGTAGCGATTCATGATCAGACAGTTGATCGAACGACGGACGGTACTGGATATGTGCATCATCTTTCATTAGAGGAATTAAAACAATTAAATGCTGCCACGAACTTTCAGGGTGATGAACAATACGATGTTATTCCAATCCCTACATTGGAAGAGGTCTTAGAACATTTTGGTGATTCGGTCAATTATTACATTGAATTAAAAAATCCCGAGAATTATCCGGATATGGTCGAAACGCTTTTTCAACAATTACAAGAATTTGATCTTCTCCATAAAAAAGATGATAAAGGGCTTGATAAAGTCATCCTTCAATCCTTTCACGAAGAAAGCTTGCGTGAACTTTATCAATTGGAACCCTCCCTTCCCCTTATCCAATTGTTCAATCGCAATGATTCGCTGATGTTATCGAAGAAAGACTTCCAGAAAGTGAAAACGTATGCCATCGGTGTTGGAATCCCTTATCAAACCACTACCGCCAGTCGATTAGCCATGATTCACAATGAGGGATTGCTCGTCCACGTGTATACAATTAATGATGAAAAATTAATGGAGCAATATATCAACTTAGGAGTAGACGGCATTTTTACTGATCGGGTTGATGTATTGATTGACTTACTGGAGAAAAAAGGTCATTAAAATCATCTACCATTATGAAAAATCAATTATTTTCCCTTCCCAAATCATTTGATCTTCTACAAACAATGCAGTTTTTCTCGTTTAACCTTAATGGCAACATCGAACCATTTCTTTTTTATCCATAGATAGAGAAAGGTGATCCTTATATTGAAAATTTTAATGGCATTGTCTCATTTCAGAAAAATACCCTCTCTTTGTAAAGTTATTATAGAGAAAACTTACTTCTATCCTCGATTAAGAAAAGAATTAAAAAGATATAATTACGGGCTCAAAAAAACAAAGAAAAAATATTCTATTCAAGGCAATAAATATACGCAAAAGCGTCATAGGATGCATGTAAAAATTGCGATGGAGTTCCTGAAGAAAGCATCTTCTCCTAGGAAGGGGGAAAGACTAATAGCTGTTCTAATCGGCGGAGGAACAGCTTCCGGAAAGACGACGATGCGGCGAATCATCGTCGAGAAAAAGTTGAAAGAATTAAACATACGCGCCGTAATAGTCGATCCTGATGAAATAAAAGAGTACATTCCTGAATATACAACATTGAAAACAAAATATCCGAATGATGCTGCTCGTCTTGTCCATAAAGAATCTGTTGATATATGTGAGCTAATTGTAAAGAAGCTAATTCGCCATCGAAAACACTTCGTGTATGAAGGAACAATGGCACGAACAAAAAAATACAAAAAACTCGTAAAAAAACTAAAAAAAGCGGGGTATGAAATTTATGTCTTCATAGCTGATATTCCAATCGAATGTGCCAAATGCCGGGCGGCTGAAAGAGCAAAAGTTACCGGGAGAAAGATACCGTCTCACATTATCACAAAGACTCATAGTCAAGTACCGAATACCTTTGAAGTTATTAAAAATTTGGTAGATCGATATTATGTATACGATAATCGAAATGGATTTGTGCTGATTGCTTCTAAAGATTACATCAATCCCGTGTTATATGCTCAATTTCTAAAAAAGCGAAAATAATATAAGAAAAAACATGAAATATTACGAAACCCCATAGCATACGTACAATCAGTTCTTTTACCTATTTATTTCCCTTTCCCCTTCAAATACATTTCATATTTTTGGTACCACAACTCATGCGCTCCATATAAAATGGAAAAAGCCCAATAAGCTGGTGGTTCATGCAAAAGAGTCGAATGGAGATGCGTGGCCACCGAAGAGGATTGAAGGATTTTGTCTGCTTGATGGTAAGTGATGTTACCTATTTTCATTAATTCCTTGCGTATTTCAAATAAAAAAAGGTTGCCGTTATCCCGTACATTTTTCAGATTTCTAACTTGATGAAACAGATCCCTGGACATAAACTTTTTAGACGCCCTTTCTTCAGATTTGAGTACAACAACATATAATTTTAATAAACATTTTGTCGCCTTTGGTGTATTTAAAGTTAATTGGTCTTTCGTGGTGGAAGCCTTTACTTCATCTGGCTTAGTTAAATGTTCTCCCCCAACAGGTCCATACACATAATCATAATGATGCGGCTTTCCTTTGCGGCAATTTTGAA
>CALGAD010000080.1 GCA_937951955.1 uncultured Bacillaceae bacterium
GCCGAGCCCCTGTTCCGTCCTGCCAGTATGGCATACGTTGCTGAAATACTTCCAAATGATCAACTAACGAAAGGAAATTCCTTGCTCGAAGGTACAATGCAAATGATGTTCCTTATTGGTCCTGCTTTAGGCGGGTTCATTTTAGAATGGGCAGGACCACAAGCCGTGCTTTTCTTATTAGTTGGAACGATGAGCGGTGCAGGGTTCATCTTATTATTTCTTCCGCAAAAAGAAGGGGGCCGTTTCAAGCACAAAGACACGTGGTGGACGGAATTTAAAGCAGGGTTGCAATTTTATCGAATCAATCCCGCGTTGTTAGCAGTAGGATTATTGCTCATGCTGGCCAACTTCACTAGCGGTGCCGCCTCGCCAATGTATTTACCTTTTATAACCGAAATAATAGGTGGCAGTCCTTTTCAATACGGTTTATTTACATCGGCTTTATCGTTTGGCATGATCATCGCATCGATTGCAACCGGGGTAATGAAGGAGACAAAAAACCGGCGTCCGATCATGCTCGGCTCCATGCTTATGATAGGTGCCTCGTTAGCCGTATTGGGATTCGTTCATACGTTCCCACTTGCTCTTATTACAATCACTTTTATGGGATTTTTTATTATTATTTTTAATATCAACAACACCACTTTGTATCAGCGTAAGGTTCCGGATGAACTGCGCGGCAGGGTATTTGCCGTACGGATTTTATTAGCCCAGTCCGGGATTCCATTAGGAGCGTTCGTAGGAGGGATTCTTGCGGAAAAATGGGGCATCCCTGTTTTATTTAACGTTATGGGTGGATTAGTTGTCATCGTCACAATTATTTCATTTTTCGTACCGATCTTTTATCAATTAAACGATACGAGCCCAGCGACGGTCCCGGTGAAGCCCCGGCAAAACGTTAAGAACAGATAAATGATACAGAATGAATCGCTGCAATTCCGTGATTCTTTTTAGTTTCTTTGCAATTTAGTTTAGTGAAGCGGAGACCTGGAGCCGATTTGCAGCGACAGGTATATAGTTAATTCAAAGGAGGAGATTCGTCCTGACACGAGAAATGACGAACGTATCATTTTGTTTGAAAATTTTTTCACTAAAATATAGACTTATATCAAGAAAAGTTAGATGAATAGGAATATTTAGGCTATCCGTCATCACACAAAGAAACATCTTCCATTAACACAGCGTAGCTTAAATTGCGAAGGTGGGTCCCGGACCGATAACTTTGGCGAAAGTATCTTTTTCAAGGGGAAATCTCACGGTTAAATAGCAACGTCATATTTCTTCAACTCAAGGGGAGGAGATGAAATGCTAACAGAGATTTTTCAATTTCTAGACCGGGAATACGATTTTCTCGTGCAAACAAGACGGTACTTGCACCAACATCCGGAAGTATCCTTTCAAGAAAAAGAAACGGCCCAATTCATTGCCCGGTTTTACAAAGAGCACGGAATTGATGTAAAAACGAATGTCGGTGGCAATGGAGTTGTCGCTCGTATTAAGGGGAAAAAGCAAGGTAAAACGGTTGCCTTAAGGGCTGACTTCGATGCTTTGCCCATTCAAGATGAAAAAGATGTTCCATACCGGTCGAAAGTACCGGGAGTCATGCATGCTTGCGGTCACGATGGCCATACGGCCACCTTATTAGGGGTAGCCAAAGCTTTACATGCCTTTCGCGATCAATTGAGTGGAGAGTACGTCCTGATCCATCAACATGCCGAGGAAATGGATCCAGGCGGAGCAAAAAGTATGATTGAAGATGGCTGTCTTGATGGTGTAGATGTGATTTTCGGAACCCATCTCTGGTCATTAGACCCGTTAGGACAGATAGGCTTTCGTTCCGGACCGATCATGGCCGCTCCCGATCGTTTCAAAATTTCGATTTTCGGAAAAGGCGGCCACGGCGCTGAACCTCATTTGAGTAAAGACGCGATCGTAACAGCCAGCCAGTTGGTCGTTCAATTACAGCAAATCATTAGCCGGCGCGTTAATCCGCTCGATTCGGCCGTTGTTTCCGTGGGAAGATTCGTAGCCGATAATGCCTTTAACATTATCGCCGATCAGGTTGAATTGGAAGGCACCGTCCGGACATTCAAAGAATCGGTGCGCGACCAGGTTAAACAAGAGCTGGAAAGAATTGTTCAGGGTGTTTGCCTCGCCAATGATTGTACGTATAAACTCGATTATTTTGAGGGCTATCCTGCCGTTGTTAACCACAAAGAGGAAACGGAATTTTTAGCAGAGATGGCGAGAGATGTTCCCGGAGTTTCACAGGTGACGGAAATTGCTCCCCGCATGGTCGGTGAAGATTTTGCCTATTATTTACAACATGTAAAAGGAACTTTCTTCTTTACCGGGGCCCGTCCGGAAAATGGTCCTGCTTATCCGCATCACCATCCGAAGTTCGACTTTAATGAAAAAGCGATGCTGATTGCAGCAAAAACGTTAATTTCCTGCGCCATTCGCTATCAATCTGAGCATGAATAGAAGGGGCTCGCATCGTGCAAGCCCCTTCTTTTTATTG
>CALGAD010000081.1 GCA_937951955.1 uncultured Bacillaceae bacterium
ATAACTGAAATAAATCCATCGTTAGAAAAATCAGTTTGCTATAGTGAGAATTTTCACTTGATATATTTTTGGAATACCTGACGATACGTTTCGTATTCCCTTACAAAACTTTTTTCAGGAGTATACGTTGAAAATTGCGTCTCTCCCTTTGTTCCTTTTACGAGTGCAATGCTCCCTAATGTTTCCGCTTGCGGTGTTTCCGGTACGAGCACTTCAAAACCGAGTACATCAGCAATGAATTGACACATTTCTCGGGATCGGGTGATTCCGCCGACCAATCCAATCTTTTCGAAGGGGAATAACTCGTATAAGTTTTCAACGTTATGTTTAATATTGAAAATCACACCGCTTACCATCGTAAAAACGAGTGCTTCCCGATTTACACTGCGATCAAAGTGGGCAAGGTGAGCATTGATCTGGTCATCCCAAACGGGAGCCCTTTCTCCGTTAATAAAGGGAAGAAAGACACCTTTTGTCGTCGGTCTTTCCTTTAGAATGGAATTTAACTCATCCCAGCTCATTTGAAACGTATCGAGTATCCAGGAAATGACATTGCCACCATTATTGCTTGGATAACCAACTAAATATTTGCCATCCGTAATTTCATAACAGAAGTTTTGCGTTGCGAAATTAAGACAGGCGCTATCTGTGACGACCCGCACCGCATGACTCGTGCCGATGGAAAGAACGGCAATCCGGTCAACGGCATTGAAGGCATAATTGGATGAAACTCCATCGGTCGTACCGATGTATACCTTACCTTCTTTTAATGTCGGGAACAGATTTTCCCGAATCTCCACTGAAAAATCCGGTCTTTCGATTTCTGGCAATTGCTTTTCAGAGACGTTTAACTCGAAAAGCAACTCTTTGCTCCAGGAATGATGGGAAAGATCGTAAAGCCCGGTACTCGCTGCGCTGGCAACATCAATGGTCCATTTCCCAGTTAGATGATAAAAAATCAAATCCTTCAGTGAACCGATGAACTTGTCGGTTAATTCATTTTGCAGCGATTTTAGTTTGTAAAAAGGATTCATGCTGTGATTAGGCGTTCCGGTGATGAGATATTTTCTTTCCAATTCACTGATTGAAGATTGCTCAACGATATCCGCTCCTCTTTTATCAGACCAGACGAGGAGTGGTCCGCTTAACTGAAAATCTTCATCCAACAGCTGGATACTGTGCATCGCAGTTGTCAAAATAATTTCCGCACAGCTGATCCCGTTACGATCAATCAAAGTTTCAATTCCGTTGCGGATGGCAAGCCAGATTTCGGCAAAATCCAGTTCGTAGCGAAAGGCATCCACCGATACGTTTTGATAGGAATAATGAAATTTATCGACAAACTCATATTCCGGGGAAAATAAACTGATTTTTAAATTGGTTGTACCGACATCAATACTGATGAAATGCTTTTGATTGTTCGACATAAAATTCACACTTCTATCCTTCTTAACTTTTTAAAAACTTCACATACTCATATTCGTTTTAACCTGTCACTACTGACAGTAATAATTTTTTGAACACCCGGTAATCGGGATTGGTAAATAATGTTTGCTTCAATCCCTCATCCTGAATAAAATCAGCCAGGGCGCTAAAAATGACATTCAATCCCTTGTTTTCAACCTTCGATGGTGACATTAAAATGATTAATTTTATTTGCGGATGTTTGTCATCCCAGTAAACACCATCTGGTACGATGCTCACAACGATTTCACTATTGATCCCAATTGGTCTGGCTGGATGGGGAAACGCTACTTCATCTGCGAATACAATCGAACCAAAAGTTTCCCTGATTTCCATTTGCCTGAACAATTCATCGATGAACTCGCTGGAATCACAATCCGTTAAAGTTTGCACCATCGCTTCCAGTATTTCTTCCCGCTTGACTTGACCGGAGAAAATCATAAAGCGATCGGCATGGAAATATTTATCAAATAGCTTTTCTAATTCCACTGATTGAGGTGATGATTGTATCGAATCTGCATCTTTTAATTTATTCTTATCAATGTATTTACTGATTGCTTGAATATCTTTATTATTTAAAAAGACACTCACCTTTACTACAGGTACATTGTAAAAGCTGGCAGATATATCGATTGTCGATACAATCAAATCGATATTTTCCAAATGTTCATCGGTCAATTGGTAATAGCTGATCACATCGACGATATGAATATAGCCCATAAACTCATTTTCCAGACGGTTCTTTAACATCTGTGCACTACCAAGGCCGGTAGAGCAAACGACAATGACATTTAATTTATGATTCTGTTTGTAGCGCTCCATTGCGGCAAGAACGTGCAACGTGATATAGGCCCATTCATGATCATCGACTTCATAAGGTAGCAACACGGGCATTTTGGCAAAGTATTCTTTCGTCAGTGCAAATATACTAGCATAGTTGTTCCGGATTTCTTCAAGAAGTGGATTTTTATGTTCAACACCCATTTGCAACCTCGTCAATAGCGGTTTAAAATGCGTTTCCAAACCCATAAGTAGTTTCTGGTCTACCTTAAGTTTCACGCCTGCCTGTTCTTTCAGTTCCATAATGGCTCCCAGCAACTGTTCCTTTAACGGAACTTCGCCGACCGCTGTTTCATTTTCATTATCAGGCTGATTGGCTTTCGACTTGAGATGCAGGGCGATATAATTGGCTTCATTTTCTGGGAATTGAATGCCAATCGTATTTTCAATCCTTTGCACGATTTTGCCGGCAACAAACAATTCTTTGTCAAAATTTATTTCCGAATCGATGGGAAAATCATGAAGGACAAACCCATCATCAATTCGCTTAATGGCTAGAGCCAGATGGAGTACTAGATTTTGCAATAGATAATCGGAAATATGAATTTTATAGTTGCGACATTCTTCTAAAACGATGATAAACAAAGTCTCAACGGTGAACCCTTTTTTTCGGTATGTGATCGGTTCAAAATCCATAAATTTGTCGAAAGACTCCCGGGAAAAGAAATAGTTTAAAATAAAACGGCGTTTTTCTAATTCTGATCCTTGAATCACTAATTTTCCCTCTGGACTATAGTCCAGTTCGAGATTATAATGGTGAAGTCTTTCTTTTACTTTTTGAATCACTTTAGTTACCGTTGATTTGCTGACAAACATTTCTGCTGCTAATTCATCGAGTGTCCCGGCTTTATTTTCAATCAACAATTTATTTAATATAAAGCGTTCGCGATCTGAATTTTCAGCAAGGAAAGATGCTTTTGAAATACTAGTATAATTCTCATTAATTTGTTCTAAAAACTGATAGAATAGATTGTTATTTGTTATTGTCAATGAATAGCCATGGCCTTTCTTCATCTCAATGACTGCCCCATGTTCCTTGACAATATCTTTTAAATGATTAATATATTTTCGGGCAGTTTTATCGGAAACATCTACATGAGCTCCGATCATGTGACTAGAAAGATAATCGTTTTCATTTTCATGTAAAAATTGAAGAACTTTAATTTCTTTATTATTCAGCTGAATATTTTGCATCTGTCATTCGACACCTTCTACATCATATTGCTTGTCTCAATAGGTACCTTATAATTTTGACTTAAGCAATATATGATATTGATATAACGAAACAACAATCTATTAAGTATATCAAGAGGATTGGATAGGTTCAAACTGATCGTTAACATATCCTTTATTAATTGACGATAATCACCTTCTCCAATTGAAATTGAGAAATTACTTCTTTGGATACATTCATTCTAAAGGAGATGGAAACGTGTGTAAAGGTTTACAAGCCACCTATATTTTCCTCTTCGAAGCGGAAGTTCCTTTTTTGAAAGGAAAGGAAGCGGAAAGGCTGCTTTTTCCCCTGTGATTGTTCATTTCTGCAATAATCCGTACGCACTTCTCTTTAGAATCGCTATATAAAAATAATAAAAGCTGCCCAAAAAGTAACGACCAACTTTTGGACAGCTCCGGATTCATTTATCTAAACATAATGGGGGGATTTTTTAAAAATAAAAGTTGTAATTGTTGTTTATGAATTTCCAAATTCCTTTAGCAATGAACAGCTCGAACGTAAACTATATCCATTATTCGTTATGTTTCACAACATGATGACCGCCAAATTGATTGCGCATCGTGGAAACGACTTTTGCGCTGAAACTATCTTCAATTTGCGAAGCACTACGGACAAATAAGGAGCTGGCGATTACCGGCACAGGAATATTTAAATCAAGCGCCTCTTCCACCGTCCATTTCCCTTCACCACTTGCCCCGACAACACCGCGAATATTCTCCAGTTTCGGATCTTCTTTAAAGCTTTTTTCTACTAATTCCATGAGCCATGAACGGATAACAGAACCGTGGTTCCAGACAGAAGCGACTTTTTCAAAGTCATAATCGTAGTCACTGGCATTCAAAATATCAAAGCCTTCACCGATGGCCTGCATCATACCGTATTCAATCCCGTTATGAATCATTTTCAAATAATGGCCACTCCCCGGTTTTCCGGTATATAAATAGCCGTTTTCACAGGCTAATGTTTTGAAGAGTTCTTCCACTTTATCGAATGTTTCTTTCTCTCCTCCGATCATCAAACAAGCACCGTTACGGGCACCTTCCATTCCACCGGAAGTACCACAATCTAAAAATTCGATGCCTTTTTCTTTTGCCAGGTGATAATTTTTCACACTATCTTTATAATAGGAATTCCCGGAGTCAATAATAATGTCACCTGGATGTAATTTTTCCAGAAGGATTTTCACCAGGGAGTTCGTAATCTCCCCTGCAGGTACACTTAATAAAACAATTTTTTCGTCCCCTAATTGATCAAGCAATTCATCAAGTGACTGAGATACATGCAAATTTTTTTCGGCTGCATTCTTCCGTGCTTCCTCAGAGACGTCATAACCAACCACTTCTACTTGTTTATCGGATAAATTTAATGCTAGATTCAATCCCATTTTTCCTAAACCAACGATGCCAACTTTCATACAAGTTCCTCCTAAAATTTATTTTTCCAATAGTTTCTTTCACTAAAAAAAATTTTTCTTTATATCTACATAATATCAAAAATATTTTTTCTCACAAGCGGTTAATTAAAAAAATATTTTTTCCTGTTCTTTTGTATGGTAATATATTCACGAGAGGTGAAAACGATTTATGGCAGCGAATTATTTATTAAAATTACTGCGTCCACGCATGAAAAACTTTAACGAAACAGAAAAAATGATCGCCGAACATTTTATTCAACTCGGCAAGGATGTTGTAAGTAAAACCCTCACTGAACTATCTGATGAAATCAAAGTTTCGGAATCAACGATTTTTAAATTCGTTAAAAAAATCGGCTTTTCCGGATTTCAAGACTTTAAAATTTCCGTTGCTTCAAATTTTCGCAGCAACGATGAACTCGTCGTATTTGCAGATATTCGCAATACCGATTCCGCCTACGTCATCGCCCAAAAAATCGTCCATTCCAACAAGCAGCTCTTGGAAAACTTGCTCCATTCATTAAAAGAAGAACAGTTAGATACGGCATTGCAATTAATTTATTCCGCAAAGTGTCTTCATTTCTTTGGTCAGGGGGCTTCTTCGGTCATTGCACTTGATTCCTACCATAAATTTTTACGAACGAGCTTTCAGTGCAATTATATTGCCGATTACCATATGCAGCTTGCTCAGGCAGCGAAATCTACTAAAGATGATTGCGTATTTCTTTTTTCCCATTCTGGTGATACATTGGAAACGATTGAAATCGCCAAACTCTTACGCGAAAATGATACGAAAATCATCACTTTAACCGGCAATCCTGATTCGGAGTTAGTCAAACTTTCCGATGTGTCCTTCGTCGTGTATTCAGAAGAGTCCGCCTTTCGTTCGGAAGCATTAACCGCCCGGATCCTTTATTTAACCGTGATTGATATTCTGTACGTTTCCGCCATGTATCATAACGAAGAAGAAAGCAAAAAATCCCTGGAAAACATACGAAAGGCTCTGGCGATTACCCGTAAAAAAAGGTAATATTAGGAAAAATCGGTTAATTTTTTAAACAAACCGGATGATCGAAGCATAAATGGATTGTATTTACTTGTCAGAAACAGCTGTGGAACAACTAATTGTGAGGACAGTTTGGCAACCAAACACACGTCTTATTAAGAATTGTGCAAAAAATTAATTTGCGGATATAGTGATTTAAGGAAGCGTGAAGGGAATGGGAGCTTGGAAAAATCCCCTGCTGTTAATTGCCGGAATCGGGATATCATACTTGGGAAACTGGATGTATTTAATTGCTCTAAATCTTGCTATTTTACATATGACGGGATCCCCCGCTGCTATTGCCGGACTGTTTATTATCCGGCCTTTAGCGGTTTTACTTACGAATACCTGGTCAGGCAGCATGATCGATCGGATGAATAAGCGGAAAATCCTGATCTATACAGATGTGATAAGAGGATTATTAGTATTTTTGATTCCCTTTATCGAATCTTTGTGGCTTGTTTATTTTCTTCTATTAATCATCAATATATTTGGCGCGTTTTTCCGACCCGCATCCGTCGTCTATATTACAAAGTTAGTCCCCCAGGAAAAACGCAAACGATTCAATTCTCTTTTAGAGATGACAAGTTCCGGGGCAATGTTACTCGGCCCCGCCATCGCCGGAATTTTCATCATGTATTTTGGAACCGACATTTGTATTTTTATTAATGCCATCACCTTTTTTGTTTGTGCATTTTTAATCTTTCTGCTGCCAGATGTGGATGAGGTCCCTTCATCCGTCCGTGAACCGCTCCGCTGGCAAACGCTTATGAAGGATTGGCAAGTGATTATGAATTTTGCGCGGACCGTACGCTTTTTTACCCTCGTCTATTTATTATTTCAGAGTGCCATGCTCATCGGGTTTGCTTTAGATTCCCAGGAACTGACTTACATTAAACTGAAGTTGCATTTATCGGATCAAGATTACGGTTTTATCGTCAGTATGACGGGTGGTGGCTTAATTGCCGGCTCATTTTTTGCCGCCCTTCTTGCCAATAAAATTGCTTTAAAATACTATGTCGGTGGCGGTATGTTGTTAACCTCGATTGGCTATGTTCTTTTCTTTTCATCTTTTAACTTTTTAACCGCAACGGCGGCATTTGTCTTTTTAGGTTTTTTCATATCGTTTGCCAACGCTGGCTACGCGACTTTTTTTCAAAACAACGTCCCTGTCCAGATCATGGGGCGGCTAGGCAGTATTGCCGAAATCGTACAGGGATTAATACAAATCGGTTTAACGCTCGTTTTAGGATTTTTTGCCGAATGGTTTTCCTTGCAATTCGTCTGTTTAACGTTTGCGGCAATCGGTATGTTGCTAGCACTCATCCTTTTTTCCGTCGTGCTCCAACCGTCGAAAGCAAGTTTCTTCAAAGAAAAAACAGAAAATACCTCATAAAAAACTTCTGGAATGATCAAGAAGAGTTAAAACCGTCTTTAAATTCGTTTAGTTCTAAATCTATCATAACGGGGGAGATCCACTTTAACGAACACAAACATATCTATTGTAAATGTCTCCCCCTGCCTCTAAGAAAACAACTACTTATTTCATGGGGAAAGCTGACTCAAATTCACCGGCTTCATACAAAACCGCTAGATTTTTATATCGATCGATTTTTCATTATCAATAATTGTTAAATCAATATATACTCCCATATTTTTAATTTAACAAAGTACCGGTACATGTTACCAACTAAGCAAATTCAATGAATCGACAATATTTTAACAATCCTCGCGGAATCAACCTGTTAAGATAGAATTATGGATGAATAATGCCATGTGATTGACAGCGAGAAAAGAGACATTGGTGGCATTGAAACATAAAATAAAAACACATCGAAGAAGCCATCCTAATGAAAAGGGATAATAATTTTGGAGGCGAACAAATGGAACAAAAAGGATGCATTAAATGTGGCCATACTCAAGTAGGGACAAAAGAAATCGCGACGAGTGGAACGGGTTTATCGAAAATTTTCGATGTGCAGCACAATCATTTCACCGTTGTTTACTGCAAAAACTGCGGTTATGCTGAACTGTATGTAAGGGAAAGTTCAGCAGCCAGCAATATTATCGATCTATTTCTCGGCGGATAAAACTCGTTCAGAATAATATGTGAATGTAGTAACGAACGCAAAGGCTGTTTACCTTTGCGTTTTTTATATGTTCCTTTAGATTCATCAGTCACCTCTTTACAGATCCTTTAAAAATATTTAAATCATTTTCAATTCTTACCTTTTAAAAAAACTATCTTATAATACTATATAGAGACAGCTTTGGAGGTGCATGAAATGGATCCAGTCGATATCATGCTCAATCAAAACCATGTCACCCCGCTTTATCAACCTGTTTTCATTGCCGACACACATCTTGTTGTCGGTTACGATGTTTTTCCATACTTTAATAAAGCAGAAGATGAACTAGAATCGCTCGATTGGTTTTTTCAGGATCCATCCATTCCAGAAGAATTTCGTCAGGAGATTCATCATGTAATTATCAAAAAGTCACTGGATTATTACATAGAACAAGACGAACCGTCCCTTTTTTTGTTTCTCGACTATGATTCCCATATCATTTTAAAAGACCGGGGTGAAGGTTTATTAAATATATTAGAGGGTTATAAAGAACGAGGGGTTCAATTCAATAAAATCGTTATTCAATTACGCGATGAATTTCCTCAAGAAGAAATCGATGCTGTACGGGTATTGTTCAACTATTTGAAATCCCTCGGTATTCTCGTGGCGCTCGATCATATCGGTTTGAAAAACGGCAACCTGGAACGCCTGGCTTATCTAATGCCGAATATCGTTAAAATTGATTTGAGTTTTCTCAATCGTGAAGGGCTGCCCCAGTTATACCGGGATATCCATTATTCCCTTACGTTACTGTCACAAAAAATTGGCGCCACAATTATGTTTAAAGGAATTTCTACATACAGCCAGCTGCATCATGCCTGGCAAAATGGCGGCCGCTTTTATCAGGGCAGTTATTTAAAAGCACCACAAGCAGAATTTGTGGAGCCGACCATTTGTAAGGAAACCTTACAGCAAGATTTCCAGATGTTTGTCGAATATGAACGCAAAAAAATCCAGGCGCAAATCGATGTTGCCCTGCAAATTAACCAACAACTCAAAACGATTTTAGCGAAAATCGATCGACAAGATCACTACGATGAAATTATCCAGGAAGTGGCAAAAGCTTGCGACGATTTTACTTTCCGTATCTACATAACGGATCATACCGGTTTGCAACTATCCAGTAATATTGAAAAAAATAAAGACGGAAAGTGGGAACTCCATCCTGAAAGTCGTCATAAAAACTGGAGCTGGCGTCCTTACTTTTTCGAAAATGTCGCCAAAATGACTGTGGAAAAACGGGGGATTTTATCCGATTTATATACGGACATCGACCGCAATGAACAGATTCGGACTTTCTCCTATCCATTAACGGATCAACTTTTTATTTTCCTCGATATCCCCTATTCTTATTTATTCGAACAGGAAGGTTTATTGTAAAAGCGGAATAAGTCTTTTCTGCTTTGTCTTTAAAACCATTTCTGCAAGGTCCTTTATAAAAAAAGAGCATCCGGAAGCTGGCAGTTGTCAGCTTTCTGGATGCTCATATTTTAAGGTTTATTCATGTCCGATCGATATCAAACCATTACGCTTTTTCCCGGGTGCAAGCTTCCGTTCCAATAAGCCAAGGAACCAATCGGCGATGACAGCCATTAATGCGGTCGGGATGACACCTGCTAAAATAATCACCGTACCGTCCGAGGCGTTCGTTCCCCGTAAAATAATATCCCCAAGACCGCCTGCCCCGATAAATGTGCCAATTGTTGCAATCCCGATTGTGATAACAAGGGCTGTGCGCAAGCCTGCCATAATCACCGATAAAGCTAATGGTAGCTCCACCATGCGTAAAATTTGGAACCGGGTCATCCCCATCCCTTTACCTGCTTCAATCATTGACGGGTCGACTTGATGAATACCCGTATACGTATTTTTGATGATAGGAAGCAGCGAATACAAAAACAAAGCAAAGACTACTGTATTCGGCCCTAAACCGAGCACGAGCATCAAGACCGCCAGCATGGCCAGGGAGGGGATCGTTTGAATAACATTCGCTAGTGAAATCACCCACGGACTCAGCTTTTTATAATGGGCGATAAATATACCGACGGGAATTCCGACTAGAGCGCCAAACAAAACACCATAGGCGGACATGAGAAACTGCCGGCCAAACTGTTCCAGCACATACCACGCATTATGAGTGTAATAAAGTAATAAATCTTGCAGGATCTCCACTAGTTCCCCTCCTCAAAATAATTATTTTCTTCGAGAAATTCCCGGGCAACCACGACCGGTTCCCGCATTTTTCCGTCCGCTTCATAGTTTAACTGTTGCATTTTCTCGGTAGTTATCGTTCCCGCCAATTTCGATAATATCTCTTTTAATTCCGGATGCTGGCGTAATATTTCGTTCCGGGCGACCATCGAAGTATCGTAAGGAGGGAAAAAGCGCAAATCGTCCTCTAAAATCACTAAATCGAAAGCCGATATCCGGCCATCACTGGAATATGCAAGAACAACATCCATTTCATCATTCGCCAATGCCTGATAAACAAGACCGATCTGCATCGGGTAAATATTTGGAAACTCAAATCCATACGCTTCAATAAACCCTTGATAGCCATCTCCTTCCCGATGCATCCAGTGATTGTCGACCCCGAAACGCAATTCATCAGCTAACGGCTCTAAATCAGATACCTTTTCCAAATTGTATTTTGCGGCAAGCTCTTTCGAGACCGTAAAGGCATACGTATTTTCAAACCCGTACGAATCAAACCAGGTCTGATCATATCGTTCTTGAAATTCCCTCTGGACGATCGCCAGAGCTTCGTCCGGATCCTTTACCGGATCCATTTGCAGGGCACCGGTTAAATCCGTTCCGGTATAGCGGGTCGACGTGATATCCACTGCTTCTTCAAGCATCGCTTGATGTTGTACCGTTGCGGTACCGAGGTTTTTAACCATCATGACATCTAAATCCGTATAATGTTCGATCATGAGGCGTATCATCTCACCCATGATTTGCGACTCAGACGTATTTAATGTGCCGATCCGAATCGTATCTTCCGGCGCCCCGCTTAAACCGGGTAAGGAACAACCAGAAAGCAGAAACACAGCAACTAACACGGCGAGTATCGATTTTCGTAATTTCACCATAAACGCTTCCTTCCTAAACACGGGCTTTCATCCCTTTAAGCCCTTTTGGCGTCACCCATTCCTCGACTTTTCCTAAAAACAAATCCGTTAGTAATGCAAGGATTGTCACAGGAATCGCTCCGGCAAGAATTAAATCCGGCCGGTACAGGTTCATACCACTAAAAATATAATCGCCCAGTCCGCCAGCACCGATATAAGAGGCTAATGTCGCCCAGCCAATCACAAACACGGTGGACAGACGAACCCCTGCCATGATCACCGGCATCGCTAAAGGAATTTCTACGAGGGTAATTTGTTCCCACTGGGTCATCCCCATCCCCTTTCCAGCTTCCTTCAAATCTTTATTCACTCCGTGGATGCCAATATACGTATTTCGCAGGATCGGCATTAGCGAATAAATCCATAAAGCAACAATGGCAGGCATTTTCCCGACGCCGAGCAAAGGAATAATTAACGCTAAAATCGCAAAACTCGGTATCGTCTGCAGGATTCCGATCACTCCGAGCACCACATTGGCCAGTTTCTGAATCCGGGTCAGAAGTATTCCTAAGGGAACAGCGAGAACTGTTCCGAGAATGACGGAAATAATTGAAATATAGATATGTTCCCACATTTTCAGTAGAAAATCCGAACCATTTTCACTAAAAAATTGTATAAATGTATCCAAACCATCTCCTCCTTACAAACCGTTCGCTTGGGAGTCGCCCCATATCGAATCGTAAACAACATCTACAAGATTCGACCGGGTAATAATTCCGACTAGCTTGTTTTCTTCATCCACAATGGGCACGTATTTCAAACCTCTTTTTAAAATAGTCTGCATTGTATCGCGAACAAGGGTACCCTTTTCCACTTTATAAACATTGCGCAGCATCGCATCGGCCACGGTTTTTGCTTTTGAACGGGCTTCATTTACGATGCCGAAGTCAATATAACCTTCCAATTGCTGATTCTCATTCACTACTAACAAAGAATCAACGCGATGTTGTTTCATACTTCTAATCGCTTCTGATAGGGAAACATCTCCGGTGACTGTAACTGGATGGGGATTCATGATCTCTTCTACTGTTTGTACCTGGGGACGCTGGGAGTCAAGCCGATCCTTACCGATAAATTCCTCAACAAATTCATTCGCGGGATTGCGTAAAATCTCATCCGGCGTATCAAATTGGACAATACTGCCGTCACGCATGATGACAATCCGATCGGCGAGTTTCAATGCTTCATCCATATCGTGAGTAACAAAAACAATGGTTTTATCAAGCCTTCTTTGTAATTTCTTAAATTCCGTTTGCAACGAATCCCTCGTGATCGGGTCCAGAGCACCGAAGGGTTCGTCCATTAAAATTAATGGTTGATCGGCTGCAAGGGCTCGCAAGACACCGATTCTTTGCTGCTGACCACCACTTAATTCATGGGGAAAGCGATCCAGGTAGTCCGGAGTCATATCGACGAGGTCTAATAATTCCTCCGCTCGCTTCCGGCGTTTTTCTGGGGACCATTTCAACAGACGGGGAACAAGGGAAATATTTTGTTCAATCGTCATGTGAGGAAATAAACCGATTTGTTGAATCACATAACCGATTTTCCGCCGCAACCGAACGGGATCCATCTCTAAAATATTTTCGCCATCGATGTATATTTTTCCCGATGTCGGTTCAATGAGGCGGTTAATCATTTTCATCGTCGTTGTTTTTCCACAACCACTCGGGCCGATTAAAACAATAAATTCCCCCTTTTCAATTTCAAAATTTAAATCATTGACTGCTCGCTTTTTTCCTTTATATACTTTCGAAACGTGTTCGAACTTAAGCAAAATAGCACCTCCAAATAAAATACCTTCTTGAAATATAGTTTTTATTGTATAAAAAACAGCGGAAGATTAAAAGTTCACAAACTGTACATAAATTTTCATATGACTAAATTGATAAGGATGAATTCAAAAGATTGTCTACAAAACTAAAAATCCCTCTGATATCCTCCCGTATGCTCCCATTTCCTCCAAATTCCTTTTTATTGGCAAATCAAACCAAAAAATTTCTATCCTTTTTGGGTATTTTTTCCCGGAGAAAATTTTCTAGCTGTATACGTAAGCCAAAAATGGGGTAAATAAAGACCGTTCAAAAGAGCGAGTAAATTCGGGTTGCTCACCGGGATGACCGATTGTAGAAAAAATCTTATGAGGTGCAGCGCAACATTGGAAATCTTTTTGAAAATAAAAAAGAGCACAGAAAGCTGTAAAAATCTTTCCATGCTCTCATTGCGCTATTTATACTAAACAAGTTCCCGGGCATACCATTTGTCGCCGCGGAAACGCCATATAAATATCGTCCCTCTGATGACCCATTCAATCACCATGGCACTCCATACACCGATAATGCCAAATCCGAAAACAATCCCCAATACATAACCTAAAATAACCCGAATTAACCACATCGTCAGTAATGAAGTAATCGTTGTGAACGTTGAATCCCCTGCTGCCCGTAAGGAAGAGGGTAAAATAAAACTTTGTGACCAGAAAAGGGGCTGGGTTACCGCACATAGCAAGACAAGCATAAAAATGGATGGAATAATTTCTGGCGCCGGATTAAATAAGCGAATCAATAACGGAAACAAAGGCAGGACGATGGCAGCTGCGATAATAAATAAAATCGCACCAAGCATATTAAACGATTTAACAAATTTGCGGGCATCGGCTATGTTTCTTCTACCTAAACTTTGACCGACCACGGTAACGATGGCAATCGATAGAGCGATAGGACCGACTTGTAACAGCAGGACAAAACTGTTGGCAATGGCATTGGTCGCGATTGCCAGTGTCCCGAGTTGAACGATGAAAGTTTGTGTCAACAGTTTTCCGCCATTAAAAAATAATTGCTCTGCAGCAAAGGGAATACCGATAAACAGCACTTTTTTCTGTATTGAAAAATCAAGGTTGAAAATATTCCGGATTTTAAATTTTATCGTCTCATTGAATTTAACTAAATAAATGAGTGAGGCGATCATGCCTAATATTCTTGCTGTCAAAACAGAAATAACGAGACCGGTAATACTCAAATGTAACATTGTGATAAATAAAACATTTAATAGCGTATTGAGCACATTCATCATTAACGATAAACCTAATACGGGTTTCGTATCACCAACACCCCGCAAAGCACCGGTGACCGCTTGATAAATAGCGAAAAATGGATAGGAAAGACTGCTGCCGATGAGGTACAACTTCCCATTTTGTAAAACCACCGGCTCGGCACTACCGAACAATAAGCTTAAAACGGACTCATTAAAGACGATCATGAGCACACTGAGCACAATGGAAAACAAACTGACAACAAATATCGACTGTGCCGTCGTTTTCGCCACCATCTCCATATTCCCTTTACCTTTAAACTGGGCAACAATTACGGTCCCACCGGTGGCAACGGCAATAAACACCTGGATTAAAAAAATATTGATAGAGTCAACCATATTAACAGCACTTACGGCTGCCATTCCAGCAGATGAAATCATTGCCGTATTTAATAAACTCATGATCACGATGAACGCCTGGTCGACCAAAATCGGAATCGTTATGCGAATAATATCCCTATAATTAAGAAATTCCCCTGTAAAATATTGATCCAGGAGATGGACCGTCCCTTGTTTTAATTTTACTTTTAAACTAGCCAATATCCATCACACTTCTTACTCCTTTATGTTCGTCATCATTACCCGGGATTCGGTTAAAAATATTTGATACATCCTGAACATGAATATGTATTTTTTCACAAATCTTGTATACTAGCTTTCATTTACTTTCTTACCAGTAAAAACTTTTGGGAAAATCCGTTATTTCCCACGGCAATTAAAATATTGAAATTTTCTTTCAAATAAGCCTATAAACAATCACACGGAAGCAGGCGGTTCCTTGCTATACCCTTCCATTCTACTATTTTAGCAGAATTTGACTGACAATTGCTGAAAATCATTTTCCTTTTTCTTCGTAATTTCAAAATTTTGCATTGAGCGATCAAATATTCGCCCGCAACTAATTGTGAATGAAACAGCACAATCCTAAAATGAAGGAAAAATTTATACATTAGAAAATATTTGAAATTTTCCCTTCACAAAATGATGATTATCGCTTATAATGAAGTAAAAGATTCAAAGCATTTTAATTAAGGAATGAAAAATTTCATTAAAGAGGTGTTGATGGTGGCGCTTGCCCGTCCTTCCTTACCCGAGTGGGATTATTATGCCCGTACGGTAAAATCCTTCCACATGATGGAAGAGGCGAAAAAGGTCCTTCCGAATGGCGTAACGGCGAACATTAAATCCTTTGATCCGTATCCGATTGTGATGAATCATGGTAGTGGCGCGTATTTGACCGATGTCGACGGAAATGAGTATGTGGATTATTTACTGGCTTACGGTGCGTTGATGGTGGGTCACGGTCATCCGAAAATCAAGGAAGCCATTATCCAGCAAATGGAAAGAGATGGAACAAATCTTTTTGGCACCCCGCACGAACTGGAAGTCACCCTTGGTAAAAGAATTCAACAGTACTACCCAAGTATGGAATTATTGCGTTATACGAATTCAGGAACAGAAGCAACTTTGCTGGCGATTCGTCTGGCGGCCGCGTATACCGGAAAAAATGCCATCGCTAAGTTTGAAGGTCATTATCACGGCGGATACGACCAGGTGCTGTTCAGTATTAACCCTGATAAACAGGAGATGGGACCGGAACACGCCCCGCGTGCGGTTCCAGAATCGAAAGGAATCGATCCGTATTACCAGAAAAATACGTTCATCCTGCCCTTTAACGATTTAGAAAGCACCGAAGAAATATTGCGAAAACATCAGGATCAAATTGCAGCGGTAATTCTCGAACCCGTTCAAGGTGGATTTATTCCTGCTACCAATACATTTATGCAAGGATTGCGAAAAATTACCAAAGAATTAGGGATCGTGTTAATTTTTGATGAGGTGAAAACCGGCTTCCGTATCGGCATCGGGGGAGCGCAAGGGTATTACAACGTCAAGCCCGACTTAACCACTTTAGGAAAAGTCATCGGAGGCGGATTCCCCTTCGGTATTGTCGGTGGAAAACGGGAAATCATGATGGAAAGTGCTCCGCGCGCTTCCGCTGATGTTTTTGATATCAGTCAAAGTAAAAAGTCAAAGGCAAGCGAAGTCTTGTTCCATAGCGGCACCTATAACGGACATCCAACCGTTCTGGCAGTAGCCCATACAGTACTTGATATTTTAGAAGAGGACGGGAATCACACACTGGAATATGCCGAGGAACTGAAATCGTCCCTGGAACAACTGTTTTTCAAAAAGGGCATTCCGATGAAGGCCACTGGATTAGGTACGATATTTAATGTCGTCATCTATGAAAATGAGGTACGGAATTACCGGGAGCTGCAAAATAGCGACCTGGCAATGCGGAAAACTTTAGATTATAATTTATTGCAAGAAGGAATTTATACAAAACCTTTGAACCGCTACAGCATTTCTGTATTCCATAGAGAAAAAGAATTAGAGAAAACTTTGGATGCCTATGAAAAAGTACTCACAGAAAAAATTTAAAACCGTTTAATGCATCAGTACAGGTTGGGGTGAGAAGGCGTTGGCCAATACGATTTATGATAAAATTATTGAAAAGCGCGATCAGATGAGTAAATCCCAGATAAAAATTGCTAACTATATCATCGAAAACCCGGATGTCGCACCCTTTTTAACCGCATCAAAATTGGCGAAAAATGTCGGGGTCGGTGAAGCAACGGTCATTCGCTTTGCCGTATTTCTCGGCTACCAGGGCTACCCGGATTTTCAGTGGCATCTGCAGGAAGCATTGAAACGGAAATGGACGTCCGCGGAACGGTTTGAAAAAACGACGAAAGATGGCAATAATTCTCCGGATTCGGTCTGGGAAGAAGTGTTGCGTGATGACATGCAAAATATCCGGACGACACTCGAAAACCTGGATCAGGAAGATTTTCAAGCAGCGGTTCAGGCAATTATTGAAGCGAAACGCATTTATATTGTTGCCTACCGCAGTGCGCAAAGTATCGGACTTTTTCTAGAATTTTATCTTGATCTTGTTTTACAAAATACCGAACTGATCCGCCAGGCCGATGGAGTTTCCGAGCATCTTTTGGATATGGGCAAAGACGATTTGGTTATCGCTCTTGGCTTCTCCCGCTATACGAAACGGACAGTCGATATCTTGAATTACGTACGGACCCGCGGCGCGAAAACATTAGTCATCACCGACCATATCATGTCGCCCCTCGCCCCGTTAGGTGATATTCAATTATTTACTTCGGTGGATATTAACTCGTTCATCGATTCGTTTGTCGCACCATTAAGCATCATCAATGCCTTGATTACGGCGGTAACGAGAAGCGAACAGGAAAAGGTAAAAACGCGACTGGAACAACTGGAAGATCTCTGGGAGAGCTTCAACGTGTTCCAAGAATAAAAAAACAGGGCATTTCACAAGAGTTTGTGAGATGCCCTGTCCTTTTTTACTTTCATGCCAATTATTAGATACATATTTTTGTGAAATTCATTTCAAACTTTCGCATTTTCAACGGATTGTTTCGCGAATACATTGATTCGTCTCGCGGTTCAGGAACCTTTTTTCGCGATTACAGCTATAAGTTCTGGCAAAATGATCTCTTGTTTTCGCGATTATTCCATGCGGTTTCGCGAAAAGACACTTTCCTTTCGCGCCTCCGGAATTCACACTGCTACCCCTCCACTTCTTTTTCCCCGGAAAACATATACTTTTCCTCATAAATTTTAAAATTCAAGATGAGAGCAATGCAGATCATGAACGCGATTAATGAACTGCCCCCGTAGCTTATAAAAGGTAAGCCTAGTCCCGTAATCGGCAAAAGACCAATGCTCATCCCGATATTTTGAAAAACTTGATAGGTGATCAGCCCGGCCACACCGGTTCCAATGTATTTCCCAAAAGGATCCTGTATTTCTATACAATTCGTTACAATCCGATACAGCAATAAAAAGTATAACAAGATGACAAACACACTGCCGATAAATCCGGTCGAAAAGCCGATTACGATAAAAATTGATTCGGAATATACGTAAGGAACGGGAGGAATATAGTCGGTTATCGGCATACCGGTTAGTTTCCCTGAACCAATACTGATTAAGGACTGTTGCAACTGAAAGCCTGCCTCACTGTAATATTCATCCGGCTTGAGCCAGCCGTAAAATCGCTTTTGCATATAATCGGGAAGCTTCATGACGATTTCATTAAAAAAATAATGTTCATCTTTAAAGTACAGATACATGAGTGTACCGATCCCGGCTGCTGGAAGCGAAAATACGAATGTCATCATCGTAAACAGGCGGATTTTTGATACGAAAATCATGCTTAGAAAAATGGCAAACAGGGATATTAAACTGCCTAAATCGGGAAATTGTATAATAATATACGCAACCGGTGCAAAAAGAATCGTTAATTTGATCAAGAGATATATTTCATTAAATATGGACTTTCTATACCGATGTTTATGGAGCACCCATGCCAGGCCCATAATTAAACCGATTTTCATTAATTCCGCAGGCTGAATTGAAACCCCGCCGACTCCGTTTTCAGCCCCCCCAATTTGATACCATCCTTTAGCCCCATTGATCACCGGGGTGATTTTCGATGGAATCAGGATACCGGCTAAGAGGAGGAGGGCCAGCAAATAAATAAATGGTGCTGTTTTCTTAAAAACTTCTTTATTTATAAAGAGAATAACAGTAAAAGGAATGAGCGACAGTCCATAAAAGATGGCCTGCTGGTAAGCATAATTTCGATCCGTCAACCCTAGCTCATGGGCTTTATTTAAAGAAAATATACTGACAATGAAAAATAGCAATAAAATAAATAATAACGTGTAATCCAAACGCTCATCGAACTTTTTTAGCATTCCCATCCCTACCTCAACAAAATGACACCGTTATTTATGTATTCCATTTGTTTGTAAAAAATTCCTTGTTTGTTTTACAAATAAAATATTCTCTAACATGCAGATTCCCAATTGCCGAGACCGATAGCATAAATTTCCGCCGTTTTCCCTTTGCCGATTAACTCTTTCATTTCATATTTTTGCTTGCCCATAGATATACCCCCCAATGAGAAAAAATATATAAATCATTCTTTTTCCATCAATTATTTAGGCAAATGTTATCTCTTTTTGAGTATTTCTAGTCTCAATTTGAGTAAATTCGCAGTTTTTTCGGGTAAATCTAGTCTTTTTTTGGGTAAATCAGCATTTTATTTGAGCAATTTCATCGATTTTTTGAGTAAATTCGCAGCTTATTTGAGTAAATTATTCTTCCTTAATTAGTTTTTTATTTTCATTAATTCCTTATTTAACAAATACATGACTTTTTCAGTAAACACATCTTCAGCCAATGTGGCGATTTGTTCTACCGTTAAATCCATCATCATGGAAAATAGCGGTTTTTCTTCGATATCCCCAAAATACTTTATAAAAATTGCTCTCGCTTCTTCATTGTCAAAGATTTCCCGTAACGAACTCCGGGTTGAAAAGACTCCTTCTGGAATTTCCAATTCCTCGATTTCCACATCACCGACATCCGGCATTTCAAACCAGTTCTCAACCGCTATCCCTGTTTCACCGACAGGGGCGACGTAACTTGGATTCGGCTCATCCACTTTGTTAAAGACCGCCGCATCCTCACAAGTGACTCCTTCAGCTCGGGCAACAGCCCGAATCACGTTCAAGCCATCTCTCAACTTGACATTTTCGAAAACAAATATTTTTTCCTCGCTATTTTTAGAGGTAATTTCTTCTCCATTCACGAATAACGTAACTTGATTGCAATTGGAATAGATTTTAAGCATTATTGTATCATCCGCGCGATCAACAAAACGTTTACTTGTGATATGGACAAACTTTTCATCGCTCCAATGTGCCTTATATAAATAAAATGCATCTTTTTTAATCTTTCTGTCGTACGTGACAAGGCCTTTATTGTTTCTTCCTTGAACGCCGCCTTCATCGCGAATGGCCGAGCCGAAATCAAACATATTCCAGACATAGGTCCCCCAGAGGAATGGCCGTTTTTCAAAAATTTTCCATACCGTTTCATGATAGAAAGTATGGTATTCCTCTGAATAGTCTCTCACCTTGGGCTCGGTACTGTGATATTCGATAATTCCTTCGGCACCATATTCCGAAATACAAAGGGGAACATGCGGATTTTTCTTATGGAAACCGTCAATCCATCCTGCAAAATCCTCGGCTTTCCCGTTGTACCAGCCATAATATTTGTTATAGCCTAACACATCCGTAATATCGTTATATTCATCCGTATCCGGGACAAACATGACATTTGCTTGTGTCGTAAATCTTGTCGGATCTTCTTTCTTAGCCAATTCATTGAGTTCTTGCACGACTTGACGGACTTCGGGACGTTCACCGCCAATTTGAATTTCATTTTGAATCCCCCAGAACATGATGGAAGGGTGATTAAAGTTTTGCCGAATTAGCTCGATCAATTGCTGTTTGGCATTCTCTCCATTTTTATCCGACTTTCCCATAACCGAAATAAACGGAATTTCTGCCCAAACAACCATTCCTTCTTGATCACATAAATCATAGAAAAATTGGTCGTGCTGATAGTGAGCCAGGCGAATCGAAGTCGCACCAATTTCTTTGATGATTTCCATATCTTCCCTCTGATCATCATGCGAAAGGGCCCAACCTTTATCTTTCCGATCCTGGTGTCGGGAAACCCCGCGCAGCGGATAATGGACACCATTTAAGAAGAAACCTTTTTCCGGATCAACATAAAAATACCGCACACCAAAAGGAATCGTGACCGCATCAAGGGTATCGTTGTAACTCACTAATGATACTTTCGCTTTATATAAATACGGATTTTCTTTGCCATGCCAGAGATGAGGTTTATCGATGGAAACTGGCAATTTCACCGTAATTGTTTCTTCTTTTGGAATCGTCACTTCTTTTGGCATATACGTGACGGTGTTATCATTATCATCTAAAATATCGATCCAGAGACGAACTTTTTTATCTTCGCTCGATGTATTGGCCAATTTTGTTTGAATGATTAATCGCGCCCGTTCTTTATTCACTTCCTCCTGAATAATATAAACGCCACTGGAACCGTAATCGCGCAAATCAATATGTACTGGATGAACGGCAATGATATTCACATCTCGATAAATACCGCCAAAAAAGGTAAAGTCGGCTTTTTGCGGATAAACATCATCAACGATCGTGTTGTCCACTTTTACAGACAAAATATTTCGTTCACCAAATCGAACTGCATCGGTAATGTCAAAACGGAAAAGCGAATATCCACCGCGATGCTGACCAATATATTGTTCATTCACGTATACATCGGTGATGCTGTTCGAACCATGAAATTCGATAAAAATTCGCTTCCCTTTCAGAACTGGATCAAGAGTAAATTCTCTTCGATACCAACAAGCTCCTTGATAATATTCGGTTCCGTTCGCTCCATCCACGGCATTCCACGTATGGGGAATTTTGATTTCTTCCCAATGATGATCCGTATATGTCATTTTCCAGGCATCCTGTTCATCCTGGCGAATAAACTTCCATCCATCATTAATGTTTAAAATTGTTC
>CALGAD010000082.1 GCA_937951955.1 uncultured Bacillaceae bacterium
ATTTAGATGAAGATTGCATTTAGTACAAAAGATGGGATTAACCGTTTTTATCGTCCATCGGATTATAAAGTTCGATGTCCGGATGTTTATCCTGAAACCAGCGCAGTGCAAACTCGTTTTCAAATAAAAAGACCGGTTGATCAAAGCGATCACGGACGAGCATGCTGCGGGAGGAATTCAATCTTTCATCCACCTGATTCCCCTTAATCCAGCGGGCGACTCTCTCTCCCATATACTCCATATGCACATCGGCATTGTATTCATTTTTCATCCTAGCTTCGAATACTTCAAACTGTAGCTGACCCACAGCACCTAAAATAAAATCTTCAAACTTTGTCTTGTATAACTGGATCGCCCCTTCCTGGACGAGCTGATGAATCCCTTTATAAAACTGCTTCTGTTTCATTACGTTTTTCGCCCGGACGCGCGCAAATAATTCCGGGGTAAATTGCGGCAATGGATCAAAATGGAACAATTGCTTCCCTTCTACAAGGGTATCGCCAATTTGATATTTACCCGTATCGTATAATCCGATAATGTCGCCACTAACCGCTTCCTCCACATTCATCCGTTCACTGGCCAAAAATTGCGTCGACTGGGAAAGCTTGATCGGTTTACCGGTTCTTGCCAGCGTCACCGTCATCCCTTTTGTAAATTTTCCGGAACAGACACGAATAAAGGCAATCCGATCCCGGTGAGCCGGGTTCATATTCGCTTGAATTTTAAAAATAAAACCGGAAAACTCCTCTTGAGTGGGTTCAATAAAACCAATATCAGAATGGCGCGGCTGGGGCGCTGGCGCAAATTCTAAATACGTTTTTAAAAACGTTTCAACACCGAAGGCGGTTAAAGCACTGCCGAAAAAGACCGGTGTTAATTTTCCTTGCGCGATTTTTTCCCGCGAAAATTCGTTTCCCGCTTCATCCAAAAGGGCAATTTCATCCAAAACCTGGGAATACAAGGAAGATGCTTTCATTGGATGATCTACGGCTAATTCCCCGTCTTCTGTTAGAGGTAAAAACCGTTCTTCTCCTTCAACCCGGTACTGTTCAATCCGCTTGTAATAGCGGTCATAAATCCCGAGAAAATCTTTCCCCATACCGATTGGCCAGTTCATCGGATACGATTCAATGCCGAGAACTTCTTCTAATTCCGCTAATAATTCCAGAGGTTCTTTTCCGACCCGATCCAGCTTATTGATGAAGGTAAAAATCGGAATGCCCCGCATGGCGCAAACTTTAAACAATTTAATCGTTTGCGCTTCGATTCCTTTGGCCGAATCAATAACCATGACAGCACTGTCGACGGCAGTTAAGGTCCGGTACGTATCTTCGCTGAAATCTTCGTGCCCCGGAGTATCGAGAATATTCACCCGATAACCGTTGTAATCAAACTGCATGACACTCGAGGTTACGGAAATCCCCCGCTCCTTTTCGATTTCCATCCAGTCACTTTTAGCAAATTTTCCGCTCTTTTTCGCCTTTACGGTACCGGCGGCCCGGATGGCACCACCGAATAACAACAGTTTTTCCGTTAATGTTGTTTTACCCGCATCCGGGTGGGAGATAATCGCAAAAGTTCGGCGCGAATTCACTTCTTCTGTCAGATTGTTCATGATTTTCATCCTAACTATTCCTATTTCTTAATGCTTTGCGAATGAGAATGTTCATCCATAATTTGAAGATCGATACCCGTTCTAATTCGTTCACATTAAGAAATATTAACGTTGTAGCATGGATTTTGCAATAAAAACTTTAGATTTTCTTATTTTTTCTGTATCCTTATGTCATTTTCAGCGGTTTAAATAATGTATCGACCTCCTTACCGCCTTTATGCATGGCTTTTACACGAAAAAAAATAAGAACACAAATGCCAGCAAGAAACGCTATACTCGCGGCAACAACAAACATCCCCGTTCGCGACCATTCCATGAGCCGGCTAAAAATCGGCGGACCCAGGGCAACGCCAACAAACCGTACTGAACCGTACAAAGCCGTGACAAATCCGCGTTTTTCTTCTTCTACGGATCCGGTAATAAAACTATTCAAGCACGGCAATACAAGACCCGTTCCGATACTGCCAATGCATAGAATCGATAAAAATACGATTACTTGTTCAAAAAAAATTAACGCGAGGTAAGAGAAAGTAAGTAAATTTAAACCGAAAAGAATCAGTCGCTTCATTCGCACCTTGTTTTTACCAATCTGCCTTCCTGTAATATATGAGACGATACTCATGATCGATATCGGAATGGCTAAAATAAAACCCTTCTTAATACTAAATATCTGATATACATCTTCTAATACATTGGACAAAAAAAATTCCACACCGAAGAGTGTAAATAGGCAAATCATACCGGTCAAATACGCTACGATTAACCATCTTCCTTCTACCCTAAATACAGTACCGAGCTCGCGAACGTATTTTTTAAAAGACAGTCCTTTTTTCTTCTCTTTTTCTTCCCTGATGAAAAACAACATGCATAAAATCGCAACGAGACAAAAAGCCGGAAAGGCTAAAAACACCCAGTACCAGGCGATCAAAGCAAAAAGAGTACCCAGAATCGGGGAAAACACTTTTCCAGATCCGTTCGTCGCTTCATAGATTCCCAAAACCCGGCTTTGTTTGGCACCTTTAAATAAATCACCCGTTAAAGCCATGGCGACGGGACCGGTACCGGCAGCACCGATCCCCTGTAATACCCGGCCAGTTAGGATTAAGTAAAAGGATCCATTTGAACGTGCAGAGACAATCCCCGCAATCAAGCCACCTAATCCATACAAAATTAATGCCGGAATAATCACCCATTTCCGGCGCATGTGATCGGAAACAAATCCAAAAATTGGTATAAACAGGGCTGCGGCAAAAGAAAATACGGTAATCGTTAAACTGACCTGAAAAGAGGTTAACTCTAAAGCCTTTTTCATTTCGGGAAGTACAGGGACTAACATCGAATTTCCCAAAGTCATCACGATTGGAATGATGGCAATCGCAACGACTGCCAAATTCCCGGCACGATTCCCCACGAACTCCACACTCCTAGATGGTATTTTTGATTAGAATTCCCCCTACTTTAAGAAGCTATCCTTTATCGAATGAAACATGGGAAATAGATATGAAAATAATCATTTTGCAAATAATCCTGCTTATATTCTTCAGGTCGATTGATCAGGTGAGCTCTTTTTTTGATTTTGCTGATTTTCCCTTCCCGCTCCATTGTTCTTACCACGTTTTTTACGTTTTATGTAGGCAACGACTAAAAGGATGATGGGGACGATCACTTCCGCTGGAAAAACAAAAAATTTAATAGAAACTCCTTTTCCCTTCATGATAAATTCGCTATAACTGCTGGCAATCGTTAATGAACAATAGATGATAATAATTCCCAATGGAAACGTCACTTCTTTGTGGGATTTTAATTTGAATAAGTCGGCTAGACCAATGATTCCGGCATAAAAGTACAGGGATAATTTAAAATAGATACCGATAAAAAGAACGATAAGAAAAATAATATCGAGTCTGTCCAAAAAATCGGCGACACTAATCTTTTGCACCGTTGAAAAAAATGGAAAGGGGGAATCCTCCACGATATGAAAGCCCAGTGCAAGTAAATTAATGAGCATAGAACCGGACAGCGCGATGCCACTAATTAAAAGCCCTGTAATACCGAGCATTTTTGCTCTTTTATTGTTGTTTAAATATGGGAAAAGAAACGTAAAAACGAGCACCTCGCCATAAGGAACATACAATGTTTCAGTAAAAACTGCTCGAAAGACGGGTGACCAGCCGTTTTCAAGAACCGGACGAATACGATCTAATGTCAACTGATCCGTTAAAAAAATAAGAATTAAACCGAAAACCGCTAGTAGGATAACGAGCATAAAATTTAATTCAGCCGTTCTAGAAATCGTTTCGATTCCTTTATTGACTCCGTAAATAACGAGTAACATGAGTAAGGTGTTTATGACACATATTGGGGTTTCGCGATAGGAAAATGCACGCAGTAATTCACCAAAATCGCGTAAAACTCGCGCTGAAATATAAAAAGCGACTACGATATACATAAAACTAACAGGAATGCCGATCCAGTTCCCGAGGATTTTCCTCACAAAACTCGTAAGGACATCATCGGGATACAGTAAATACAGTTGATAATACATGATAAATAATATACATCCGAATACAGCACCTAAAAAGATCGCTAACCAAACATCTTTACCCGCTTCCATACCGAACGGAATAACGAGAGAAGTCCCCACTTCAAATAGAACAAGTAAAATAAAAAACTGGACCTGACTAATTTTCGCATTTTCCATTCTCACTCAACGCCCTCGTGTTTTTTTAGTTCATAAAAAAATGGTTTTAATCGTGATTCTGTCCAGCGGATAAATGCGTGAACATGGATTGTTACATCCGCTTCCGGGAAAATTTCTTCTTCCCAATTGTTCTTATGTTTCTTCCAATATTCCGGATATTCCACACTTAATTTTCGTCCGAAACCGATGACATCGGTTTTTTCCTTTTGAATGAGCGCCACTGTTTTTTCAATTTCACTTTTTATTTCATCGGCAATAATCTTTTCAAGCTTTTTTAATTCTTTTTTGTCCATCACATCAATCGGGACATGGGTTTCACCGATTGTTCCTTCCGTATCAATATGAATGTCTAGTTCTGGCTTACCGTTTTTCAGTTTTGGAGCGATTTTTGTTTTGGATCGAATCACATGGAAAGCAACGGCCTCTTTACTATCCTCCCAATCGACATTGACCACGGTCTCTCTCACTTTATTTCTTAACCAAACAATGCCCCGGGCGGTTTCTTTCTCTGCCCAGGTCTCTAATTTGCCGTCGCGAAAAATCGCAATGCCATCAGCGGAAATCGGTGCAGCGGGTTTCGATGTTTTTAAACCTTCTTCCGATTTTCCTTTTTCTGCATCTCCTTTAATGAGAAAACCGCTGATTACCGGTTGACTTCCCTCACCGTAAATGTCATCGATAACTTCGGCAACACTGACTTCAATGTTTTCGCCCCAGATTCTTTCAGAAAATTGCACAGTCTTATTAATCTTATTTACCGATATTTGATCAAGGGGAGCTAATATTTGCAGTAAATCACTTGCTTTAGCTCCTTTTGCCACGACGACCCGGGCGGTGGTACGGAATTGGGTGGCTCGCTCGAGTGAATCAAAGGCATCGATAATATCCTCTTTGGCTAACTCTTCGCCTAGCACCACCAGGTTCGCGTGGGAAAAATATAAAATTCTCGATACGTGCTGGGATGTTTCACGTACCGCTTCATACACGGTTTCTCCCCGTCCCTCATAAACGGTGATCGGAAGTCCCTGCACTCCTCCCCCTCCTCCCCCTCCTTGTCCGCCGACTACATTACGCGGATTTATAATTTGGAAAGAAACCGCGTATTTCCCGTTCTCATCATGATCGATTCCTATACCCATCACAAAAGCAATATCCGTTAATTCCTTTTGACTCCAGCAGGCAGTTAAAATGTTTACAATGATAAGCAAATAGACAATCATAATCTTTTTTTTACCCATACAATCACCCGGTAGGATTTTCATTGGAATCTGGCGGTGATGGTTTTTGATCCGCACCTAAACGTTCAATATTTTTCTGACTTATTAATTTGGGACGGGTTCCGTGAGCCCATATTGGCATGCGGATAATCGAGTCACCGATATTTCTAAATATGATGGGTCCTAGCGGCGACATGTACGGTATTCCAAAAGAACGAATACTGCATAAGTGCAGGACCATAAACATCAAGCCAATAAATACCCCATACATTCCCATAAATGCTGCTAAAAACATGAGTAAAAAGCGAATAATGCGCGCTGATATGGCCATGGAAAAAGCGGGTGTGGCAAAACTGGCGATCGCTGTTAACGCAACAACAATCACCATCGCCGGTGATACGATTCCGGCATCAACGGCAGCCTGACCGACAACGAGAGCTCCGACAATCGAAACGGCCTGACCGATGGAACGGGGCAGGCGCACGCCAGCCTCACGTAAAATTTCAAAAGTGATCTCCATTAGAAACGCTTCGAAAAATGCGGGAAAAGGTACCGCTTCCCTTTGCGAGGCAATGGCAATGATCATTAAGGTTGGAATCATTTCTTGATGAAACGTGGTGATGGCAATATATACCGCAGGTGCCGTGAGCGAAATGACAAAGATCATGATCCTTAATAACCGGATCGCCAGACTAACATCATAGCGCATGTAATAATCATCAGCCGCCTGAAAAAATTCGATAAATAAAGCCGGTACGGTAAGAACAAATGGCGAACCGTCGATAAAAATTGCAATTCTTCCCTCTAATAAATTGGCGGCGACAACATCCGGTCGTTCCGTATGGTAAATCGTAGGAAAAAATGAATATGTCTCGTCTTCGATCAATTGTTCAATTTGCCCTGAATCGATAATCGCATCAATATCAATCCTATTCAGGCGTTTTTTTACTTCATCCACGATTTTGTCATTGGCGATTCCTTTAATATACATTATCCCGACATCCGTTTTGTTCACTTTTCCAACGGGATGTTTTTCCATCCAAAGATGGGGATTTTTGATTCTTCTCCGTATTAAAGCCGTATTCGTAATTAGTGTTTCGGTAAATGAATCCCTTGGGCCTCGAATCGTGACTTCTGTTTGTGGTTCTGAAACCGGTCGTTTCTCACCACCGACCGTACTTGTAGCTATAGCCTGATCAAAACCATCGATCAGGACGATCGTTTCTCCATTTAATAACGATTCAAAAAATGTATTCCAATCTGAAATCGTCTCGGTATTTGTGACTGAAAGGATTTGCTTTTCAATCAATGAAAATATTTGCTTTTTTTCTTGTTCCTGGAGATTGTTAGTACTAACAAGTGCTTTGATCACATCATCGGTGACAATTTGGTCATTCACCAGGCCCTGTGTCATTACGATGGCTGCTTGCAGTGGAGGATTCGTTGGTAATTCCAGCTCGCGGATGGCGATATCGGCACTATTACCTGTAATTTCTTTAATATAAGCGATATTTTGTTTTAAACTTATTTGAAAATTCGATTTTGGTAAATTGTTTGCCTGTCCGCTCGTGTCCTTTTTTTTTTCGCCTCTTTATCAGGTCTTTGCTTTTTTTGAAATCTCTTTTTAATCGATGAAAATATACCCATTCGAACCTCCCCTTTGTGATGAACTCCATGTGGGATAACAGAAAAAAATCGGGCCACTGTGTAGTTAATATTTGTTAGCAAGTGGAAAAATATACAAGCTTTTGCGGAATATAGTAAGGAGAGGGGAAAAATGGAAGTGTCGATTCATTTACATAAATTTCCTCCTATTTGTAAAAATAAAAAAAGGAGTTCTTTCCTGGAAATGCTTTGTTCAGATAATTACGATAATGATGCTGCTAGCTATTTTCTAACTGAACATGCATCCCGTTCGCTCTTGATAAGCTGATCCGGTAACAAGTTAAGCGGATAATTTTAAAAATGAGGTGACGGTAATATGTGGAAAAAAATCTTAATTATTTTTTTAGTTTTCCTTTCTTTAAGTACAATCATAATTAGTATTGATATTTCAATGGGGATGGATATCCATGAGGCGATCATGAACGCCATTAACCCTTTTAAAGTGATGGAAGCTCCAGAACTGCTCTTTCTCGGCCTGTTAATTTTTGGTTATATTTGCCGACACGTATTGATTTTTATCGTAAATTATTTACAAACTAGAGAAAGAGAGCGTCAATCGGAACGGCAATCATAATCATTTATTCTCCAAATCTTGATTGATAATAAAATTTCTCCTGGATAAACAGAAAACAAAGTAGTATTTAGGGAAATGATCGGGATGCAACAAGTGATTGAAACATTTTATTCATAAAAAACTACCCTGCTTTGTACCTGCAGGATAGCTGTTTGAGACAAAGTTTTTCTAACTTTTCTATAATATTCATGACTTTTTCTTGGCGTTATCTTTCAAACGGTAATTCAAAGGCCACGCTTTTTTCGCCAAATAGCGTGCCGTTATCCCCCGAGAACGGTCCGACTTCCAGGCTGAATGTTTCATATAAATTAAAGTATTTCTCTTCAAATATAAAGACTAGATACTGTTCACCGCTTGCCCCCGGTTCAAGATTATCCGGAGAATAGTTTGCGACCATTGATTGTGTTAAATAGCGAAATTCATTTTCGTTGACATCTAATGCTGCGCGAGGAGATGAATTCCATACCACCTCATTTGATCCGTTCTCATATGTTACTTTTACGGTCAAAGCGACTAAATTAGGGTCAGGGAAATTGCGGAATCGTTCCTTACTCGTTTCATTGGGTGTAATTTTCGTGAATTGAATCCCTTCTAACGTGACTTTGAATCCGTCAATTTCTTGCGTCTCATGAATATCCGTTTTCTCATAAATCATTTCTTTAGTGACCCAGTTATCCGTTGTCATTCGATCTGGGTAAAAGTCCGGTGCATTCGCTACTGCTTCCGCGTGTTCTTCGCTATAGACGAAATCAAAATAAGCTTCTTCCCCGAAACTGTCGGAGAAATCGTCATTTTCGGAAACGAGTCCCTCGATAATAAACTTCGGTTCAACGGATTGCATTCGTGCAAATTCCTCATTGGAAAAGGTAAATGCTAAAAGATACTCAATCTTTTCCCCGGCTTTAAACCAGCCACTCTCCTCGGCATCACGATCACGCCAAATTTGCCAATTTTCAGGTACATAAAATTTGTGATCGGATGGGATATAATCAAATTGATCCGCCAGCTGGATTCTCATAATATTATTATATTTCAAATCTTTATCCGTCGTATTTTCCGTTGTCGCTTTTACAGTGACTATGTAACCTTCTAATCCATCAAAGTACGGTTCCTGACTCTGATTCATATCGGTAACATGGACAATCTGGTAACCTTCAACCGTCACGATTAAACCGTCTAAATCATTCGTATAATTAGCTTCTGGATTCGTATATAAAACTTCCACTTTACCGCCGGTTTCCTCTTCGATGGCTGGATTCCAGTTTTCCGTGCTAGTAATATCGAACTCTGTCGTTTCTTCCTCCTCACCAGCTGCTTCTTCCGATTGTTCCTCTTCATTTACTTTCTCGGGTTCATTGCCCGCACTCGTTTCAGTTTCTTCCGCTTTCCCACAAGCAACAAGCAAAATGAAAAACAGCGATGCAACAATGAGTTTCCCCCAGTTCCTGAAGACCATAATTGTTCATCCTTCCTTTCTCGTAAAAATCCGGAGCATATTATTTCATAACAACATCCTTTCCAAAAGTGCAATTCGATTCAGGACTTTTGGTCTCCTCCAGAAAAACCCGGTCTTCCGTCGGATGAGTTTCCTGATTTTGCTAAATCTTTTCAGTTTATTTGCTTCCGCATCTTGCTTTTTGATTCGAATGAACAGAAAAAATAATCATCCATAATGTTCCGCAAAATTTGTTAGGAAAAATATCACACACTGACTCAAAAATTAGATATTCAAAAAAATTTTACCGTCTGCTAATGGAACTTTCGAAAACATATCCTCTTATTCTCCACATCTTGACCCATATTCAACAATCTGCACAACAAAAAAACCCTGCCTGTCTCTAAAGCAGGGTCGTTCCTTTGAACTTTTGAACTAATGATTATTAAAAGTAAGGATTTTGCTTCATGCCAATCCAAAGATCGGTCTGTTCAATTTGGGCTGCGAGCTGCAACAAACGATGTTCATCGCCTTTTTGCGTCATGACCTGTACACCTAATGGAAGACCCTCAGCGGTTATATGAATGGGAACGGAAATTGCCGGTTGGCCAGTTAGATTGGCTAACTGGGTAAATGGTGTATAGGTAAGACTCGGTAAGAACATATCGTAAATAATTTGAATTTGTTCTTCTTTGCTTGCTTCTTTAATCTGATAACGTAGTTCCATCTGCCTTTCTTTAGTATGCGTCAGTTCCCCAACTTTTGGTGCCGGGAAAGCCGTCGCTGGAGTAATGAAGAAATCATATGTACGGTGGAAATAGGCCATTTGTTCAGCCGCCAAATCCCATTCGGCAAGGCTCTCAGAGTATTCTGCTGCCGTAACCGATTGTCCTGCAACATGCAATAACCACGATTCGATTTCCATATCATCGGCTGTCAAAGTCCGGCCAAGACTTTTCTCCAGTTGACGAATAGTCGCATTCATCTCACCGGAATTCATAATGTAATAGTTGTTCATTAAGCGAATTCCATCAATGGCTGGTTCTTGTTCCTCAACGATATGCCCTTCACCTTCAAGCCACTTCACTAATTTACGTACCGCTTTTTCCGCCTCTTCAGAAACAGGTGTGCCGACCGGTGATTTCGTAGTGTAAGCAATCTTTAACGGTTTGGAAAGTGGCTTCGCTAATACATTTTGATATCCTTCGGTAAATAATGGTGTTTGGAAAGCGGCTTCCGGTTGCACAACCTGTAGTAAATCTAGTAATGCCGCACTATCCCTAACCGTTCTGCTTAATACAAAGTGTACCGCTGCACCTTGCCAAGATCTTCCATATCCCGGTCCGATTGGTGTACGCCCCCTTGTCGGTTTAAGTCCAAAAAGACCGGTAAATGAAGCGGGAATCCGGATCGAACCACCACCATCGCTGGCACCGGCAACGGGCACCATGCCACTGGCTACTGCCGCAGCGGCGCCGCCACTCGAACCCCCCGGAGAGTGAGCGGTATTCCACGGGTTTCTTGTCGGACCGTAAACTTCTGGCTCGGTAATATTTTTCAGTCCAAACTCCGGAGAATTCGTCCGACCTAGGAAGGAAAAACCAGCATCGCGTAGTTTTTTCACAAAATTATCATCATGTTTAGCAATGTTTTTCGTTAATAATCGAGATGCCGATGTGGATGGCTCCCCTTCCAAGTTTTGCGATAAATCTTTTAACAGCATGGGCACGCCGTAAAAAGGTAAATCATAAGAGGCGAGATGGTCTAATTCAGCCAATGCCCTGTCTTTACGTTCGTGGATAACAGCATTTAACGCTGGATTGGCCTCTTCCATTTGTTCAATAGCAGCTGTGACAACTTCTTTTGCACTAACTTCTTTCTTTTTTATTAATGAAGCAATCTCGACAGCATCCAGTTGCAAATATTCTTTTCTATTCAAATCATTCACTCCATCAATACTTTTTCTACTATTGTAACATGTAATATTAAGATAATTAATAATTAACAATTATATTGAAGTAAAGTATCCATTTCATTCTTCCGTCTTGCACTGATCCTCAGTCAACCGGGCATATGTGACGGAAAACTTTGCTGTCATTTTTGCACACCCTCACTTTTTTAAAAATATATATAACTAAAAAATGGCAATAGAGGTGTGCTCTATGGAATGGCTGACTTTGTATATTAAGCCTGATGCCTTCATTTTAATTCCTGCCCTATATTTTCTCGGTCTTATTTTAGAACAAACCCCGAAAATCCCGAAATGGACCCATGCCTGGATTAAGTTACTGATCGCCGAAGTATGCTGTTTAATTTACTTTGGACTCGATATTCGCGCATTTGTTCAGGGAATCATGGTTACCGGAGCAGAAATGATTTTTAAAGATTTGATTCACAATACAATCGCTAACTTTTATGAACAAAAGAAAAAACAAAAGGACAGTTGAAAAACCCATTCCTGTATACATTATGCTAATACGATTACAACTACTCTATTTACCAAACATGAAGTGAATGAACTTTGTTCACGTAATGTCCCAGTACATTTTCAAATCAAAAAATATTGAAGAGGAAATAAAGAGAAGACATATTTGTGGAAATAAAGGAGAAAATAAAAAACGGCAGAAACGAAGTATTCTCTTCGTTTCTACCGTTTAATAGTGAATCCGACTGGACTCGAACCAGCGACCCCCACCCTGTCAAGGTG
>CALGAD010000083.1 GCA_937951955.1 uncultured Bacillaceae bacterium
AGTTACTACTCCATCTCCTCTTTCAACAAACGTAATGTTTCATCAAATTCCTTTTCAACTTCGGGTATTGGTTTGTACGTTGCTTTACTGACTAAAACAGCGACGATTAAGTTTAATAGAAACCCGGGAACAATTTCATACAGATAGTCCCCTAGTACAGTATTTCCCCAGATAAATACAGTCACCGCTCCGACGATCATCCCGGCAAGGGCCCCCTGACTTGTGAATCTTCGCCAGTATAAAGCCAGAAGCACGATCGGTCCAAAGGACGCACCGAATCCGGCCCAGGCAAAACCGACAAGATTTAAAATCGTGTTGGACTGCTCCCAGGCTAAAATAGCGGCGACAATGGCAACGACTAAAACGGCAATTCTTCCCAGCAATATATATTGTTTATCCGGTGCATCTGATCTGTAGACCGCTTTATAAATATCTTCAACCAATGCAGATGAAGTAACAATCAGTTGCGAAGATACCGTACTCATGATTGCAGCAAGCACAGCAGCTAACAGGATCCCCGCAATAAATGGATGGAACAAAATCTGCCCCATTTGAATAAAGACTGCTTCCGGATCATTTAAAACTACTTCCGGATTTTGCTGAAAATAGGCCACTCCGACAAAGGCTGTTGCCGCTGCACCGGCTAGCGATAAAACCATCCAGCCAATTCCAATACGCCGCGCTTGTGTCGTTTCTTTAGCAGTCCGAATTGCCATGAAGCGGACAATGATATGCGGTTGCCCGAAATAACCAAGTCCCCAGGCGAGGGAGGAAATAAGACCTGCAGCCGTCAAAGTTTTAGTTAAACTTAACCAGTTCGCATCAAACTGATTAACGATGTCAATTGTTGCGCCTAATCCTCCATTCACAAACACACCGAAGATTGGAACGGAGACAAGGGCGAGAAACATGATAGTTCCCTGTACAAAGTCGGTATAACTAACAGCGAGGAACCCGCCTACAAGCGTATAAAGAATGATGACACCGCCTACAATCAGCAAGCCTAAATGATAATCATAACCGAACGAACTCTCAAAAAAGACCCCGCTTGCTACAAAACCCGAAGATACATAAAAGGTGAAATAAACTAAAATGATCAATCCGGAAACAATTCGCAAAATCTTCGCGTTTTCTTTAAACCGGTTATCAAAGAAACTGGGAATCGTGATGGAGTCATTGGAAACCTGGGTATAAATTCGAAGACGTGGGGCAACAATTTTCCAGTTCAACCAGGCACCGATGGAAAGACCGATCGCGATCCACCATTCCACTAAACCCGCTACATAAATGGCACCTGGTAATCCCATCAATAACCATTGCGACATATCCGCTGCTCCGGCACTTAAAGCGGAAACAGCTGGTCCCAGGCTCCTTCCCCCTAACATGTAATCATTGAGACTGTGAATCCGTCGGTACGCATAAAACCCAATAGCGATCATCGCGGCAAAATAAAGAATAATGGCCAATAACTGATAGGCAGTATCGGACATACTTAACCCCCTCGTTACTTTATACCTATAATAACATAAATTGTTAAATATTTTTAAAATTATTTATAATCAATAATCAAGGTTGGTAACTTTCATGGTAATTCCGCTAATAAAAATAAAAGGAGCATTGTGTACCAATACATCGATAAAAATTTGAATTTAACAAATTCATTGAACACGAATAATTTAATTTTCATCTAAATGCCATCTTTTTCATAAATTCACAAGAATTTCCAGTTTATTAATTATATAAAAACTAATTTGACAATTTTAAAATAATGTTGTAAACATAAAATTGAAAGCGTTACCAATTTTTCTGAAGGAGGTTTCGAGCATGTCCGTACCGATTCAAGATGTTAAATGGATGTACGAGACGATGTACAAGAGCCGCTATTTCGAAGATACGATGGTCGATGTGTATGCAGAAGGAAAGACACCGGTATTTAATATCGGGGCCGGTCCGGTACCAGGAGAGATGCATCTTTCCCAGGGTCAAGAACCAACAGCTGTAGGTATGTGTGTGCATTTAAGAAAAGAAGACACGGTCGTTTCCACACATCGCCCGCATCACCATGCCATTGCTAAGGGCGTCGATTTGAAAAAGATGACCGCGGAAATTTTTGGGAAGGTTACGGGACTTTCGAAAGGTAAGGGCGGTCATATGCATTTGTTTGATCCGAATGTGAACTTTTCTTGTGGGGGCATAGTTGGTGCAGGGATACCTCATGCGGTAGGAGCGGCACTGGCTGCGAAAAAGAAGAAGACAGACAATGTGGCGGTAGCCTATATCGGTGAAGGAGCCGCGAACCAGGGTGCCTTCCATGAATCTTTGAACCTAGCAGCACTGTGGAACTTACCTTTTATCCTCGTCATTGAAAACAACAAATGGGGGATTTCTGTCCCGCATGAAATAGCAACGAGTGTACCAACGAACGATGTTCGTGCAGCTGCCTACGGGATTAAAGGTTATTTTGTGAAAGATAATGATCCGATCGCGATGTACGAAGTATCGAAAGAAGCGGTCGAACGGGCCAGAAAGGGAGAAGGGCCATCAATTATCGAAATTGAAACCTATCGTTTCCTCGGACATTTCCAGGGGGATCCGGAAGTGTATCGGGATAAAAATGAAGTGAAAGAGCTGCGGGAAAACGATCCGATTCCGAAGTTAAGGGAGAAATTGATCGGTGAATATGGTGTATCCGAGACCGAAATTGAGGAAATGGAACAGAGAGCCAAGGCTGAAGTCGATGAGGCCTATCGATTCGCTCGCGAAAGCGAATATCCGGCACCGGAGTCTGCTCTAGAAGATCTGTTCGTTTAAACTTTCATTCTAGCTAATAAAAAAATAGTAAAGGAGAATCGGGAATGGAAACAACGAAACAGCGTCGCTTATTGACTGGGAATAAAGCGCTTGCAGAGGCGATTCGTCTGGAAATGGAACGGGATCCGGATATTTTTGTCATGGGTGAAGATGTTGGTCCGTACGGAGGGATTTTCGGTTCGACGGAAGGTCTTTATGAACGATTTGGCAAAGGACGTATTATGGACACCCCCATTTCCGAAACGGGATTTATAGGTGCTGCGATCGGGGCTGCATCAGCCGGGATGCGACCGATTGTCGAGTTAATGTTTGTCGACTTCTTTGGTGTGGCAATGGACCAGATTTACAACCATATGGCGAAAATCCCTTATATGTCTGGCGGTAATGTAAAATTACCAATGGTCTTGATGACCGCAGTAGGCGGCTACTATAACGACGCTGCCCAGCATTCCCAAACATTATATGCTACATTTGCCCATCTACCGGGTATGAAGGTTGTCGTGCCGACAACGCCGTACGATATAAAGGGAATGATGATTTCCGCCATTCGCGATGATAACCCGGTAGTCTTCATGTTCCATAAGACGCTCCAGGGTCTAGGTTGGATGGATCAACTCGATATTTCCATGGGCCATGTACCTGAAGAAGCGTATACGGTTCCGATTGGTAAGGCAAAGGTCGTAAGGGAAGGAACCGATGTCACCATCGTCGGATTGCAGATGACCACCTATTATGCACTCGAGGCAGCGAAACGCTTGGAAAAAGAAGGGATCTCTGCAGAAGTTATCGACTTGCGTTCCCTCGTGCCGCTGGATAAAGAGACTATTTTGAATTCCTTAAAGAAAACAAATCGCTTGATCGTTGTCGATGAGGATTACCTCTCCTACGGGGTTACAGCAGAAATTGCCGCCATTGCTGCGGAGAAAGGTCTTTATGATCTGGAGGCTCCTGTCAAACGAATTGCCGTTCCGGATGTACCGATTCCATACAGCCGTCCGTTGGAGCAATATATTATGCCGAATGCGGATAAGATTTTTGATGCCGCTGTTCAAGTAATGAATGAATAAACTTCCTACAAGGAGATGCTATCGATGCTAGTTGAAGTGAAACTACCTAGATTCTCTGAGGAGCATGATGAAAGTTTAATCACCTTCTGGCATGTGCAGGAAGGTGATAAAGTCGAGGCAGGGCAGACCATTGTCGAGGTCCAAACAGAAAAAGCAATTTCAGAAATTGAAGCCCCTGCCTCGGGGATTATGAAACAAATATATAAGAAACGGGGAGACACTGTAGCGGTAGAGGAAGTTTTAGCTGTGATCGATACGGCATCATCTAGCGCATTTAAACAAGAACCTCATGCAGAACCAAGGAAACAAAACGAATCAGGTACTTCAAATGTGGATGCAAAAAGTTTTACGATTAAGGCGGCACCACGGGTGAAAAAATTAGCTAGAGAACTGGGCGTAGATCTGGCGCAAGTGACACCAACCCATCCGGACGGAAAGATAAACGAGGAAGATGTGCGTAAATTTGCCGCATTGCAAAAAGAAGGGAAAACCTCTGGGGAGAACGGGGAAGAGCCAGGTGAAAAAGATAAACAAACAACCTCGAGACGAATCTATGCCGCTCCTTCGGTTAGAAAATTTGCCCGCGAACATAATATAAATCTGGAGGATGTTGTTCCAGAAGATTATCACGGGAAAGTTACCAAAAGTGATGTCGAGGCTTATCTGGCCAGGAAAAAAGAAGAAGAAAAACAAGATACGCAAGTAGCTGTGGTCAGCAATGAAATCGTAAAATCCGCAACCGATCCAGTTGATGAAGAAAGAATACCTTTAACGGGAATCCGCAAAGCAATTGCCCATGCGATGGTGCATGCCAAATCCACGATTCCTCACGTTACCCATTTTGATGAAGCGGATGTGACAAAATTAGTCGATAACCGAGAATTATTAAAACCTTACTTCGAAGAGGAAGGAGTTAAACTCACGTATTTAGCCTATGTAGTGAAAGCGATATGCCTTGTACTGAAAAAAATACCCGTAATGAACGCATCCTTTGATGGGGACAATGATGAGATTGTCCTGAAAAAATCCTATCATATCGGCATCGCAACAGATACAGAACGGGGCTTACTTGTTCCGGTCATTAAGCATGCTGATCAAAAATCCCTATTCCAAATTGCTAGGGAAATACAGGAATTGGCTCAAAAAGCAAGGGATGGGTCCATTCAACCGGCTGAAATGTCTGAAGGCACGTTTACGATTTCCAACTTAGGTACTGGTCGTGGTTCCTGGTTTACCCCTATTATCAATCCGCCACAGGCGAGTATTTTGGGTATTGGTAAGGCTGTGAAGAAAGCTATTGTCATAGATGATGAGATTCAAATTCGCACGATGATGCCATTATCATTGAGTTACGATCATCGGATCATGGACGGATTAACTGCACAACATGCACTGAATGAACTGAAAAAGTATTTATCCGAACCAGGTCTTTTTCTCGCAAATCTATAATAGTTGTATAATCGCGCGCGGAGTTTACTCCGCGTATTTTTTATGTAATGTTTCTATTTGTTGATTGTTCAATATAGTTATTAAATGAATACAGTCAGGTTCACTCACTTTTTTATAAAACACCCATCTTCTATTCAAAAGTTCTAACACGATCTTCAAAAATGGATTGAAGTTTGCCGTGAATCCATCCTTTATCATATTTCTCTATAAAGAATTCAATATTTCAAAATGAATGCATCTATCCTCAAGGATATACAGCTTTCGTTTCATTACTCTCCATATTCACATTGATCCATGTATATAAAAAAATCTTATAATTTTTTAATTTAGTAGTTTACAAAAGCTATCGAATTATACTATAATACTTTTTAAATTTATTTATTTAACGCACTAAATAAATAAAAAATACAACTTGGGAGGAAAAACAATGACAGCAAAGAAAAAGCTCATGCTCATCTTATTTGCACTTATCTTTACTGTACTTGCAGCTTGTGGTGGCACAGGAAATGAGTCCGCCGGAAAAGCAGAAGGTAAGCAAGAGGCAAGTGAAAGCGAAAAGGTCCTTCGCTTTATCAACCCGGATCAAATTCCTTCCATGGATCCATCCCTCGGCACCGATGAATCTTCATTTATTTATCTCGGGGCAACGATGGAAGGACTGTATCGTTTGGGGGAAAATGGAGAAGTTTTACCGGGTATTGCTTATGACCACGATGTAAGTGAAGATGGTCTCACCTGGACCTTCTATTTACGGGAAGATGCCGTTTGGGAAAATGGCGATCCGGTGACCGCCCATGATTTCGTCTATTCCTGGCGCCGGGCCATCGATCCGGCAACCGGTTCGGAATACGGACCTTACATGATGAATGGCGTTATCAAAAATGCCGAACAAATCAGTAAAGGAGAATTAACGCCGGAAGAATTAGGTGTCCGTGCCGAAGATGATTTCACATTAGTCGTTGAACTGGAAAACCCGACAGCTTACTTTGAATCGATAACAACATTTGGAACATTTTTACCGTTAAATCAGAAATTTGTCGAAGAACAGGGTAGTGATTTTGCCCAGAGCTCGGAGTCCCTGCTTGCGAACGGACCGTACAAATTGGTTAACTGGTCGAGCACAAGCAACTCCTGGGAGCTCGTGAAAAATAAATCCTACTGGGATGCTGAAAGCGTGAAAATGGACAGGCTCACATTCCAGGTCGTTAAAGATCCGCAAACTGCAGTTGACTTGTATCTAGAAGGTACGGTAGATCGTGCTGACTTAACAAGTGAACTCGTTAATGAATATATCAACCATGAAGATTTCGTACTCGTACCTGATATTTTCGTATACTTCCTGAAATTTAACCAGGAATCGTCGGAAGCTCTGGCGAATAAAAATATTCGTGCCGCGATCAGCCGTGCCTTCGATAAAGAAGCATTGGTCAACAATATTTTTAACAACGGTTCTATCGTAGCTAACGGATTAATTCCAAAAGATTTCGTTCAAATCCCTGGTACGGACGATGATTTCCGTGAGGTAAGCGGGGATCTTGTCACAACGGATCTTGAAGCAGCGAAAGAGTACTGGGAAAAAGGGCTGGCTGAAATCGGCACGGACAAAGTTGAGCTTGAACTACTTGCCGATGACGATGAAACAACACGTCTCATGGTCGAATACATTGCCAACCAGCTTTCTACGAATCTTCCTGGCTTGAGTGTCACGATCCGTCAAGTACCGAAAGCCCAGCGTCTTGATATGGATCAGGCAATGGATTATGAATTGCAAATCTCCCGCTGGGGTCCGGATTTTCTCGATCCGTTCACCTATATGAATCTCTGGACCACAGAAAGTACGAATAATCGCATGGGATATACCAATCCCGAATATGATCGCTTGATCGAGGAAACTTATACAAAATATGCAACGGACAATGCGAAACGGTTTGAAAACTTCTTAGAAGCAGAAAAAATTCTCTTTGAGGATGCAGCAATCGCGCCGATTTATCAATCCTCGAAAGCCCAGCTGCTCTCACCGCGAGTGAAAAATGTAATCATGAAACGTTTTGGCGGTACTTATGAGTACAAATGGGCTGATGTAGAAGAATAAAAAGTTAAGGGCTGTCTCAAATGTCATTGATTTGACTTTGAGACAGCCCATTTCATTTTATAAACTCTATGACAGGAACAATCCGGTTTGATTTACGCGATGTAATTCATCAGATGAAAATTAAAAAATTGACAATTAATGTGCTTTAGCAACGATTTAAAGGAACAATTTCTATGAACTTTTGCGTGCTACTTTTAATAGCATTTGTTTTCAACGGAAATTTCCGGGTTTTGTTCCATTTGGATTAAATATTATTTAATTTCGCTTTTTTTCCTCGTTTTTATTTTATTTCTCTCCTGTATTGATTTACCTTTTCGGAGGCTTCTTTTCTCTCCTGATTTTTTGTTAATAGTTCAACAAATATATCCTCAACGGCGTAACAAATTTTTTGATATATACGCACTAAATTCTCCTACTTATTTCACCATTTTTATGGCAACATAAAATCTTCGAGCTAACCAGCCAAAAATTCCTACTCCAAGTCCAAAGATAGATGTCGTTGCTATTTTTCTTGTCTTTCTTTTGCTCCCAAGTCATAGTAATGTTGAAAGACAACTTCCGCATCAATATATTCTTCAGGCACTTGATAGTCTTTTCCATTGACTCCCATTTCAAATGCTAACTCTTTGATCTTTTCTACTTCTTTATTATCATTAAATCCTTCTTTAACTTTATCATTCGATGTCTATAAGTCACCCTACCTAAATTAAAAGAGAATGTTTTCAATGATTATTTTAAATAATATAATTATTTTAAAAAGTAATAACGAACAGGGGGAGGATACGATGAGAGGGAAACGCTGGTTCTTATTTTTTCTATTCATGCTCATTGGTAGCGTGCTCATTGCCTGTTCCGGTGGGGAAAATACGGAAACCGCAGGTGAATCGGAAGAAAATAAAAGTAGTGAGGAATCAAGGGAAGGTGAGAAGGTTCTCCGCTTTTTGAACCCGGATGAGATCCGGACGATGGATCCATCACTGGCAACTGATGAAACATCCTTTATTTATCTCGGTGCGACGATGGAAGGTTTGTATCGTTTGGGTGAGGATGGTAGTACTGTACCGGGCATTGCAACCCATCATGATGTCAGTGAAGATGGACTTACATGGACTTTTCATTTGCGGGAGGATGCCGTTTGGGAAAATGGCGATCCGGTGACCGCCCATGATTTCGTCTATTCCTGGCGCCGGGCAGTGGATCCGGCCACCGGTTCTGAATACGGCGGTTTGATGATGAACGGAGTGATCAAAAATGCGACAGCGGTTAATAATGGTGACCTGCCTCCGGAAGAACTAGGGGTTCGGGCAGAGGATGACTACACGTTAGTCGTCGAACTGGAAAACCCGATCGCTTATTTCGAGTCGCTCACCATATTCGGTACATTTTTACCGCTCAATCAAAAGTTTGTTGAGGAACAGGGCGACCAATTTGCGACAAGTTCAGAAAACCTTCTATTTAACGGTCCGTATAAATTGGCCAACTGGTCGAGCACGAGCAATTCCTGGGAGCTTGTCAAAAATGATACGTACTGGGATGCCGATGCGGTGAAAATGGACAGATTAACCTTCCAGGTCGTCAAAGATCCGCAAACCGCGGTTGACTTATATCTGGAAGGCTCGGTGGATCGGGCTGATTTGACGAGTGAACTCGTCAATGAATACATTAACCATGAAGATTTTACCATCACCCCGGACACATTTGTACACTATTTGAAATTTAACCAAACCGCCCATGAAGCCCTGGCGAATAAAAATATTCGCGCCGCAATCAGCCGTGCCTTTGATAAAGAAGCTCTAGTCAATAATATTTTGAATAACGGTTCCCTCGTCGCCAACGGCCTTGTTCCGAAAGATTTCGTCCGGATGCCCGATACGGGTGAAGATTTCCGCGAGGCTAGCGGGGATCTGGTCACTTATGATGTGGCTCTTGCGCAAAAATATTGGGAGAAAGGATTGCAAGAAGTCGGTACGGATCGTTTAGAATTCGAGTTGCTGGCGGACGATGACGAGACAACACGAGTCATGGTGGAGTACCTGGCCAACCAGCTTTCCACGAATTTACCGGGCTTGAAAATAAACATCCGGCAAGTTCCGAAACCGCAGCGGCTCGATATGGATGGCGAGATGGACTATGAATTGCAAATCACCCGCTGGGGACCGGACTTTCTCGATCCATTCACATTCTTAAACGTATGGGTGACAGATGGCGGAAGGAATAATACGGGCTTTTCCAATCCGGAATATGACCGTTTATTAGAGGAAACGAAGACGATTTATGCTACGGATAATGTCGCCCGCTATCAAAACTTCCTGGAAGCGGAAAAACTGCTGTTTGAAGAAGCGGTGATTGCACCTATTTTCCAGGCATCAAGGGCGCAGCTCGTATCGCCCAAAATCGAGGGTGTGTATGTGAACCCCTTTGGACCGACATATGAATATAAATGGGCAGACGTTGCCGAGTAAAATAGGTAGGGTCCGTTCCAATGTGTGGAGGGGACCTTTTGCAATTGGTGAACACGAGGAAAGGTCACGACTTAGTTAGCAACAAGAATTTTCGCCATTTCATTTTCATCACAGCGATTTTCAATTTTAGCCATTTGTTTGATCTGTTTGCCGTAGCGGCTCTTTTATCTTATACAAGGCAGGGAGATCCTTTTCTTGTAACATCGCCCCACTTGTCGATGGACTGCCGGTTTTGATTTTTTCACAAATACCCGTTGTGTTAGAAAAATATTGGTATAGCAATAAGGGGAGGGGCTGGAAAAGTCGCATAACAATAATAAAGCAAGGGGGATTGCATTCCGAACGAATGCTCCGTTTTTCTATAGCACTCCTGGTTGACATCTGCTCACCTTGTAATTTCGTGATGACTAATCTTTGTATAAGAACGAATTTACATATATTTACCAATCATTCTCAGGCGGACGTTAAGCAGTTTTTTGGAAATAATTCGAATTCCTAGTTATATGGATGGATATGTAATATAATGAAAGTACGAAACCGTATGATTTGAATGTATTCTGTTACAAGTGGATGCAATAAATGAAGAAATATCCTTTACAATGGGAATGCTTTTCCGTTTACACGATGTCCTGAAGTGTGTAATTACTAAAGGTAACGTGTAAATAGTAATAACCCCTGTTCGTTGTTGTTGCGCCGGAAAAAGAGCAATCGCTCTTGTCAGGCAGGGAAGGGTAGCTGGTGAAAATTTTAACAGATGGGGTGAAGCATAATGGTTATCACATTGACCGAATCAGCATTAAATAAGCTGAAATCAATACAGTTAGAAGAAGAAAAATTCCCTCGTATCGATGCGGATATGGCAGGCGGTTGCGGTGTATCCGTAAGTTTCAAGCTCGTTTTTGATGAAGCCCGTCCGCTCGATTCGATCATTGAATATGATGGGATTCAGATCCGTATCGATCGTTTTACAAAACGTTATTTAGATGAAGAGACACAAATTGATTATACGGAAGAAGATGGGTTCATCGTTGGAGAACCGCTCGCACAAAGTGCCTGTGCCATTGTATTGAATTAGGCCATTCCAC
>CALGAD010000084.1 GCA_937951955.1 uncultured Bacillaceae bacterium
TTCTGTTGTCGCGTTGCAGGCTCTAAGGAGTTTCCAGCAATTTAGCGGGTTTTTTGCATCCACATCGCTGTGGAGGGGGGCAAAAATCATTTACCCCCAAGGGTACCGATCGACTTTTCCGCGCGGTCCCGGTCAAATGGGGCGATGATTTCATTAAACTGAATTTTTTCGCTAAACGGGTGCTTCTTATTGCGGATTGAAAAACCGCTCGGCACAAATTTCCGAATCGTTTCATCGAGCTGATCGAAATTGACTTTATCCGGTTCTTCGTCAATAATGGCGACTTCTAAACCACAGCCGATATCGACCCCAACCAGGTTAGGAACAACCTTATCTTGAATCGTCATCGTTGTGCCGATCGCCGATCCTTTGCCGACGTGGGTGTCAGGCATGATGCGGATCTGGCTATCTTTCGTAAATTCGTGATTTAACAGTTTCGTAATCTGGTCAATGACTTGCGGATCGACATTGTCAGTAAAGATTTTTGCATGATTATATTTTCCCTGTAATTCAATCACAATGATTTCCCCCTTTCTTCCCGTATGAAAAGGGTAAGCGTATTATATTTCTAAATGTTCCTTCAGCAAATCTTGTAAGGCAGTTTGTTCTTCTTCAGGCACAATCCAATAAAAAATCCCATCAATATACCTTCCAGAACCATCGATTTGATGCTGATTAATATTTTTGGCTGCCTTACGATATTGCTTCTGGATGGCGACCATCTCATCAAAAGTTAAATTCGTTTTCACACTACCGGCAACGGCTTCAAAAATATCACCGTAATTCATCAATGTATTGAGAGAAGCTCCTTCTTTAATGACAGCTTCAATAATTTGCCGCTGTCTAAATTGACGGCCAAACTCGCCGCGAGGGTCACCTTTCCGCATCCGCACAAAGGATAATGCTTCTTCCCCATTTAAAGTGATGTTCCCTTTAGGGAAATGATGGCCACCGTGGGAAAATTCCATATCGTTTTCCACGGTAACACCACCGACGGCATCGACAATATCTTTAAAGCCTTCCATATTGATCTGGACATAATAATCAATCGGAATATCTAAAAAGTTTTCTACGGTATCGATAGCCATTTCGACGCCGCCAAAGGCATAGGCATGGTTAATTTTATCTTGAATTCCTTTCCCGACAATTTCTGTGCGGGTATCCCGGGGAATGCTAACCATTTGGACCGATTCTTTATTCGGGTTGACCGTCAACACGATCATTGTGTCAGAACGGCCGCGATCGTTCGGTCTCTGGTCCACGCCTAATAGTAAAACAGAAAACGGATCCTGGCGATCGAGGGTGACTTTCTCTTCGCGTTTTTCAGAAGTTTCCCGAATCGGTTCGTGAATCGTTTCTAATGTTTCATTTAGTGATCTGTACACGGAATAGACATAAAAACCGATACCTAATAATAAAACGCCGGCGGTGATTAGTAAAATTTTCGGCCATTTTCTTTTGTTTTTACTTGAACGTGTCCTGCTCATACTCTTACCCTACCTTATTTTTGTTTTAAAATAAAAAAAGTTTGTTGAACATTCAGTTCAAATTTTTCTGTGGCGAGAAAAAGCTATCATATATAAATGTAATAAGAAAAGAATGGAAGTGCAATGGTGTTTCTTGATATTTTCTCGGAATTCCGAATATAACAGTGAACACTATTTTTTAAAATTTACTTATAATGGATAGACCAATTTGAATACACGGATGTAAAAGCAGGAATAGGATTAAGCGAAGTCTCCACTCCCTGAAACAAAAGTCAGTCAATTCAAGCACATTATAGCAATAGGTTATTGAAAGAAAAATAAAAAGCCCCGTTTTTATGAAACGAGAAGCTTTGAAACTTCTATATAGGCTTATTTATCCACCGGTTTTGCGTAAAAGACGAATCGCTCCGGGGCATTTCCAATGTAATAAAAAGGATAACATGTCGTGACAGTCAATATTTCATCCGGGGCAGTGGAACGGATCACCGTTGTATCATCCGCAGAAACGATTTCCGTATCATAAATTTCGTATTCAAATGTACCGTAAGGAAGTTTTATCACAAAGGTGTCTCCCAGTTCCAACTGATCAAAATTACGAAAGACAGTGTCGCGATGTCCGGATAACAGGATTTGATCGTTCTGAGTGGGTAAAGCCGACTCGCGAAGATGACCGACACCTTTTTCTAATTCTTCCGGATCGGTTCCTTCAATAATCGGCAATTCCCGATCAAGCTTTGGAATGTATAGATTGCCGATGACATCCCCGACTTCAAATTGAAAATCATCGACAGTTAGTTCCCGGTCTGCATTTTTATGTTTTTCCAGTAACTGTTCGGCCTCTGCTCTGGCTTTTTTCACTTGCTGTTCTCCGTGGAAAATTTCCGAAACGGCAAAAGCAACTAATCCAATTCCAGCTATGAGCAAAATTGCCGAAAAAATTTGCAGAAATCTTTTCATGGATCTACCCCACTTCACATCGAAAATAGGATCAGGCGAGAATTGTAAAAATTTTCTATATCCTGATTATAGTGTACATGGATTGTGGGTGCAAATTCAATAGGGATTTTTTATCATTGGGGCGATCGCTGAAGCTAAAAATTGCATGTACTTTTATCGTTACCTGATGGATCGAAGATTATCAACTAGTAAAAATGGTAACAATTAGTATGAACAGTAATTCGTTCCAGATTTAAAGGGAAGGTCATCCATGTTTGATGAAACATACTAATTTTACAGTATGAATTGCAGGTTATACTATGGAAGAAGGGAGGGATTCGCATCCTTTGGCCGCTAATTTTTTGTTTTATCTTATCTGTATGTCTGACCCCCTTCATAAAAACAATGGCCTTCAAAATCGGTGCCGTTGATTTACCGAATCAACGGAAAGTTCATACATCGATCATGCCGCGTTTAGGCGGGCTGGCCATATTTTTTAGCTTTTTGATCGGTATTGTCGTCTTTCGACCGGACGGATTTTTCCTCGCTCCCTTTTTAATGGGGAGTACGATTATTGTCCTTACCGGCGTGCTGGATGATTTATTCGAGCTCCCGGCAAGGGTAAAACTGATCGGGCAAATCGCCTCCACCTTACCGTTAATATTTAGCGGGCTGGCTATTCAATTTATTATGATTCCTTTTTCCGGCCCCTTTTATTTCGGGTTGTTTTCCATTCCGATTACAATTGTCTGGATTGTCGGGATTACGAATGCGATCAATTTAATTGATGGGCTTGATGGTTTGGCAGCCGGTGTATCGGCTATCGCGATTATTACCATCACCTTCATCGCGCTGCAAACCGGGCGAACGCTTACTGTGATTATCGGTTTAATCGCAATCGGCAGCATATTAGGATTTCTTGTTTATAATTTCCATCCGGCAAAAATATTTTTAGGAGACTCCGGTGCGCTTTTTTTAGGTTATGTCATCGCCGTCCTGTCACTCATGGGTTTTAAAAGCATTACCTTTTTTTCCTATATCATTCCGATTATCATTTTAGGCGTACCGTTATCCGATACGTTTTTTGCCATCGTGCGCAGGCTCGTGCACAAGAAACCAATCGCTGTTGCTGATAAAGCGCATTTGCATCATATGTTATTGCAACACGGTTTAACCCACCGGCAGACCGTGCTGATGATTTATATGATGGCCGCTTTGTTCGGGATGATTGCCATTATTTTTTCTCAGGCCACCGTCTGGGGAGCGATTTTATTAATAGCGTTTGTCTTGTTATTTCTTGAACTGCTGGCAGAAGTTACCGGCATCATTAGCAAGGATTACCGTCCATTATTAAAATTGGTAAAAAGCTTTGAGGTAAAAAAATAAAACGACAAGCTAACTTTGTATGGTACTCTCTGGCTTAGTTAGCTTGTCTTTTTATATAAATTTAAGTATGTATGCGGAATGGATTGTATAAACGGATAAAAAAATACCACCTATTGTTAAAAACAAAAGGTGGATGTTCGACAGATTGTGATTAATAAATATCTAGATGGCGTTTTAATTCATACGATACCTCTGCGACGGAATCTTCATTCAGCTTATAGTAATAGGTTCCGTTGATATAGGCATCTTCTCCTTCTAATTTTAAGGAATCGATGGACCTCAGCGAACCGGCAAAGGGATGCAGGGCGATGATATTTTGGAAAGTTAAGTTCATGGCAATATTTTCCCCGAGTCCTTCTAAAACGTCGTCATACTTCGTAACCGATTGAATGGACGCCGCTTTTTCAATTAATGCGCGGACGACTTGCTGCTGTCTCTGCCCTCGTCCGATATCCCCGAGGGGATCATGTTTCCGCATCCGCACGTAAGCGAGGGCTTCTTCACCATCTAACGTTTGAATACCTTCATAGATAGTGATCGCATCCTTTTTATCGGAGCTGTCTTGTTCACTGAAAGTAAACGGCACGTCAACGGTGACGCCGCCTAAAGCATCGATAATTTCCACAAAGGCTTCAAAATTTAATTTCACGTAATAGTCCACCGGGACATCAAACAATTCCTCGACGGTTTCAACGGCTAGATCGACACCACCGAAGGCGTGGGCATGGTTAATTTTATCCTGCCCCCGTCCAGGAATTTCCACTAAAGAGTCGCGGGGAATACTTACCATTTTAATGGACGGTTCGTCTTTGTTAAATGTGGCGAGTAATAAGACGTCGGAGCGACTTCGTTTTTCCCCGGGACGCTGGTCCACACCGATAAACAGCACGGAAAAATTGTCTTTTCCGGGATAGACCGGGCGGACACGTTTCTCGGATTTTTCTCCCCGTTCCAATTGTTGATGCGCTTCATTCGTTACATCCGCCATTTTGGATGCCAAATATCCTCCGTATACAAGCCCTACGATTATTAATAGCAGGATGGGGCTTAAAAACCATAGCCAGCGTCTCCGCTTTTTTCTCCTTTTTCTTCTTTGAATACGACTATTCGTTTCCATTTACTTGCTCCTTTAATCGTAATGAAATTTTTTAAAAAATCATTTAGGTGGAACATCAAATTCCAGATATAAGGTTTCTCCTTCCCATATCTTAGCCTGGCCATTGGTGAGTTCGGTCATCCATTTCGTAAATGCTTCTTCTTCACCAGAAGCTACGTACGTTTCAATTTCCACATTGTCTAAATAATGGATTTCTTTGATTGAGTAACGGGAGGATCGTAATTCATTTTCAACCTTACCTAGCCATGTATATTCGATTTGCGTATGCATAATCCGTGTTAGACGGCGTTCGACAACGCCAATGGCATTTAACCCTTCCGATACTGCCCTTCCATAAGCACGGATTAAGCCACCTGCTCCAAGTTTAATCCCGCCAAAATAACGAGTTACTACAACAACTGTATCTTTAACTTCTCTTTTTTTCAATACCTCGAGCATCGGTATACCAGCTGTTCCACTCGGTTCGCCGTCGTCATTAGCCTTTTGGATCTGGTCGTGTTCGCCGATTAAATATGCGGAACAGTTATGTGTTGCATCCCAATTCATCTTTTTGATTTTTTCGATAAATGCCTGTGCTTCCTCTTCCGTTTTCGCACGATCGATATAGGCGATGAAGCGGGATTTTTGGATAACGATTTCGTGTTCGCCGTATTGTTTGACTGTTAAATAGTTTTTTCTCACGGAAATCGCTCCTTTCTTCTTATATCTTTTCCAGGCATTTTTTGATAGGATAAAGTTAATAATAGAATTTATTTTAGCTGAAAATCATATCATTCTGACTACAGGTTAAGAAGATAACCATGTTGGAAATGGTATTGATTTTCCCCAGGTAAATGAGCAAGGGGTTCGCTAGAAAAATTAACGGTCATACAATAGTTGACTGCTCAATTTGCATGGATAAGGAGCGATACAATCATTACATTTGTCGTTGGTAAAAAAATTGTATCCATATAATTATAATTCTACTTGTTGAGAACTGCAATAATCATTCAGTTTTTTTAGCCTGTCTGCTGAAAAAATGAGTGCAATGTTGCTGGTAATTTCAAGAAATTTTATATTCTCTCTTTTAATAATCAAAAGAATAGTATTATAATAATTACAAAAACAGATTGCCTTTAATGTAAGGTTCGATTGATTTTATGGAGTGAAAGGGAATGGCAGTTAAATATTTTGATACGAAGGCACTAGATGAAATTTTGGAAAATATGATTGAGACCGTTAACAATAGTAAGCAAGAAATTTTTCAAATCGGTGAACAGTGCCGAAAAGATACTGAATCAATTTATGAAGAATTAAAAAAGATTCAGGAGATGGTGGCAAGCATCATTAAGGAAGAAGATGAATTAGAAGAACGCGTGCGCTTTGCGAGAAAGCGTCTTGCCGAGGTCAGTAAAAACTTCCATAAGTACAGTGAAGAGGAAGTCAGGGAAGTCTATGAACATGCTCATTCCCTCCAACTCAAACTCACCATGACAAGACAGCTTGAAAAACAATTGCGGGAAAGACGGGACGATTTGGAACGACGTCTCGTCGGCTTAAAAGAGACAATTGAACGAGCCGATCAACTATCTACCCAGGTGAATGTCGTCTTAAACTATTTAACCGGAGATTTAAAAGATATTTCGGAGTTCATTGAAGATGCGAATGCCAAGCAGGAATTTGGTTTGCGTGTCATTGAAATGCAGGAAGAAGAAAGAAAGCGGATATCAAGGGAAATTCATGACGGTCCAGCGCAGATGTTAGCCCATGTGTTAATGCGCTCCAATGTGTTGGAAAAAGTGTTTCGGGAACAGGGAATCAACGAGACGATCAATGAATTCAGGCAGTTTAAACGCATTCTCCGCAACGCCCTGTATGAAGTGCGTCACATCATATATGATTTGCGACCGATGGCGCTGGATGATCTCGGTTTAGTTCCGACGTTGAAAAAATATTTACAAACGGTAGAGGAATACAATCAAAAGGCGAAAATTTCCTTCCTGTATTTAGGTGAAGATAAGCGACTGGCCAACAATATGGAAGTAGCTCTGTTCCGGCTGATTCAGGAGTCGGTGCAAAATGCCCTGAAACATTCAGAAGCGGAAACGATCCAGGTGAAATTAGAAATAACGAACAATCAGGTGATCGCCATCATTAAAGATGATGGGATCGGTTTCGATGTCAATGAACCGAGGGAAAATGCCTTTGGTCTAATCGGAATGAGAGAGAGGGTACAAATGCTGGAAGGAAAATTAACGATTCAGTCGAAAAAAGGTCAGGGGACAACGGTGACGATCCAAGTGCCATTGCACGAATAAAAAAGATGTAGCGAAAGAGAAAATCGTATATAATATGGTAAGTTTTGTCAGAATACCGACAAAACCACTAGGCTTTTCCTTAATGAATCTATTTTCAATAAATGGTATCCTTGGGCTTTTAAAGAGTCTATCTTTGCTGGACAAGTAATGGGGGGAGAAAAGGAGGAGAAACATGAATAAAACGAAAATATTGATTATTGATGATCATCAATTATATCGGGAAGGTATAAAACGAATTTTAGAATTTGAGGATAGTTTTGAGGTCGTTGGTGAAGGTAAGGATGGCAACGAAGCTTTAGAATTGGTCGAAAAATGCAATCCGGATGTCGTCATTATGGATATTAACATGCCGCAAATGAATGGGGTGGAAGCAACGAAACAATTGATCCAGACTTATCCGGATTTAAAAGTCATCATCCTTTCCATTCATGACGATGAAAGTTATGTCTCGCACGCCATGAAAACGGGTGCAGACGGCTATTTATTGAAGGAAATGGATGTCGATGATTTAATCGAAGCTGTAAAAGTCGTTGCCGAAGGTGGTTCCTACTTACATCCTAAAGTTACCCATAATCTCGTGAAGGAATACCGGAGACTGGCAGAAACGGTTACGTATTCGAATACGAATACCGCATTGCCAAGAAAATACGAAGTTCGTAGACCGTATCATATTTTAACGAGAAGAGAATGCGAAGTGCTGCAATTATTGGCTGAAGGAAAAAGCAATAAAAAAATCGGTGAATCGCTGTTTATCAGTGAGAAAACCGTGAAAAACCATGTCAGCAATATTTTACAAAAAATGAACTGTCAAGACCGTACGCAAGCAGTCGTCGAGGCAATTAAAAAAGGCTGGGTAGATGTTGGTTGAAATAGATAGATATAATGAGAGGTTCCCTGTTTTGAGATAAAAATAGGAAGCCTCTCTTTTATTATTTATAAGGAATAAGAGTAGCTCCGTC
>CALGAD010000085.1 GCA_937951955.1 uncultured Bacillaceae bacterium
TTCCCCTTGCGAGAGTAGGACGTCGCCGGGCAAATCAAAAGCTGTTTCATTGATGGAAATCTTTGAAACAGCTTTTTCAATTTTTAACTCCTAATTTCCCTTGCAGCTTCTTAACGAATGAAATGGCAAGAAAATTTTTAATGAATCAAACATAAATTGTTATGTAGAGGTATTCATTTTTCATTGATATTTTTTGTCATCTCAGGTAGTTACGATCAGCAACGATGTTTTATCTTTGAATATGTATGGAAAAAATGGATAATGCGAGACTTTTGCGCATTTCATTTTGTATAAGCGTTCATTCACAAAAATTTGTGATTTCCATACTTGCCTTTTATGTTTCGTTCTATATATAATATAATTAGTCAAATATAGTCAAAGTCAGATGGTAACTGGATTGTGGGAAGTAAGCATTACTGGAAGCAAGGGGGAAAGACATTGAAAAACATTTCTGATATCATAGAAGAATATTTGAAGCAAGTATTAGAAAAAAGTGAAGAAGAAATTGTTGAGATAAAGCGAAGTGAAATCGCCAATAAGTTTCAATGTGTTCCTTCACAAATTAACTATGTGATCAATACGAGGTTTACCCTTGAGCGGGGCTATATAGTGGAAAGTAAACGGGGTGGCGGGGGCTTTATACGAATTATTAAGGTAAGACCGACTAATCATTTTTCACTCATCGAACATTTAATGTCATTGATTGGCAATTCGATACCACAGTCTACTTGCCTGGACATTATCGAGCGTCTCGTGGAAGAAGAAGTCATTACCGATCGAGAAGCGAAAATCATGGCGAGTGTCATTGATCGAAATGTCCTCAAAATCGAATTACCGGAACGGGACCGCTTGCGCGCACGAATGTTAAAAGCGATGTTGCGGGTCCTTAGTTACGAATAAACTTATATAAATAGAGGTGGAACGATGATTTGTCAAGAATGTCAAAAGCGGCCAGCAACCATGCATTTTACAAAAATAATTAATGGGGAAAAGACCGAATTTCATTTGTGTGAAGTTTGTGCACAAGGGAAAGGGAATCTGTTTATGTCATCGTTTGAATCGCCGAGCTTAACCATTAATAATTTACTGGCAGGATTTTTTAATGTTAATCCGAATTATCAAGATACACACCCCCTCAGCAGTTCCCAAACATTACATTGCAATCAATGCGGCATGACTTTTGAGCAATTTTTGGAAGTCGGAAAGTTCGGCTGTGCCCACTGTTATGAGGCATTTGCAGATCAACTTACCCCGGTATTGAAACGGATTCACGGAGGAAACTGGAAGCATAGTGGTAAAATCCCGAATCGTTCAGGCGGAGTCCTCCATTTACGAAAAAAAATTAGCATCTTAAAAGAAACATTACAAAATTTAGTTGCTAAAGAGGAATTCGAAAAAGCAGCCGAAGTACGGGATGAGATCCGGATGTATGAAAGAATGTTGCAAGAGGGGGAGGATTTCGATGTCCATTGATAAGTTTCTGAATCAATCGAGCTGCGCCTGGATGAGTGCGGATGGCCCCCAATCGGATATCGTGTTGACATCGCGTATTCGCCTGGCGAGAAATTTAAAAGATTATTTGTACCCGACCATGTTTTCTGCAAAGGATGCACAAGAAATTGTTAATAAAGTAGAGGAGGTCATTTCCAGACTTTCCGACGATTCCCCCTTAAAGGGAGTGGAAATGATCCGGATGAATACGCTGGATCCATTACAAAAACAAGTCCTCGTTGAAAAACATCTAATCAGCCCCCATTTGGCCGAAGAATCCCCAAATGGTGCCTGTTTAATTACTGACAACGAAGAAATCAGCATTATGGTGAATGAGGAAGACCATATTCGGATTCAGTGTATCACCTCTGGCTTACAGCTGAATAATGCTTTGGATATAGCATTTAGTGTAGACGATCAGCTCGAGGAGCATTTGGATTATGCCTTTAATGAGGTTCGCGGATATTTAACAAGTTGTCCGACCAATGTTGGTACGGGAATGAGAGCATCGGTCATGATGCATTTGCCTGGTTTAGTGATGACAAGGCAAATCAATCAAGTGTTGCCAAGTTTAAACCAATTAGGGATTGCCGTACGCGGTATTTACGGTGAAGGTAGCGAGGCAATTGGGAATATTTTCCAGATATCGAATCAAATCACCCTCGGAAAATCCGAAAATGACATCATCATGGATTTAACAACGATCGTGGAGCAAATTATTGAACAGGAACGAACAGCACGACAGCAAATTAAAAATACTGCAGGGGTGCAACTTGAGGATCGCATTTTTCGATCACTTGGCGTTTTGATGAATAGCCGGATCATCGAGTCAAAGGAAGCCGCTCAATGTATATCGGACGTTCGTTTAGGGATAGACTTGGGATATATTGATAACATTTCAGCTACGGTTTTAAACGAACTGATGATTTTAACACAGCCGGGTATTCTACAACAACAAGCAGGAAAAACATTGCGGCCGTTTGATCGGGATGTCCGCAGGGCAACATTAATCCGTGAACGAATTCGTATGGGAGATCATGCATAAAGGAGGTAAAAAGATGTTATTTGGCCGTTTTACCGAGAGAGCACAAAAAGTGATGGCTTTATCACAGGAAGAAGCCATTCGTTTAAAACATAGTAATGTAGGTACGGAACATATTTTACTCGGCCTGGTCCGGGAAGGGGAAGGCATTGCAGCAAAAGCATTGTATGCCATCGGGGTCACTCCTGAAAAAATCCAAAAAGAGGTTGAAAGCTTGATTGGTGTGGGGACCGAGCTCCATCATACTCCCCAGTATACACCGCGGGCTAAAAAAGTCATTGAGCTTTCCATGGACGAAGCTCGCAAACTCGGTCATTCGTATGTAGGTACAGAACATATTTTACTAGGGTTGATTCGCGAAGGGGAAGGCGTTGCCGCTAGAGTTTTAAGCAATTTAGGTGTGAGTTTAAATAAGGCGCGTCAACAAGTTTTACAGCTGTTAGGAAACAATGACTCTGGAAGTGGAACATCAGGGAATAGTACGAGTGTAAGTACACCTACTCTGGATAGCCTGGCACGGGATTTAACGCAAACCGCCAAAGAAGGAAAACTCGATCCGGTGATTGGCAGAAGTAAAGAAATTCAGCGGGTCATTGAGGTGTTGAGCCGGAGGACGAAAAACAATCCTGTACTAATTGGCGAGCCCGGGGTAGGAAAAACGGCAATTGCAGAGGGTCTCGCCCAGCAAATTGTCAATAACGAGGTGCCGGAAATCTTGCGGAATAAGCGGGTCATGACTTTAGATATGGGGACGGTTGTGGCCGGAACGAAATATCGTGGTGAATTTGAAGATCGTCTGAAAAAAGTCATGGATGAAATCCGGCAGGCGGGCAATATCATCTTATTTATCGATGAACTGCATACGTTAATTGGTGCCGGCGGTGCGGAAGGTGCGATCGATGCATCGAATATCTTAAAACCGGCTTTATCCAGAGGGGAAATTCAATGTATCGGTGCCACGACATTGGATGAATATCGCAAATATATCGAAAAAGATGCGGCACTGGAGCGGCGTTTCCAGCCGATCATGGTCGACGAACCAACAGTGGAAGAATCGATACAAATTTTATACGGCCTCAGGGATCGTTATGAAGCCCATCACCGGGTTGCAATAACCGATGAAGCAATCGAAGCGGCTGTTAAAATGTCCGATCGCTATATATCCGATCGCTTCTTGCCAGATAAAGCCATTGATTTGATTGATGAAGCAGGTTCTAAAGTGCGTCTCCGCAATTTCACAACGCCACCGAATTTGAAGGAATTAGAAGTGAAATTAGATGAAGTTCGCAAAGAAAAAGATGCTGCTGTACAAAGTCAAGAGTTTGAAAAAGCAGCTTCTTTACGGGATATGGAGCAACGTATTCGCAGACAACTAGAAGAGGAAAAGCAGAAATGGAAAGAAAAACAAGGTAAAGAAAATAGTCAAGTGACGGTGGATGATATCGCTGCCGTTGTCTCCAGCTGGACTGGAATTCCGGTGAATAAATTAACGGAAAGCGAAACAGAAAGACTCTTACGTCTTGAAGAAATACTCCACAAACGGGTCATTGGTCAAGACGAAGCGGTGAAGGCGGTAGCGAAGGCTGTTCGCCGAGCCCGGGCAGGTTTAGGCGATCCGAAACGTCCGATTGGTTCATTTATCTTCCTCGGACCGACAGGGGTCGGTAAAACGGAGTTAGCCCGGGCATTAGCAGAAGCCATGTTTGGTGATGAGGATGCCATGATCCGAATTGACATGAGTGAATATATGGAGAAACATTCCACTTCGCGACTTGTCGGTTCACCGCCGGGATATGTCGGCTATGATGAAGGCGGACAGCTGACTGAAAAAGTACGCCGGAAGCCTTATTCCGTCATCCTCTTCGATGAAATTGAAAAAGCCCATCCAGATGTCTTTAATATTCTCTTACAGGTGCTCGATGATGGTAGATTGACGGATTCCAAAGGTCGAACGGTCGACTTCCGCAACACTATCGTGATCATGACTTCAAACGTCGGTGCCAGTTCGTTGCGCTACAACAAGTATGTTGGTTTTAGTGTCGATGATGAAAAGGTGGATTATGAGCGCATGAAAGACCAGGTGATGGAAGAGTTAAAACGGTCGTTCCGTCCCGAATTCCTCAACCGTATTGACGAGGTTATAGTCTTTCATGCTTTGGAAAAAGAACAATTGAAAGAAATTGTCACCTTGTTATCAGAAACATTGATTGAACGAATGAGAAACCAAGATATCGAACTCGAACTATCCGATAAAGCTAAAACCAAGATTGTCGAGGAAGGATATGAACCGGAATATGGTGCAAGACCTCTACGACGTGCCATTCAGAAAAATATCGAAGACTTATTGTCCGAAGAATTGCTTAAAGGTACAATAAAAGCAGGACAAAAGGTCCTTGTTGATGTCGAGGACGGAAAATTTGTCGTCAAACAGCGTGTTTATTCATAAAAAATTCATATTTATTTAGTATTAAATGGATAAGGGACAACATCACTTCCTGCACGTTGTCTCTTATCCCTTTATAATAAATTGCAAATAATAGTTATAAGGGGAAAATTATGGCGAAAGTTAAAACAAAATTTGTCTGTTCATCTTGTGGATATGTTTCACCGAAGTGGATGGGGAGATGTCCCAACTGTCAGAACTGGAATACATTAGTAGAGGAAGTGGAAGAGACCAAGACCGGACGTCGCAGCCATTGGCAAAATAGCCAGGGTGAACTTTCTGCAGTAAAAGCCGTTCCCATTACAAGTATTGATTCTGTACAAGAAGAGAGGATTTTAACGCAGTCCAGTGAATTGAATCGGGTGTTAGGCGGCGGCATTGTCAAAGGATCACTAGTATTAATTGGCGGTGACCCCGGGATTGGTAAATCCACCTTATTATTACAAATTTCAGCTCAGCTCGCTTCCTCGGGAAAAAGGGTCCTCTATATTTCCGGTGAAGAATCGATTAAACAAACGAAAATGCGGGCAGAGCGGCTCGGAGTTGCCACTGATAATCTTTACGTCTTCGCTGAAACGAATTTTCACTTCATCGAAGAATCCATCCGTGAGGTAAAGCCGAGTTTTGCAGTCATTGACTCCATCCAGACAATCTTCCATCCTGATATCACTTCAGCTCCTGGTTCCGTTTCACAAGTTCGTGAGAATACAAGTGAAATTATGCGCATCGCCAAAACGACAGGCATCCCAATCTTTATTGTTGGCCATGTCACAAAGGAAGGTGCGATTGCAGGACCGCGGGTACTAGAACACATGGTAGATACGGTACTGTATTTTGAAGGTGAGCGTCATCAAACGTTCCGGATTTTGCGATCCGTGAAAAATCGCTTCGGTTCTACCAACGAAATTGGCGTTTTTGAAATGAAAGAAGACGGTCTGAAAGAAGTGGAAAATCCTTCGGAAATGTTCCTTGATGAACGTTCGGCAGGGGCTTCTGGTTCAACGGTGGTCGCGGCGATGGAAGGAACGCGACCAATTCTCGTGGAAATTCAAGCGTTAATCACCCCGGCTACATTTGGTAATCCGCGCCGGATGGCTACAGGTCTTGATTATAATCGGGTTTCGTTACTGATGGCGGTACTGGAAAAACGCGCTGGAATGCTTTTGCAAAATCAAGATGCTTATTTGAAAGTTGCTGGTGGTGTGAAATTGGATGAACCGGCCATTGACCTGGCCATTGCCATTAGCATTGCTTCCAGTTTTCGCGATGAGCCGACAGAGGCGACCGACTGTTTTATCGGTGAAGTAGGACTCGCAGGTGAAATCCGGCGGGTAAATCGCATCGACCAGCGAGTCATGGAAGCGGCGAAATTAGGCTTTAAGCGGATTTTCATACCGAAGGGGAATTTAACAGGGTGGAAAGTTCCCGATGGGATTGAACTCGTAGGCGTGTCTACGATTAGCGAAGCCTTGAAACTTGCCTTGTATTAGAAAGCTCGCTGATACGTGTATTTCAGTTCTTTAACAAATTGAAAATAAATCTGTAATATTACGTTTTAAAAGGAATTTATTGTTTATAATGGTAACAGGAGGTGACACTATGCTTACCCGATTTGTGCAGATTTCGTTTTTATTAATCGGATCCATATTGGGTCTCATGTTTTTGCCTGTATTATTTGAACTAATAAATGTTGATCATATTATCGTGTTGAATAATCCTTATACATCAGCAATTTTAGGTGCTATTATATTCTATCTTATGACATTTTGGGCAGTACGTTATGTTGTTGATTTTATTAAACGCCTGGAAGAAGGTTTATTAAAGGCTCCAATACTCGATTTAATCTTTGGAACAATCGGTGCAATTCTAGGGCTGCTTGTAGCCTTTTTAGTAAACTTTGCTTTAGAAGGTATTCGGTTACCGATTATTAACGATGTCGTTCCAATTTTCTTAACGTTAATTTTCGGTTATTTAGGTTTTCGTGTCGGTTTTAAGAAACGGGACGAATTATTAAGCCTTTTTGCCAATCGCAACCATAAAAAGAAAGCAGGTCATTTAGAAGAGAAGGAACAACTGCAATCGAATATTAAACTGTTGGATACGAGCGTGATTATCGACGGTAGGATAGCGGATATTTGTCAAACCGGTTTTCTCGAAGGAACTATCGTTATTCCGCAATTTGTATTGGAAGAATTGCAGCATATCGCTGATTCTTCCGATGCGTTAAAGCGAAATCGTGGAAGAAGAGGTCTGGATATATTAAATAAAATTCAGAAAGAACTTCCCATTAAAGTTGAAGTGTATGAGGGAGATTTTGAAGACATTCAAGAAGTGGACAGCAAGCTCGTGAAACTGGCCAAGATCACCCATGGTACAGTAGTGACCAACGATTTTAACTTGAACAAAGTATGTGAATTGCACAATGTGAAAGTTTTAAATATTAATGATTTAGCCAATGCGTTGAAGCCGGTTGTCCTGCCTGGTGAAGAAATGGTTGTTCACGTCATCAAAGATGGGAAAGAACAGGATCAAGGTGTGGCCTATCTCGATGACGGTACGATGATCGTTGTGGAAGAAGGTAGAAATTATATCGGTAAAACAATTAATGTGTTGGTAACGAGCGTTTTGCAAACATCGGCAGGAAGGATGATTTTTGCAAAACCAAAATCGTTAGAAAAGGCGTTATAATAGGGGGGTCATCAGGGCCTCCTTTTCTTATCTACATATTTAGTTTCTTTCAATTGAATGGGAGATTCGTCAATGAAATATACGGCTGTAATCCCCGCGGCGGGAAGCGGAAAGCGGATGGGCTTAGAAAAGAGCAAACTATTCATTAAGTTAGCAGAAATACCCATTATCGTTCGGACACTGGCTGTGTTTGAAAAAGATTCATGGTGTGACAGCATCGTATTAGTAGTCGCTGCAGCGGATCGTCTTGAGATGGAAAAGTTGGTTGAACAATACGGTTTACAAAAAGTGACCGCCATTGTGCCCGGCGGTCCTGAACGCCAGCACAGTGTGTTTGCCGGATTAAAAGCTGTCCGCAACAGTCAGATCGTCGTTGTCCATGATGGGGCAAGGCCATTTATCCAGATAGAAAAAATTCACGATGTTGTCCTGGCTGCTGAAAAATATGGTGCAGCTGTGCCCGGAGTACCTGTAAACGATACGATTAAATATGTCCATCACAACAAAGTGATAGAAACACCCGAACGAAAATACCTTCGCGCGATCCAAACGCCACAAGCATTCTATTATGATTTACTGAATGACGCTCATCTTGCAGCAAACCGGGAACAATTTATAGGGACAGATGATGCGACATTAGTGGAGCGGATTGGCCATGCGGTGGCGGTCGTGCCGGGAGATTATTTAAATATTAAAATTACTACCCGGGAAGATCTCATTTTTGCCCGGGGGATTTTGCATACGCAAAGTCGGGGTGGGGAAGATGATGTGTGAGGCAAGTGGTTTTCGGATGAATCAGCGACGGCCATTAAGAGAACTACAATCCTGATGAAATTTGTAGTAAAATGAGGGTTGGAATCATTATCGTTCTTATTACATGTTAAGGAATTTGAATCTTGGAGGTAAAATCATGGCAGAAGTTCGTGTAAGATATGCGCCAAGTCCAACGGGACATTTACATATCGGCAATGCGAGAACAGCATTATTTAACTACTTATTTGCCCGCAATCAAAACGGGAAATTTATCATTCGGATTGAAGATACAGATCAAAAGCGAAATGTTGCGGGCGGCGAGGAAAGCCAGTTAAAATATTTAAAATGGCTCGGCATCGACTGGGATGAAAGTGTAGATGTTGGTGGTGAGTACGGTCCGTATCGCCAATCGGAGCGTTTAGATATTTACAAGAAGTATTATACAGAGCTGCTTGAAAAAGGCTATGCTTATAAATGCTATTGTACGGATGAAGAACTGGAGCAGGAGCGGGAAGAGCAACGAGCTAAGGGAATTGTCCCGCATTATACAGGAAAATGCCGTCATTTAACGAAAGAAGAACAAGAACGTTTAGAAAAAGAAGGAAGAAAACCGGCAATCCGGTTTAAAGTGCCGGAAGGAAAAGTGATTAAATTTAATGATATGGTTAAAGGAGAAGTTTCCTTCGAAACGAAAGATATTAGCGATTTCGTCATTGTGAAAAATGATGGCTGGCCGCTTTATAATTTTGCGGTTGTCGTTGATGATCATTTAATGAAAATTACACACGTATTGCGGGGTGACGATCATATTTCCAACACCCCGAAACAAATCTTGATTTATGAAGCCCTTGGCTGGGAACCACCGATTTTCGGTCATATGACTTTGATTGTCAATGAGCAACATAAAAAATTAAGTAAACGGGATGAATCGATTATCCAGTTTATTGAACAATATGAGGAGCTCGGCTATTTACCGGAAGCCTTATTTAACTTCATCACATTCCTCGGCTGGTCTCCTGGTGGGGAACGGGAAATCTTTTCGAAAGAGGAATTAATCGAAATTTTTGATCCGAATCGACTATCGAAATCACCAGCCGTGTTTGATCAGAAAAAACTTCTCTGGATGAATAACCAGTATATGAAAATGCAAGATTTAGATCGGGTGGTCGACCTTGCGCTGCCTCATCTAATCAAGGCCGGTAAAGTTTCGGAAAAACCGAGCCCGGAAGAATTCGAATACGCACGGAAAGTGATCGCGCTGTATCAAGAACAAATGAGCTACGGTGCAGAAATTGTCGAGTTAACGGAAATCTTTTATCAAGATGATGTGCATTATGATGAAGAATGTCAACAAGTCTTAAATGAAGAACAAACACCGGAAGTTTTAAAGGCATTTTTACAGGAGATAGAAAATATCGATGTCTTTGAACATAGTGAAATAAAAGCCGCGATGAAGCGGACGCAAAAGACAAGTGGCTATAAAGGGAAAAAATTATTTATGCCGATTCGGGTTGCTGTTACAGGTTCAACTCATGGGCCGGATATCGCCAGTTCCCTCGAACTGATCGGGAAAGAAAAAACAGTCAACCGAATCAAGAATCTTTTGAATTAACATTTTTTAAAAAATGTAATATAGTATGAATACCTAGTTGAAAGAACGAAATAATGGGACGAAATCGACGACGGGGAGAAGTAAATATCGATGCTTTACCAGAGAGGATTACCATCGGCTGGAAGTAATCCAAAGCCTCTCGATATTGAAATG
>CALGAD010000086.1 GCA_937951955.1 uncultured Bacillaceae bacterium
TTTTTAACGATTAAAACTCCGGGATATCATCGTCATATACATATTCTTGCAGCATATCGATAACATATGGTACCTCGTCTCGTTTGAAGTGTATGTACCATTCATTGCGATCTTCATTTGTTATTAAACTGCGGTATAATACCGCATCCCCGCTTTCCTCTGCAATTCCCAGTTTTAAATGAATGGAATATGTTTTGTTTTCCTCGGGATTTCCCACTTCAATATGAAGATGTTTATCATTTGTAATCCAGATGATACCATCGTCATCCGGTGTATCAGAAATTTTTAGCTCCTCCCCCTCCCTATCATCATCTTCATTGATAAACATGAAATCACGGAACTCAAAATAAGAATCGTTGACATATTCCATCAATTGTTCTAGATCGTGAAATAAAATTTTGGCATCGAATTCATCTTCTTCGTACATTTGATACGCATAAAATTCCTGATTCACCGGATCAAATTGAATCACACAAAATTCATAAATTTCATCTTCTATTTCCATAAAAAAGGAAAAAGTTGGATGATGTTCCGTCGGATTACTTTTAAAAAATATGTATACCTCATCCTACTCTTCAATTTCCGGCAGTCTTGCCTTTAATCCTTGTTCCATCCGGAAAAACCATTCCATACCGCTCATGGCACACCCTCCACTTTATTTTTCAGTCATATCTTGTTCAGAAATGATTCGATTTATGTTATTAATTGGATGAAATGTAAAATTATATGGTTCAAGTTAAAACGTTTGCTCGAAATTCAACTTTTTTTCTTTCGCGATATTCGATACAATAGAAGGGAGTGTCTTTCCAAAAAATGCTTACTTATGGATTAAAAGAGGTGCAGTCAATTGATCAAAATAATCGCAACAGATATGGATGGAACTTTATTAAATAACAAAGGGTTAATCAGTGATGTAAATGTTCGTGCCATTCAAAAAGCAAAGGAAGCGGGAATCGAGGTCATTATTGCGACAGGGAGATCTGTGGAGTTTGCCCGATTTCCAGTGGAATCTTCTGGTTTGAATTTGTCGTTAATTGTCATGAATGGCGCATTGATCATTGATCAGGACGGACAGATTGAATCTTCCATTGCTTTAGACAAATCCGTAATCCGTGATGTGGTCAAGGTTTTAAATAAATTTGATGTTTATTATGAATTTTATACGAACCAGGGACATATTGCTGTTGACATGAAAAAAGGTGAAGAAATTTTACAGAAAATTTTTATGGAAAAACATCAATTCGAAACGATTGCAGAATCGCTCAAATATGTGCAAAATCGCTTTAAAAATGGTCAAATCAAGTTTTCCAATTATTCCGAGGATATTTTTACAAACGACAACATGCAAGTATATAAGTTAATTGTCTTTTCTTTTGAAAAGGATAAACTGGTAAAAGTTCAACAAGAGCTAGATTCCCTTCCTGATATTGTAGTGAGTTCCTCTGGTTATGGGAATTTAGAGATTAATCACAAGGAAGCACAAAAAGGATTGGCTTTAGAACGGTATGCCCGAAAGAGAAAGATCGCCACTGAGGAAATCATGGCCATTGGCGATAGTTACAATGATGTTTCCATGTTGAAAGTAGCCGGGTTTTCCGTTGCCATGGACAACGCGGATGATGAAATTAAGAAATTAGCCGATTTCGTCACATTGACGAATGATCATCATGGTTTTGCACATGCAGTAGAAAAAGTGTTAGAAATGAATAACAAGTAAGTCAACAAAAAACAGCCTAAAATCGCGCGTGGATTTTAGGCTGTTGCTTTTCCATGGATTAAGAACTTATTTCCACATTGTTTTCGTGATTGGTCTTCAACAGGCGCGGACCAACACCGAGTAATAAGATAAGGACTACAGCACAAAAGATAAAGGCTCCTACCCATGTCGTACCATTAATGATTAATGAGTATAACCAGGCTGGTTGTCCTTCAGGTGCATAACTACCAAACCAGATAATACCAGCTAGATAATGGCAGAAATAGCGTGCTAAACTCCCTACCAATACTCCGAAAACTAGATAGATTGATCCTTTTTTTCGATTTCCTGCTAAATAGAGTTGCTTTACATGACCGGCGAAGACACCAGCGAGACCGATTGCACTAAAGGCGATTGGGTATTCTAGTATAAACTGGATTGGATGGACAATGTATGCATCACCTATAGCTAATTGCAACATTGCCCAAATAAAACCTGACAAAATTCCGGTACCTAGCCCCCAGCGATAGGCAATGAGAAAGATAGGCACCATTGCGAAGGAAATCGAAATCCATGGTCCCAACTGGATTGATGGAAGCAAATCCAATAATAAAGCAATAGTGGCCATAAAAGCCGCTTCCACCATTTTCTGTAGTCGAATATTGCGCATAAAAAAACCTCCTATAGATTTTTTATAACGTTCCATAGGAGAGACAAAGAAAGTACATATATAAGCTGAGTACCTTCTTTCCACAATCCCTACGCAGGCATTAACCTGAACAGGTTCAAAGGGTCAGGATTAAAGAAACATTCTTTAATCCACTCTCAGCATAAAGCTCCCCCTGTGGAAACGTTATTTGATTTTCATCAATATTATAGTATAAATCTTTTCAATTAGCTAGTTCCATTTGTCAAATATTCCGTACTATATAAAATTAGCAAAATACGATTTTAAAATTTATTACAGAAAATAAAAAGGATAGCAACTCTAAATTTGCAGTCGCTATCCTTTTTGTTTGAAGAATACGCAATTAAAGGATGATGATCAAAGTCTATTTTAATTAGCAATCGTTGTGACAGATACCGTTTGTTTTTTACCATCCCGGTAAAACTCGATTTCGATGGAATCTCCCGGTTTTACATTTTTGTAAAGATATTGGCGGAATTCCGTAGTGTTGTTAACTTCATTTCCATCTACACCGACAATGATATCATTAACTTGCAGACCGCTAGACGCAGCTGGTGATCCAGGTTGAACTTCGGCAACAACGATTCCCTTTTCAATCGCTCCGAACACGTTTTGTCTGTAGAAGGCGGCTAAATCAGCAATATTGATCATTTTAATTCCGATGAATGGACGTTTTACTTCGCCGTGTTCAATTAATTCTTCCGCAATGGGAATAACATCGTTACTCGGTATAGCAAAACCTAAACCTTCCACTCCATCTTGGGAAATTTTCAAACTGTTTATGCCGATGACTTCTCCGACACTATTAATTAATGCCCCACCGCTATTTCCTGGATTAATCGCCGCATCCGTTTGAATAACGTCTAAAGCCCATTCACCTGCTGCAGTTTCAACGGTAACCGTACGGTTGGTGGCGCTGACAATCCCCTGTGTAACGGTACGGGAAAATTCCAGTCCTAAAGGATTGCCGATGGCGATTACTTCATCACCAGGACGTAATGCATCGGAATCCCCGAAAGGTGCCACCTCATCCACATAACTGGCATCGATCTTTAAAACAGCAAGATCCGTTAATGCATCAGCCCCGATCACTTCTGCTTCTGTTACATCTCCGGAAGCTAATTCTACTTCCACACGGTTCGCATTGGCGATGACATGGTTATTCGTAATAATATAAGCACTGTCGCCTTCTTTCTTATAGATGACCCCAGAACCGGAACCGCTGGCCTGATCGGCAGCTGGGAATCCGAAAAAGTCTTGAGAAGACTGGTAATTAACGACACCAACAATCGTCGGGGCTAATTTTTCAGCAATATCCGCGATCGTATATTCACTCGAATCTTTAAAATAAGTCGGTGTATATGTTGGGCTTTCGCCATTGATATTTCGTGAGACTTCTCGTGTTTCTGGTTCTTTATTTGATCCTAAATCTATCTCTACCAGGTTGAATCCGACTAGAAGTGCAACGGTCACGACCGAACTGATTATCCCAACAATAAAATAAGCGAGTAATTTTTTCCACATAGATGATGGATTGTTTCCATGTTTCGGATAATCAGGTTGCTTCTTTTCAACTGGCATGGGGACAAGGGTGAAATTTGTATTCATTGTTTCATCATTTTGAGGATCTCTATGGGAATTTCGATTGTTCTCATCCATACCAATTTCTCCTTTCCGCAATTTTTCTCTTAAAGGAATTCATCGTTTTTTTATGAAAGGAAATTGTCCGGACCTTATTTTACTAACATTTTTTCCATCTATCTCCTTCCTTTTACATTGTAGGTAAAAAATATGAACAAATCTTGAATAAAAAAGGAAAAAATGATAAAGGTTTTTACTCTGGAAAGACTTGAAATAATCGATTTACAGATGCGTAAGAAATTCCATTACTTTTTGTTTATAGACAATTCTTTGATAACAGTCTATTATAAAAATAGATGAGGTGATGGGTATGGGAGCTACCGTATGTCCAAAATTTGAAAAAGCGATGCAGTTTATCGGTAAACGATGGACAGGTCTTATCGTTCATCAATTGTTGAGCGGTCCGAAACGGTTTTGTGAAATAGAGCATGCTTTACCGATTAGTGGGCGTTTATTGTCAGAGCGCTTGAAGGAACTAGAAAAAAATGGTATGGTTTTGCGGAAAGTTTATCCCGAAACCCCCGTTCGTGTGGAGTATTCGCTAACCGAGAAAGGGATGGCTCTCTCGCCAGTAATCCGGGAATTGGAGAAATGGGCGAGTCGATATATAGAAATTGATCAATTATCACAAGATAACACGGTTGCAACTGTTCCAAAGGGTGAAAATGAATAAAAATCAGGTGTCAATGATCAGTTGACACCTGTTTTTTCGTTTATTCTTTAATTAATTCAAGGAGAAGATCAATTTTTACGTCTTCACTTACGAGCACGCCACCTGTCTCCAGAGCTGCGTTCCATGTTAAACCATAATCGGTTCGATTAATTTTACCTGTTGCGGTCAATCCCGCTTTTTCGACACCGGAGAACGGATCTTTTGCAACACCTGCAAATGTTACACGGAATGTTTCTGGTTTTGTTACACCGCGAATCGTCAAATCACCGGTTACGTCGTACTCATTATCCCTTTTTTTCTCAATAGTTTTTGCGACAAAGGTCATGTTCGGATGGTTTTCTACATCAAAGAAGTCTGCCGATTTTAAATGATTGTCGCGATCTTCATTTCGAGTATCAATACTTGCAACATTCACGGTAAAATTCACATCAGCAGTTGTTAAATCTTCTGGATCGAATGCCAGATCAGCTGAAAAATCACGGAAAGTTCCATTCACACGGGCAATCATCATGTGTTTTACAGTAAAATTCACTTCACTATGGCTCGTATCAACCTTCCATTTCGCTTTAGCCAACCTGTATCCCTCCTCAATAATAACTTGCTTACTTTTAGTAAGTAACTCAATTCATACTATAATTTTTCAATCTGTCTAAGTCAACTTAAAAAATTTGAAAATTTGCGAAAAATTTTATGAAGCGATTATTGATTTGTTACAGAATTTTGGACAGGGACTCGTTTACTTTT
>CALGAD010000087.1 GCA_937951955.1 uncultured Bacillaceae bacterium
CAATAATAAACCTTATTTCGATGAATCCCTTACGCTTAGTCTGTATACAAATTTTCAGTATTAAAAAATAGATTGAGGTGAGAAAATGGAATATATACGCCTTGGTAATAGTGGTCTACAAGTATCCCGATTTGCCTTAGGTTGTATGAGTTTTGGTGATCCGGGTAAGTGGATTCATGAATGGGTGCTAGATGAAGAAAAGAGCAGGCCAATTATTAAAAAAGCATTGGATTTGGGGATTAACTTTTTTGATACAGCGAATGTATATTCCCTCGGCACTAGTGAAGAAATACTGGGGAAAATATTAAAAGATCTCGTAAAAAGAGATGAAGTGGTGATTGCCACGAAAGTGTATAGCAGAATGTTTGCTGGTCCCAATGGGGAAGGGCTTTCGCGAAAGCATATAATGAGTCAAATTGACGAGAGCCTCAAGCGCCTGGGGACCGACTATGTTGATTTATATATCATTCATCGCTGGGATTATAATACACCGATCGAAGAGACAATGGAAGCTTTGCATGATATCGTGAAGGCAGGAAAGGCACGATATATCGGAGCTTCATCCATGTTTGCCTGGCAGTTTATGAAAGCATTAGGTGTTGCGGAAAAACACGGCTGGACAAAATTTATCTCGATGCAGAATCACTACAACTTGATTTATCGCGAAGAAGAGCGTGAGATGCTTCCACTTTGTAAAGAAGAAAAGATCGGTGTCACTCCATACAGTCCTTTAGCAGCTGGACGTCTGGCACGACCTGGTACTGCCGATACTTATCGCTATCAATCAGATCAAGTTGCTAAATTCAAATACGATCGTACGATAGAATCTGATCGAATCATCATTGAACGGGTAGCGGAATTGGCAGAAAAACGAGGTGTAACAATGGCACAAATTTCGTTGGCCTGGATGTTACAAAAGGAACCTATTGCTGCACCGATTATTGGCGCGACAAAAGTGTCACAACTGGAAGATTCGGTTAAGGCTTTAGAAATCAAGTTAACCCCGGAAGAGATCGCATACTTAGAAGAACCATATGTACCCCATGAAATTGTCGGACATCAATAATATGAGCCACGGTTCTGATTGTATTCAAAATAAGTGTTTCGTGTGATTTCTCAAGATTCAACCAAGTAATGGCATCATAGATTGGGTTGAAAATAAACCGGTTAATCGCAAAATCATGGATTATTGACTGGAGTTGTATGGGGGTATGATTTCCAATTCGGTCTGGTTATTGCCTATGGCATTTATTAGTTTTTTTGAAAATCATGCCCTCGATGTACTTCTCTTCCGTATAAGCAATGAAGTTGTAACAGCTCTTGATAAACAGCTTCTTTACAAATCCTTTATGGATCCCTTCATCTATCTCTTATTAAACAGATTATTCCCCAATGAGTAATAGAGAAAATGTATATTTCAATTTCCGTTATTAAGAGAATAAATGTGTGCGGAAAAAGAAATGAACAGCTCTTATAATGAATATGAAAGAAAAATGTGTTGTTGTAAATTTGTAAGCGATTCTCATCGAGATGATTTGAATTGTTAGTTCATAAATCTTGCTTTCCTATGAAGGGAAATTTTAAATTTAACATTCATCTAAAGTTTGAACAAATGGCGTTTGCTGATTTTAAAATACTGGAAAACTATTTTTGTCATAAATGAAAGGGCTTTCCGAAACTTGTAAATTGATAGATTAAATTACTTTGCAATAAGCCGAGTAATTTTAAGATATTTAAATGGAGGTTCGATATTCATGAGCAAGAGAAAAACCGGTTTTCCAGAAGGATTTTTGTGGGGGGGAGCGACCGCTGCCAACCAGCTAGAAGGAGCATATAATGTAGATGGAAAAGGGTTGTCTACAGCAGATATGGTACCATTCGTGCCAAGAGAAGTACGGGGGAAATATGGGTCGGCTACTGATGTTACAGGAAAACAGATTGAAGAATTTTTAGCAATGAAAGAAGAAGGGAATTTTCCAAAGAGAAGAGGGATCGATTTTTACCATCGATACAAAGAAGATATTGCTTTGTTTGCCGAAATGGGATTTAAAGTATTCCGGATGTCGATTGCCTGGACACGGATTTTTCCAAATGGCGATGATAAGGAACCAAATGAAGCCGGTCTTGAGTTCTATGATCAAGTTTTCGATGAACTATTAAAACATGGAATACAACCTCTCGTTACATTATCCCATTATGAAATGCCCCTCCATCTTGCACTGGAATATGGCGGTTGGGAAAATCGAAAAGTGATCGACTTTTTCCTGCGTTATGCAGAAACAGTATTTAAACGTTACAAAGATAAAGTGAAATATTGGCTCACTTTCAATGAAATAAATATTATTCAATTAAGCCCTTATACTGGTGGAGGAATTCTCGCTGACCGTGTGGACGATTTACAAAACGCTTCTTTCCAGGGCTTGCATCACCAGTTCGTGGCGAGTGCATTAGCGACCAAACTCTGTCATGAAATTATCCCGGATGCGAAAATCGGCTGTATGCTTGCCCGTACCCAGGCATATCCGAAAACATGTAATCCTGAAGATGTTTTATTGGCACAAAAAGTGAATAACTTTAACCTGTTTTATACCGATGTTCATGCGCGTGGCGAATATCCGGAATATATGAATAGATATTTTGAAGAAAATGGTATCAAGATTAAAAAAGAGCCTGGTGACGATGAGATTTTGAAAAAGTACACCGTCGACTTTATCAGTTTTAGTTATTATATGTCCATTGTCGTAAGTAGCGATGCAGCAGAAGACATAAACCGGCTCGATAAGGTTAAGCAAATACGCAATCCTTACCTTGAAATATCCGATTGGGGCTGGCAAATTGACCCCGTTGGTTTAAGAATAACCTTAAATGAATTATATAATCGTTACCGGATTCCATTATTTATCGTTGAAAATGGTCTTGGGGCATTTGACAAGGTTGAAGAAGACGGTTCGATTAAAGACGATTATCGGATTGATTACTTGCGCAAACATATTGAACAAATCCGGGAAGCAATCGCAGACGGTGTAGAAGTAATCGGCTACACTACATGGGGACCGATTGACTTAATCAGCTTTACCACATCGGAAATGAGTAAACGGTATGGTTTTATATATGTCGATCAGGATGATTATGGCAATGGAACACTGAAGCGATTGAAGAAAGATAGTTTCTACTGGTACAAAAAAGTAATTGAAACAAATGGTGCGGATTTGTCTTAGTAATAAGTTCAGAAAAAATTTATCACCGATCATATATACTCGGTGGCAAGGAGCAATTCATCAGCAACTTTTCAACCATAAAGAACAATGCCTAGTCAAGAATGAACTTTATAATCCCCCCAATTTCCAGACAAGCTAGTATTCTGGCAAACACTTACAGATTTTCCTGGCAAGTTTTTAAGACGTTGATTTTTTTCCAGGAATCTGTGAGTGTTTTCCTTTTTAATGTTGAGCTTGTTAGAAATTGATGAAGCGATTTTAAAAAATTTGATTATTAAGGATGAGAGTAAAATGATTAAACTTATATTGACTGATATGGACGGCACATTCCTGAATAGTAAAGGCGATTATAATCGGGAATTATTTGAGAAAGTAAAGAAGAAAATGAACGAACAAGGTGTTGCATTTGCCCCTGTGACTGGCAAACAATGTGAAAGAGTGGAAGAATTATTTGGTGATGATGCCAAAGATTTTTGGATTTTAGGTGATAGTGCGACCCGAATTAAACATAATGGCGAATATGTTTATGAATCTCTGCTCAACAATGCACTAGGATTAGAAATCATTCAACTGCTTGAAGAAATTGATCGTGAACAAACGATCATCGCTTGTACGAGAAATGGGGCGTATGTAAGAAATGATATTCCCATTGAAGAATATGCGATAGTAAGAGGCTCCTATGCTGTTGTTAAGCATGTAGCAAATTTTAACGAAATAAAAGAAGATTTCATAAAAATTACTGTTCATGACCCAAAGCACCAATGTTTCGAAACAAAGGAGAAATTATCGCGCTTTTTTGATGTCGCATATATTGTCGCCTCGGAAGCAGCGTGGATTGACATTTCCAATGCGGGAGTTCATAAGGGGTCAACGGTTGAAAATTTACAAAAAATGTTGGGCGTGACACCTGAAGAAACAATGGCATTTGGAGATGGTTACAACGATAAAGAACTGTTATCGAGAGCTTCTTATAGCTTCGCAGTGAGAAACGCTGTTCAAGAAATAAAGGACTTAGCCAACTATATCACACGATCTAATGATGAAGATGCAGTGATGAAAACAATTTTGCAAATGCTAACACTGCAACAAAATACGTGTTGTAAAAATTAGCATTTAGTATTGTAGATCACATTTATCAGAAGATAAAGAGCAGATTCTTATAAATAATGCAGTCCCGGATCTAAATCTAGTCAAAAATCTCTCTTTTCGATCATCAATATTTAAATAGCCCCCATTTTATCAGGGGGCATTTATTATGGGAGATAGCAAATGATCATTCTGCCATTTCCGCCATTTGAATCAACATATTTTTAATGTTTTCAATCCCCAAATTATTCCGGGTTTCAGTATTCATTTTGGCAGCGTAAGTATAATAATGATTTCCGTCAAATAAATCTAGTTCTAAAGTTTCTTCGTTAAAAAATGCCTGTTCATATCCCGCTACTTCGACTTGTTCGGCTGTATCATTATAGAAAACCGGTTCCGCATTAGCTGTGAAAAATTGAACGGCTAATTGACCATCCGCTGTATCATACGGTTTTCCAAAGTCTACTACGTAGCGGAAGCCAAACTCTTCTTCATAGATAATTAAAAATGTTTCTAAATCCCATCCTCCAATCGGGGATACGGTTGGGAACTTTATACTTCCAAAGTCAATGGCAACGGGGAGTGGCTTCCCATTTGCAAAGGAAGTGGCTAAACTTAGATATTGATCTTCACTGTAAACATCTTCCCCGTTAATTCGGACACACTGGCCATCGATGACAAAAGATAACTCGTTTTCAGATGAAGAAAAACTTTTAAAATAATAATTGATGCCGTCTATCGTTTCAATTAAGTCTAAATCGTCATCGACACACATGTCCTCACTTGCAAAGTCTTCATCCCGCATAACTTTGATTTCAATTTCTTCTCTGCCAAACTCCTCAAATACTAATGTTTGATACACATTGGATTCGGATACTGTGTAGTCAATATATTTCGGCTGCTTCGGATAAGAAGTGGCAAAATATAAGTTTTCCGCAGCATTCCAGGCATCGGTCAATTTTTGCCGAATGTCGATGTTGATCTCGTGAAGATTTAGTTCATCCGATGATGCTGCTTTCGTCTCTTCACTTAAAGAGTTCTCCCTATCTGCTAATGAAGCTTTCATCTCTGCCACCTCAAAATTTTCAGCCTGTTCCAGGGAAAGTTTTTTCATAGAATACACACGATTTTCATCCTTTGGCTCGCTGTCATCAATAAAGAGATATTGACCATTTCCTGATAAGGCTAAAAGATTGAGATGTTTTTTAAAGGGGATACGGATTACTTGATCATTCGGTATGGAGTAAAGAAATAACTCGTCCCCGGAGGCAAGGGCCATATTTCCATTTTCATCAATATTGGAAACGAAATAATAATCAAAATCTACAAAACTTCGCACTTCACCTGTTTCCGTGTTGATGAAGTTATGACTCTCATAGACCGGATCATTTCCTACTTCGGTAATTTTGGCATAAATAAATGTTCCATCCGGTGAGAAGCGAACTTCTTCATGAGCAAAATCAGTATTATATTTATTGGCAAAGGCTTCAACAGGTAACAGTTCCGTGGTTTCTTCCGTTTCTACGTTAAAAAGAAACAGGCCAGTTCCGGTTCGGGTGTCAAATAGAAGTTTCTTTCCGTCGCTTGATGTGTGCATTCGAAAGATGAAGGATGCATCGGGATTGTCCGCAAGCTTCGAAAGATAGTATTCGTTTCTTTCTTTTGTTTTCGTATCATAAATGATGAAGCGATCGGAAAATGATTCTAGCATGATGACGCTCAAATCATCGGTGATGGCGATTAGTTCAAGCACGATTGAACTGATGTCGGACCATTCCGGTTCTTCATGAATGATTTCTTCCTTTTCCAGATCATAAATCACGAAGAACGAATCATCTTTTAAACATTCCAGGAGTAAGTATTGGCCATTAGGTGATAAAACAGTTGAGCAGCTGTTTTCTTCCACTTCTCCTGAGGGGATAATTCCCTGGCATCAATGCCTCCATTTTCATTGAATACAACGTATTCGAAAAATTCTTCATCCCTTTCAAAATAAGTTTTAAGTTCAAATTGAAGTGAATCGCCAGTATCGGAACTATTTATTTCCCAAATATCGACGGTATAGTCTTCAGAAAATTCCATGGAAAACACAGTTTCCGGTTCCAGTTGGCCAGTTTGAGCTTCTGGATTTTCTTGTTTTGTCGCTGAATTTTCCTCATCGGTTGATTTGGCGGAACACCCGACAAGAATAAAAATTCCTAATAGAAAAAGTAAGAGTCGTTTTTTCAATTTTTCTCCTCCCCCTTTTCCAAATTTCGCTCATACTTACGAAGAGAAAAGAGGAGGAGTTTCGGGAAAAGTCAAAAATAGTAAAATTCAGGATATTTTTCCTATAAAGGGTAAGAAAATATACCTGTTTATTAGAAGCAAATTAAATAGTCCTGAAAACGACAAATTATTCCCATTTTGGTCAAGGAAGATTTTGCAAAATGCTAGGATGAATCGAATGGCGAAATAAAATATATGTGTTATCCAGAAAAAATTTAACTAGCATTTCCAATAAATATCCTCATGCAGCCTCAAACATGCGAATGATCAGCTGAAATAGGGTGGGCATAAACAGGCATATAAAAAACAATGCGGTAAATGAGAATATCGTTAGTGGAATCAACTGCATATAAGCGAGAAACAGGAAGATTACCATTGCGAGGATAGTAAATACATAGGAGAGAGAAATAGCTTTTTGTCTAATCTCTGCTTCCCGTTCATCGAAAGGATTGTTTAAGCCAAAAACGAAAACACTGATCAAGTTGCTCATACCTAAAATAGAATAAAAAACCGCAGAAAATAGCTCATCCATGATAAAAAAGGCAAAAATACCGAATGTTAACATGATTAATCCGGTGAGCAGATCCCAATGTTTATGTGTTAATTTTCCCATGATTTGTTCCCATCCCCCGATTCTCATTTTCTTCAAAAATAAATAACTCCTCGATCGACACGCCAAAAAATTTCGCCAGCTTATGAGCCAGTTTTAATGAAGGATCATACTTGTTATGTTCAATAGCGATTATGGTTTGCTTCGAAACATTAAGATTTCAACTTATTTTATTGTTAATAAAGATATTTTTTGTATTTTTTGAACATTCACCTTTGTAAAAATTTTATCTTACAGA
>CALGAD010000088.1 GCA_937951955.1 uncultured Bacillaceae bacterium
ACAAATTTTCTTACCACTTGCCTGTTTTTTTAGGACTTATCAGACAGCCCCTTTACAGTATGTATCACATATATAACGCATGGATATATACAGAAACTACACTTCCCCACGCTAGTATTATCTAGTTCGGGTAATAAGGGTTGGATTTCTCCTCTCAGCCGCTATGCAGCACCCCTAGTGTAAATCGGATATGCAATTTTTTCTCACCTTAATAGTAACCATAGTTTTGTTTGTTTGTAAAGGGAGCGGTGAAAAAATGAGCCGAAAGGAGGAAGTTCGTCTGTTTTTTGCCAGGTAATGAGAAAGTGATAGTGGTAAGGCGAATGCAGCTCTGTTTTTTTAAAAAAATTTGCCGGAGGAACTCGCACAACGCTCCCCCGGCTGGATAATTTAGTTCTTAAACCGATAGCCGACACCCCAGATCGTTTCAATAAATTGTGGATTGGATGGATCTTCTTCGATCTTTTCACGGATTTTCCGGATATGAACGGTGACGGTCGTAATGTCTCCCAGGGAGTCGTATCCCCAAATCCGTTCAAATAATTGTTCTTTCGTAAAAACGATATTCGGATTCGATGCGAGGAAAAATAATAAATCAAATTCCTTCGCAGTAAAGGTCTTTTCTTTTTCATGTACAAAAACCCTTCGGGAATCAGGATCAATCCGTAAATTATTTATATGAATATCATGCTGCGTCTGATCCTTTTTTGTTAACCGTTCATACCTGGCAATATGCGCTTTTACTCTGGCGACCAGTTCATTTGGGTTAAACGGTTTCACAATGTAATCGTCGGCGCCCCGGTCAAAGCCCCGAATTTTATCGATATCCTCTTTCCTTGCTGTGACCATTAATATAGGAATGTCTAATGTTTGCCGCAATCTTTTGCATAATTCGAAACCGTCTATGCCGGGAAGCATTAAGTCTAAAAGAATAAGATGATAGTCCCTCTCGGCTGCCAGTTTTATCCCTTCTTCTCCCGTCGCGGCAATGTCGCTTTCAATCCCGTTTACTTCTAAATAGTCCCGCTCCAATTCGGCAATATTCCGTTCGTCTTCAATGATTAGTACTTTTGGCATTTACATCACCTTTTTCAATGTAAAAAATATACTCGTCCCTTTTCCAGGTTTGCTTTCTGCCCAGATCGTTCCGCCATGACCTTCAATGATTTTCTTCACAATCGATAAACCGAGCCCGCTTCCTCCGGTAGATGAATTTCGGGAAGCATCGGTCCGGTAAAAACTGTCAAAAAGATAGGGGAGGTCTTCGTTATCAATACCGATTCCGTTATCTTTTATTTCCACGGTTACCCGGTTTTCTTCTGCTGATAAATATACGTTGATTTCCTTTTTCTCCTTGTCGATATATTTTAAGCTGTTTTGGATAATATTCATTACCGCCCGTTTTAGCTTTTCCCTATCTGCATGGACGATATAGGAATCGTCGGGATTTGCGATTAATGCTGCACTTCCATTTTCCTTTTCGATCTGAAAGGAGAGTTCATCAATAAAATCTGCGAAATAGGAATAGAGGTCGACTTTCTCCATATAGAATGGAATCTTTTCCGTGTCCAGCTTGGAATATAATAATAATTCATCTATCAGTTCATTCATTTCATTCGCCGTCTTATCAATCGTTTCCAAATATCGCTCCATTTTTTCCGGCGTGTTGGCAACTCCGTCTTTAATTCCGATAATATAACCTTTTATCGAAGTGAGCGGGGTTTTTAAATCATGGGAAATGGAGGCAATTAATTCTTTCCGGTTTTGTTCATACTGCATCTGGGCTGCTTTCGCTTCTTTTAATTTCACCCGCATCGCATCAAACGTATTCGTCAATTCGCCAAGCTCGTCTTTTTTATCGGAGGAGATGCGATAATCTAAATCTCCCTCGCTGATTTTCCTGGCAGCAACAGTTAGCTTCTTAATCGGGGTAAGAATGCTTTTGGAAACGTAGTAAGTTAACAGACCATTCGTTATAACTAAAATGACGACCATAGCAATAAAGCGTAAACGGATAAACAGGTCTACGTCATTTCCTTCCGGGCTGCCTTTAAATAATATGAAAAATAAATATCCTAAAAGAATTTCAATGACAAAGAAACAGAGAATAGGAATAACTATCATGCCGATGTTAGTTAACAACAATCTTTTTCGGATGGACAAACAGATCACCTGCTAGTGAATTGATTTTTTCATTTATTATAATCGATGTTTATTGTCGGATTAAAGATTTTAGTGTTCTCACCTTTTTTGGTCTAATGCCGGTACAACAATTGCACAAAGGATGGCAGTGAAATAGGGAAGGTATTTGATACCTATAGGCTGACCTATAAACCACATTCCAATGATGCCAATCATGCTCGACAACGCAATGCCCAAAAGGAAACCGCCAACAAGCCCTATGAAAACAGATAAAAATAATCGCATTTTTTATTATTCCTCCTCAGATTTGTTTTGGCTAAAGATGAATGTCCATGAGTTTTTCACAATGAAACAAGACAGCACCAGCAGTACGATGGCAAAGATGACGTGCATCGGACCAACAAATGGTACAACGGATTTGAAGTTTGCTGTGAAGTACATGAGAAAGATAGACAGAAACCCGAGTTCGACAGTTGCTAGGTAAACGAATGCCCCTCAAAGCTTTGTGTATCAA
>CALGAD010000089.1 GCA_937951955.1 uncultured Bacillaceae bacterium
CCAATAGGCTCATTCACATATTCAGGTTGCCCTATTACTTTCTATCAAACTACATCTGTTATGTCGGACCAGCGACGTCGTGGCAGTGACCTCAGTGGGCTTCCACCCCACTGTTATGTATTAGAAGGCGCGGCTCCCCATATGGATCGTGGCACGCTCCCGCTCGGTCGCTGGGATTGGTTCAAGCCAATCAAGCACGGCCAGATAGGTAGTAGGAGGGGATAGGAGGGATTTCTATGGCACATGAATATCTGACCGTGTTTGACGGGCTCGAACCCGTCTGGTACAATAGAATCAAGAGCATTCTGAGCAAATTGCGATAGTTTCCTTGCCTGGACTATCGCTTATTTTTTTGTCTATAAATCTTTTCTGTTTGGATCATGTCAACGATGGCTACAACTGTAGCAAACAGTATAGATAATGCAAATCCCAAGTAGATTAAGCTATCCATTTTCGGATTCTCCCCCTTAATAAATCCATTTGGTAAAGCACATCATTCAACTCACTTCTGACTAACCGAACTTGTCCAGTCATCCGTTTTTCTTTTTTGGAGTAAATAAATATCTCAAAAAACGTTTCATCTATTATTCCGATAACCACATTTTCTTCCGAAAAGTTAAAGTGCATTTTCCATTTCAATCCGAATTTTTCTAACCAATTAATGTGCTTTTGTATTGCATCCGCCATTTCACTCCCATATTTCCTGCGGATTTCCTCAACGGTTGACATAAATCTCACCTCCCATAAGCGGTAATATGAACGCTCCGATAACTTGCACTGTATTCATAACTTGATCTAGGAATTGTGTTAGTGTTGCTGGATCCACACCACAGAGAACCGACGCGAACACTTGCGGCATATCGGTGGCCTGCGCCCAGCGCACCAAATCCGCCGCCTTCAACTCAATTTCATCTCTTTCAAGTTTTGAGATATTTGGCCTGCTCATATGCATCCGTTCAGCCATTTCTTCCTGCGTAAGTCCCGCCATTTTTCTCGTTTTTCGTAATAAAGCCCCAAATTGCATACAATCACCCCTTTCTCCAGAACTAAAGATTGGTCTTACCGTGAACTTGTTCCCATCTAGAACACATATTTTTTGGAAAGCTGTCTATAATGTAAGTAGATTAAGGCATCAGAACACGGAGTTTTCCGTATTCCTTTTCTTGAACCGGTTGATTATTGATATAAATTTGTGGTTTTGAGTTTTCTTCGATCCATCTGTCTACCAAATCTTTCCGAAATATCCATTTCCGGCGACCCGGAAATTTAAGTACTGGCAAACCGTGTTCATGCACGTATTTTCTAACTGTTTTAACAGATACACCGATGTATTCTGCTACTTCTTTGGTTGTTAAGTACTGTATCTTTTCCATATCAAACTGCCTCCTTGTTACCTTTTGGTAATTCATCCCTGTAAGAAAAAACAGTATCAAATGTTAAGTCACTGAAATTTGTTAGAACACCAGCAATAAATTTACTTCCAGGGTTTCTTTTACCATTTAACACACGATTTACTGTACTATGAGAAACACCAATGATCTCTGCAAACTCTTTCTCAGATAAATTGTTTTTATCCATGTATTGTTTTAATACATCAGTTTTCACTACGATTTGTTGGTTGCTCATATCATGTCACCTCTCTTTTTTTACCTTTTGGTAATTACCTTTTGGTAACTAAATGATAACACACGTTTTACCATTTGGCAATACTTTTTACTAAAAAAAAATAACATTTTGTTGCCTTTTGGCAACAATTAAATCTAAAATGTTACACGTAGGATAGTTTATAATTGTTATAAAGAGGCTGATATTATGAGTGAATTTGGAAAGAAAATAAAAGAAATTAGGGAATCTAAAGGACTCACTCTTAACCAGGTAGCCCTTTATTCAAATATAAGTGCTGCTCAATTATCGAGAATAGAAAATGGTAAAAGAGGTGTACCAAAGCCAACGACTATTAAAAAAATCGCAGATGCCTTAAAGTATGATTATTATGAATTGATGGAGATAGCTGGTTATATTGGAGATATAGACTTAGGAGAAGAGCCCAAAAAGGAACAACATATTACTGTAGATGTTAAAGATCTCAAAAAGATTTTAGAGGAAAAAACTGTAACATGGGGAGACGAGGTTCTCACAGAAGAAGAAAAAAGAAAAGCGATAGAAATATTAGATGTTCTTCTAAAAAAGGAAGAAGATGCCGATTAATAAACAGCACCTTCTTGGGACTTGATTTTTTTGTAGAATTCAAGTTCGTCAAGGTTCAGTAGTTTAACAATTTTTTGAAGGTCCACCTTATTGTCTTGAATTGAAATCGTAATTTTCATGATTGACCTCCTGCAGCTAAACACGAACACTTGTTCCTTGATTTAATTAATTACATGTTACCATTTTTTAATAAAAAATGAAAGTGATTACACATACTTTTTAAAACTTTTTGCAACGAAAGGAACAATTCGAAAGTTTGGGAAATTTATATTCGTTGTCTCTTTAGAAGCGTTCCATTTTTGTCTAATACAATTTGCCAATAATAATTTCTTCTCTTTCCTGCAAATTCAGCATAGAATATATATATTTCACTAGAGTGTGGAACGTAATCAAGTATCCTAATGAATTTCCCT
>CALGAD010000090.1 GCA_937951955.1 uncultured Bacillaceae bacterium
ACCGCCGAATTTGAGTAAATTTCCGCTGATTTTGAGTAATTTTGCCGCTAATTTCGGTAAATGTCACATTCCCATGAAAAAACAAGGGCCCCAAGTAAAGCCCTTGTTTTCGAACCAACCGATATGATTACAACTGTTCGCAAATGCTTTTTCCTTGCATGTGTAATAGTAAGTAATCTGGTCCGCCAGCTTTTGAATCCGTTCCGGACATGTTAAAGCCGCCGAATGGTTGATGACCAACGACTGCAGCGGTGCAACCGCGGTTAATGTACAAGTTACCGACGTGGAAGTCTTCTTTTGCCTTTTCAATATGTTCACGGTTATTAGTAATGACCGCTCCGGTTAAGCCGTATTCTGTATTATTGGCGATTTCAATTGCTTCGTCAAAGTCCTTGGCTTTTGTAAAGGCGACGACCGGACCGAAGATTTCCTCTTGCATGATGACGGCTTTCGGATCGACGTCGGCGAAGATCGTCGGCTGGATAAAGTAGCCTTTGCTGTTATCGCCTGTGCCTCCAGTGACGAGTTTACCTTCTTTCTTACCGATTTCAATGTATTTCATAATTTTATCGTAAGCGGCCTGGTCAATGACCGGTCCAACAAAGGTTTCGCGTTCTGCTGGATCGCCAACAACTAATTCCTTTGTTAATTCTACTACCCGCTGCAAGACCTCGTCGTAAATACCTTCTACAGCGACGACACGCGAGCAGGCGGAACATTTTTGTCCAGAGAATCCGAAGGCAGAGGTCACGATGGCCTGGGCGGCAACTTCTAGATCCGCTTCGGAATCTACGACAATCGTATCCTTTCCACCCATTTCCGCGATCACCCGTTTGAGCCAGATTTGACCAGGATTTACTTTAGCGGCTCGCTCATAAATGCGGACGCCGACATCCTTCGAACCGGTAAAGCTGATAAAGCGTGTTTTCGGATGATCAACGAGATAATCACCGATTTCCGACCCGCTACCCGGTACATAGTTCAGGACACCGGGTGGTAATCCCGCCTCTTCCATGACCTCTACGAATTTATATGCGACAACCGGTGTGGCTGAAGCCGGTTTTAAGAGTACGGTGTTTCCTGTCACAAGAGATGCGACAGTCGTGCCGCACATAATGGCAAAGGCGAAGTTCCATGGTGAAATAACGACACCAACACCAAGGGGGATATATTCATATCGATTCACTTCAAATGGACGGCTTATTACTTTGCCGCCTTTTGCTAACTCCAGCATTTGTCGGCCATAGTATTCCAAGAAGTCAATGCCTTCTGACACATCAGCATCGGCTTCACGCCATGATTTTCCGGCTTCTTTTACTAATAAAGCGCTGAATTCATGCTTCCGTCTACGAACGATGGCTGCCGCTCTAAATAAGATATCTGCCCGCGCTTCCGGCTTAAATTTCCGCCATTTTTCGAAGGCTTCCAGTGCCACCTCCATGGCTTCATCGACGATTTTCTTATCCGCTTTGCTGACCCGTCCGATCACTTCTTCTTTATTGGCCGGGTTCGTCACGACAATTTTCTCTTCTGTAGAAACGCGTTTTCCACCAATGACAAGATCATAGTCCTGTCCCAAGTAGCTTTCTACTTTTTTCAATGCGGCGAGAAACTCTTCTTGATTTTTCTCTACGGAAAAGTCCGTGAGTGGCTCTTGTTTATACGGTGCTACCATGATTTCCCCTCCCTATTTAATCGCTTTCATTTCCTATATTATTCTATCAATACAGAATATTTTCTTCAATTAATTACGTCTTAGTCAAGAATAGATGACATAATAATAGAAAAACAAAAAACCGGTTCACCAGCAGTAAACTGCCGGTTGAACCGGTTTTTTCTATACATGAAAACCCGCGGATTCACAATTCCATTAATAAATATGCACAAACGGCTCATCCATATCCGGCTTCCTTAATATCAACGCCTCCGGACCGGAAATGGACTGAACATTGACTTCGATCATAACATTCGGTGAGAACGTATCGATCAACAACCCGCCAATATACTGGGCGAAGCCGATGACTTCCGATTTACCGTAGAACTCCATGTTCACATCAATTTTCATTTCCTGTAACTCGTTATCGATATAAAATCCGGTGCCGACTACTCCGTTATAGTTCGGAAAGTACGATTGGACTTCTGTTTGGAACTCCATAAACTGGTCATAATCATCGCGATACGATTTTTCTGCCTCCGAGGATGGGAAAAGAACATAGTCTTCATTTAATGCGTGCCAATCAATCGAGGTACCCTGATCACCCGTTGTACCGTAAGCGATAAAATTCCCCGGAACGACGGACGTTCTTTCTTCTTGTTTAAACAGTCCGACAATAATCGGTACCGAATCCAGTCCTTCGATGCCTCTCAGGCGGGAGACAATCTCCTGGGCCATTTGTTTGCCCTGTTTTTCAATTTGATCACTAGGTATCTTCACTTCATAATCAAAGCCGCCTTCAGAGTAGTAATAGACCGAATTCATGGCCAGGCCGATCGCAATGCCGCCGAGGCGAACTTTATCCTCATCGGTTTTCACTAAAAAGTTTTGTTCCAAAATATGGGCAAGATATATCGGGTTTTCCTCATGGGCTTTCTGGATTTCCTCCGCGCTACCAGCAGCAGGTAGCGCTGGATTGAGTCCCTGCGGATTGTCTGCCTCATCATATCTGCGAATCCAGCTAGTAACAGTATCCTTATCCAGGTACTGTCCGTCCTGGTAAAAATAACGATCCGTCGAAAAAATTTGCTGGGCAATTCGCAGTAAACCCTCTTCCATTTCATCGCTATCGAGGCGAGTATGCAAGCGATTCACGACAAGACCGCGACTTTCCGAAGGTTTAAACGGTGATATCGTCCGGTAATACGAATCGGAAATCTGGAAGCGCGGAATAATCGCTTTTTCCTCCGTTTGGTCACTTTCTTCTTGAATCACTTCATCTTCCGGGTCGAACTCGGGAACACACCCAGCGAGAAAGAAAATGATGAGGGTAAAAATCATTAGCTTTTTCAAGTTGGACACCTCTTTTATCCATTCAAGTGTTCAAGGAATGTCGCTTCATCCCAAACTTCAATGCCCAATTCCCGGGCTTTTCTTAATTTCGAACCAGCATCGGTTCCGGCAATCACAAGATCAGTCTTCTTACTTACACTACCGGTAACATTCGCACCAAGGCTTTCAAGACGTTCTTTGGCTTCGTTCCGCGTCATCTGCTCTAGTTTTCCGGTTAAAACTACAGTTTTCCCGGCAAAGAGCGAAGCCTGTTCAGCTGCTTCTTCCAGCTGCGGGCCTTTATAAGCCATGTTGACACCGACAGCTTTCAGCTCATCAATTAAGTCTTTTACTTCCGGTAAGCTGAAATAGTTAACGATGGAATCGGCCATTTTTTCACCGATTTCATAAATCGACAGCAATTCTTCCCGCGTCGCTGCGAAAAGTTTATCAATATGCCCGAAATGTTGCGCGAGGATACGGGCGGCTTTTTCACCGACATGACGAATGCCAAGGCCAAATAGTAGACGCTCTAACGAGTTTTCCTTCGATGCTTCGATGGCATTCAGCAAGTTGCTGACGGATTTTTCCCCCATCCGCTCAAGCTGCAACAACTTTTCCCGTTCTAATTTATATAAATCAGCGACATCTTTGACTAAATTCGCCTCAAACAATTGCGTGACGACCTTCTCACCGAGCCCATCAATATTCATCGCATTGCGGGAAACAAAGTGAATGATCCCTTCGCGAATTTGCGCCGGGCATTTCGGGTTCATGCAGCGCAGGGCGACTTCACCTTCCAGCCGCACTAAATGGCTGCCGCATTCCGGACAATGATCCGGCATCGAATACGGCACTTCTTTTCCGGTCCGTTCCTCGGGAAGCGAGCGAACGACTTCCGGAATAATATCGCCGGCCTTGCGGATGACAACCTTATCACCAATGCGAACGTCTTTTTCCTTAATAATGTCCTCATTATGTAAGGAGGCGCGCTGAACGGTTGTTCCGGCAACGCGAACCGGCTCTAAAATAGCCGTTGGCGTGATGACCCCGGTTCTGCCGACGGTGAGTTCTATATCAATCAGCGTGGTGACTACTTCTTCCGCCGGAAACTTATAGGCGATTGACCAGCGGGGGGTGCGGGCGGTTGTACCGAGCTGTTCTTGCTGGTCAAAACGGTCGACTTTGATAACGATTCCGTCAATTTCGTAAGGCAGATCCGGTCGTTTTACCGCCCATTCCTCAATATAAGCTAAAACATCATCAATGGTCGGGCAAATCCGACGCTCTTTATTCGTTTTTAAACCGAGTCGATCGAGATAATCCAGCGCCTGACTATGCTTGACAATGGATGGATCATCAAATTCATTGAGGGAGTATAAAAAGATATCTAAATTTCTCTGGGCAGTAATTTTTGAATCGAGCTGGCGCATCGAACCGGCCGCAGCGTTCCGCGGATTGGCGAACGGTTCTTCACCCTTCGCTAGTTTTTCGGCGTTCAGTTGTTCGAACGATTTTTTAGGCATGTACACTTCGCCGCGCACTTCAATCGTGACCGGCTCTTTTAACTGTAACGGCAGGGAACGAACGGTCCGTAAGTTAACGGTGATATCTTCCCCGATTGTTCCGTTACCGCGGGTCGCTCCCTGGACAAAAATGCCATTTTCATATCGAAGCGAAACCGCAAGGCCATCGATTTTCAATTCACAAACATATTCAAAATCATCACCGATCGCCTGGCGAATTCTCCGGTCAAAATCACGAAGATCTTCTTCATTAAACGCATCTTGCAAACTGAGCATCGGCGTGCGATGTTCGACTTTATCAAAACCGTCTAACACCTCACCGCCGACCCGCTGCGTGGGAGAAGTCGGTGTTCTTAGTTCCGGAAACTGCTCTTCAAGCTCTATTAACTCTTGCATTAACCGGTCATATTCCGAATCCGGGACCGTCGGTTTATCCAGTACATAATATTCATACCCGTAGCGATTTAATTTTTCATGTAATTCCTGTACCCTCTTTCTTGCCTCGTGCAAATCCATAGGGATAACCTCCTCACACTTTTTCAATCGGTGCGAATTTGGCGAGTAATCGTTTAATTCCAACCGGTTTCGGGAAAGCAATATCGAGTTCGACATCCTCTCCTTCACCCCGAACGCTAACTACCGTACCGATACCCCATTTTTTATGATGAGCCTTATCGCCCGCTTTCCAGTCACTGGCGTCTCCACTCATAACATTGGCTCGCGGTCGCATGACCGGACCGCGCTGTGATTTCTTTTCTCTTGAAAAAGCAGTCCGCTCATTGAGATGCTCGAGCAACTCCTTCGGGATTTCGTCGATAAAGCGGGAAGGGGGATTCACATTCATCCGCCCGTACAGGGTGCGGATTTGAGCATTCGTTAAATACAATTCCTCCTCCGCCCGGGTGATACCGACATAGGCGAGACGGCGTTCTTCTTCCATTTCATTTGCTTCTGTCAAACTGCGGTTATGCGGGAAGACTCCCTCTTCTAACCCGATAATAAAGACGACCGGGAACTCGAGACCCTTCGCCGAGTGGAGGGTCATCAAGACGATACTGTCCTGTTCCTCTTCTTCTTGATCGAGCTGATCGATATCGGCAATCAAAGCCAGGTCCGTTAAAAAGGCGACGAGGGATTTATCTTCACTCGTATTTTCAAAGGCTTGCGTCACGGAAAGGAATTCTTCAATGTTTTCAAGACGGCTTTGCGCTTCCAGTGTATTTTCCGCCTGTAACATCTCTTTATAGCCGGATTTTTCAATCACCTGTTCGGTTAATTCCGTCACTGTCAAGTATTCTTCCATCTGGACAAAGTTTTCGATCAGTTCATGGAATTCGCGGGCGGATTTCGTCGCCCGGCCGGAAAGACCGATCAGTTCCACTTGATCTAACGCATCGTACAGGGAAATATCGTGTTCCGCGGCAAAACGGGCCAATTTTTCGATGGACGTCGCCCCGATGCCCCGTTTCGGAACATTGATAACCCGCAGTAAACTAATATCATCGTTCGGGTTGACGATGAGGCGCAAATAAGCCAGAAGGTCTTTAATTTCTTTACGGTCATAGAACTTTGTACCCCCGACGATCGTGTACGGGATGTTCGACTTCATCAATACTTCTTCCATGACCCGGGACTGGGCGTTGGTCCGGTATAAAATCGCAATATCGGAATATTTCCGGTTTTCCTTCTCCACTAATTCCTGTATTTTTCCGACTACGAAAAGGGCTTCCCCCTGTTCCGAATCTGCCCGGAAGTAGCCGATTTTCTTTCCTTCTTCATTTTCCGTCCATAAATTTTTCGGCTTCCGGTTCACATTATTTTTAATGACGTTATTGGCCGCATGCAAAATCGTCTTCGTCGAGCGATAGTTTTGCTCCAGCATGATGACTTTTGCTTCCGGATAATCCTGTTCAAAGGATAAAATGTTCGTGATATCCGCTCCCCGCCAGGCATAAATTGACTGGTCCGAGTCACCAACGACACAAAGATTTTTAAATCGGGAAGCTAACATATTGACAAGAACATACTGCGCCCGGTTCGTATCTTGATACTCGTCAACATGAATATATTGAAATTTATTTTGATAGTATTGTAAAACGTCCGGAACCCGTTTAAAGAGCTGAACGGTTTTCATGATGAGATCATCAAAATCGAGGGAGTGGTTTTTTAGTAGCCGCTTTTCATACTCTTCATACACTTGCGCGACAATTTTTTCATAATAACTGCCGACGAGATCGCCGTATTGTTTGGCATCTTTCAATTCATTTTTCGCACTGCTAATCGTATGTAAGATTGCCCGTGGATCGTAGCGTTTGGGGTCGATGTTAAAATCTTTTTCAATGCCCTTAATGACGGATAGCTGGTCCGTCGTATCTAAAATCGTAAAATTGCGGTTAATGCCGATCCGGTCAATTTCTCGCCGTAAAATCCGTACACACATGGAGTGGAAAGTTGAAATCCACATCTCTTCGGCGGCGCCACCGATAATGGCGGCAATCCGCTCTTTCATTTCCCGGGCAGCTTTATTTGTAAAGGTGATCGCTAAAATATTGCGCGGATGGACCTCTTTTTCCGCCATGAGATAGGCGATGCGGTGGGTTAGTACCCGGGTTTTTCCACTGCCCGCTCCAGCCATAATCAAAACAGGCCCTTCCGTTTGCTTCACTGCTTCTTGTTGCTGCTCGTTCAGTCCCCGTAACAGTCGTTGCGATAAAAATTGCAATGTTTTACCTCCTATACATCAGGATTCCCGATTTTTTCGTGCCGGACGATACGTTATCCGAATCACAAATTAATCGTATTTTTCAGCTCATTTACCATAAACATTAATTTTCTTTTGCTGCTCGCACCGTTTGTAATGCTTCATCAATATTTTCATAAATTAAGTTGCCGATGACAAGGCAATCGGCGTACGGCTTCATTTCCTTTACTTGAGCGACGCTTTTAATGCCGCCACCGTAAAATAAAACGGTTTCCGTTAACTGTTCTTTTGCCCGTTTCACGATTTGCGGATCACCGTAAACGCCGCTATATTCAATATAAAACACCGGTAAGCGGAACATTTGTTCAGCAATTGTCGCAAAAGCGGCCACATCTTCTTCGTCTAAATCGGTGTTCGCCTCCGTTAACCGGGCAACTTTGCTATCTTCATTTAAAATACAATACCCTTCGAAAACAATTTCTTTCCAATTAATTAATTCACCGAATAATTTGATTGCCTGTTGATGTTCTCCGACAATCCATTTCGTTGTGGCACTATTTAAAACGGTCGGGATCAAATATAAATCAAAGCCAGGGGTAACTGCCTGCATCGTGGAAACCTCCAGTGCGCACGGTACCTGATAACGGCGCACCCGCGATAATAACTCGACCACGTTATCCATGGTCACCCCATCGGTTCCCCCGACGATGATGGCATCGGTTCCCGACTCGCATATTTTATCTAAATCCTCATCGGAAATCGGTTTATTCGGATCCAATTTGAATACATGTTTCCAGTTGCGATAATCGTACATGCTTTCTCCTCCAAATTCCATACCATTGCACCATTATACCATTCCTGGTGCGTTGAAAAAACAACCACGTAACTGTATTTATTATAGCGGAGTTTGGCCGAAACACCATACAGAAAAAGAAAAAAGAGCCCGGACTGTGCCAGGGCCCTTATTCTCATTGTAAACATCCCATTACTAAAGATTCATTGACTATTCCGCCTGTTTCGCTTTTTTATGTTCAAGCCGTTCCAGCACCATTTCATACGCATCATTGCCATAATTCAAGCTCCGTTTGACGCGGGATATCGTCGCGGTGCTGGCGCCGGTTTTTTCTTCAATTTCATGATATTTATTCCCGTTCCGTAGAAGACGGGCAACTTCCAGTCGCTGGGATAGTGCTTGAATCTCATTGACCGTACATAAATCATCAAAAAATTGATAGCATTCTTCTAATGTTTCCAGTGTTAAAATCGCTTCAAATAATTGATCCAGTTCCGGTCCTCGTAATTTATCGATTTGCATGTAAGACCCTCCTTCAATTATTCGCTGGATCCCGTTCCCTTCCTTTTATATATCTTGCGAAACTTGGGTTAAACTCGGAACAAAATTAATCCAGGTCTTTCCGGGAACGAGCGGTAATTCGCTACCGTTTGCATAAGGTGCAATGCGGCCGTCAATATTCTTCCATTCTACTTCTTGCAGTTTACCATTTTGTAAAAGATACGCTTTGCCACCGGATGTAATATCGACTTCGAGACGGCCGGCATCATCAATCGTCCGATGATTCGTTTCGACAACGAGAATATTATCGATTAATATCGCCTCTTGCGATTCATAATCCGTCATCTTCTCGCCGCCCGAGTAGCGATAGTACCGTCCCAGGCTTGCATCATATTCATAACGAACGAGAAAGCTGTTCGTTGAATAATCAATGGAAATTCCGGTTACGTCAGTCCCCGTAACTTCTTCGTCTTCCGTAAGAAAACGGAAGCTCGCCGGTGCTCCTTCGAGTGAAAAATTATTATCATTGGCACCTTTCACAACATTTTCATACGTAATGTATGAATTGTGCGGGGCTTTGCGGAAACTAGCCCTATTAAATAGCGTACCATCATAATATAATCCGTTCAACGAATCTACTATCCCTTGTTTAAGAATCAGCTCCTGTGCCCCCGGACTCCAGCCATGATGGATATAGATGGCATCGAGTCCCGCTGCCAGGTGAACGTAGTAATCCCGGGCACTGCGCACTGGACCGAATGTTTCCGGCATTTCACTTTGATAGATGGCAAGGAGTCTCGTCACGCCACCTTCTGCCAATACTTCATAGACGATATCTGCTTTATTTAATCCCGATTGGGGTCGTGCTTGCGGATGATTGTTAATCGTCACGGCTACAGCACGATGTTTCGGTTCTTCATCCGTTTCCATTCCTGTTAACGGATAGAAAAATTTCGGTTCCTCTTCAACAACAACTTCTTCTTCCTCGACCGGTTCTTCTGGCGTATCAACCGCTTCCTTTTTCGAACAGCCGAGGAAGAATACGAGCGAGAGCAATAAAAATGAAACTGCGATTGTTAACTTGGTTTTCACAAAAACACCCCTAGACATATTAGCTTTAGTAAAATAATATGATTGTTGCTTTATCTTTGTTTCCGACTGAGTCGTTGTTCATAAATATTGTAGTAAAAAAGCATCTCTTCATTATTTTAACGCATTACAGAAGGGAATAAAACCCTTTTTTTCTTCACTTCATAGACCCCGCTCGGTGTTACCCGCACATAAGGAAGATGGGTGGCGGTGAAAAACGATAGGGTATACAACGGATCGCGAAACGGGTAGCCCCGCTCTTGAAGCAGTTGGACAAGGCGTTTTTCTAATGGTATTAACTTCTCCAGCGCTTCTTTACTCATCTGCCCTAATAACGGCAGGGGCAGTTCAAATAATACTTTGTCTTCCTCGGCAATCACGATGCCACCGCCAAGTTCTTTCATCCGCTGAAAAGCACGTAATAAATCACGCTTACTTTTCCCAATTAACAAAATATCCCCGCTCGCTGTAAAACTGGAAGCAAGACCATCTAAATTATTGGCAAATCCTTTAATGACACTGCTTACCCGCCATTTCCCCTCCCGGTCGACTAATATGAAGAAACATTCATCCCGACCTTCGGGAATCTTTTCAATCGACATGTCGAGATTCGGCGAGTACGGTTTTGTAATCACGGTATTTTCCAGCTGAATTCCGAAGGGAATCGATATCGATAAATCATCAACGGTTAATTCCCAGTTTAGATCCAATGATTGAAAGCCGAATTTTTCCCAATCTATCATATCCCGCTCATAATGATATATAGGTTTATGATCCTTTTTTACCCACTGCCCCTTCGCTAATACGGAGTGTGGATATGGGTTATTTTCATCTTGAATAAAATTAATATCCGCCACCCGGCCCGTGCCAATGTGACCGTGAATATGATCGAGTTGAAAATATCGCGCCGGATTTAACGTCGCCATTAAATAAGCATCCATCGCCGGCACACCGTGTTTGATCGCAATTTCGATAAGTGGTGCCATGACCCCTTTTTCATAAAAGGCAGGTGTTGACCCATCAGTCGTCAACATGAGATATTCGTACGTATCAAGCCCCATTGCCTGTAAATCGGTTAACAGGCGCGGTAAATCAGGGCGAATTGAAGAATGGCGTAAACTGACCATATAGCCTTGCATGAGACGCCGCATCACTTCTTCGCCATTGATCGCTTCATGGTCACTGTCGGCCCCGAGCAATTTTAACTTCGCCAATGTTTTCTCACTTGCGCCGGGAAAATGTCCTTCCACCTTTTTATTTAATCGTTTCGTCTCTTGAATCCAGTGAAGCATTAAATCATCGCCATCAAGAAGGCGTGGCCACGCGGTCAGTTCGCCTGCTTGCAGCACCGTTTCTTCATGAATCCACCATTGAAACGATTGATTGGAGAACACTTCCTCTTCTTTTGGTAGCTCTGTCTGGCTATCGACGCGGCACCACCAGTACATATTTACGGGGATCTTCTGTAATTCTTTTATAAATGTAAACGCTTCCTTTTTTGATAATAAAAAAGCGAGCTGCAAATTATCGTTAATTAATGTCGTCGTCCCCGACAGTGATGCATATTGCGCAAAGGAGAGGGGATTATATAGTTGAGCCGGGTGGGCATGGGGCTCGATATAACCGGGTACTAATAGCTGCCCCTCGCAATCTACGATCTCGCAAGCATCATCCACATATTCCGGCAGTTGTTGCCCTGTATATACGATGCGATCTTGATATATCCAAACATGTCCCTTTATCCATTTTTTCAGTATTCCATTTAAATACGTTGCATTTTTTAAGAGTATTGTTGGCGAACGCTTTCCATCGAGCACTTCAACATGATGACGGATTTGCCGGTTGCGCCACCGATATTGATTTTCAAACACATGGAATCATCCTCTATTCATCTGATTTTTCATTACCCATATTCTAACATATTTTATGTTTTAAAGCATTAAACAAATTAACTTTTGTGGGAATTGGAGGAATTTTTATGAAACTCACACGGAACATCGGATTAATCCATGCGTTATTCCGGATCACAATCGGCCTGTTTCTTTTGGGCTGGAGCACCGCCCGACTGGCCAAATATCCCCGGAAAACTTTCTATTTATTCTTCACCTTTATGGGCGCGATGAAAACCGGCGAAGGACTCTTACACTACTCGCTCATGAAAGACCTGGCGCAAAGTTTTGCCTCCGAAGAGGACAAACCGCAACTGAAAAAAATTATCGATATCATGGTTCCAGAGGAGGAAGAAACCGCAGAAGACCCGGCTGAAAGTCCGAAAACAGACATATAAAACGGGTGCAGCTTTCAAGCTGTACCCGCATGTTATTGTTTGAGGCGACCTTCAAAGACAATCTCACTTTTTACCGGTTCATAATTTTTCTCACCATCCGGCCCGATCACTTCCCGAAATACCGGCGTTTGCATTTTCCTAACCGGTTCATACCCTTCTTCTTCCATTCGTTTTAAAATAGTGGCGACCGTTTCACCTTCCGTAACGGGAAACAGGCGCTTCTTCGGCTTTTTCTTCATATTCCACCTCACGACATCGTTACTAATTCTTATCTTTTCCCGGGAACATCATTTTACTATCATTTTCGTTATTTTCAAAGTAACAAAACATGAAAGATTGTAAGTGCGGCCACTTATGCAAAAAAAAAAAGCTGCCCAAAAATTTGAGACAGCTTTTCACGAGATCGTATCTATTTATTATAAGAAGACAAAGTAGAGGGCAAAGCAAACAGCCAGAATCCACATGATCGGATGCACTTCTTTGGCGCGACCTTTTACAGCTAATGTAATCGGGTAGAAGATAAAGCCGATGGCCATTCCCGATGCGATGCTGCCGGTTAACGGCATCATAAGGGCGGTAAAGAAGGCCGGTACAGCAATTTCAAATTGATCCCAGTTAATATTTTTCAACTGCACGGCCATCATGACACCGACGAGGATTAAAGCCGGGGCCGTAACCGCTGAAGTGACAATGCTGAGTAACGGTGAGAAGAATAATGCCAATAAGAAACAAATTGCTGTAACGACTGCCGTGAATCCGGATTTACCGCCAGCAGCAACACCTGCTGTAGATTCCACATAGGATGTGGTACTTGTCGTTCCTAAAATCGCACCGATGACCGTACCGGATGAGTCGGATGCTAAGGCCCGGCCGGCGCGAGGGAGTTTTCCATCTTTCATAATTCCTGCTTCACTGGCAACTGCAACGAGAGTACCAGCCGTATCAAAGAAGTCAACGAACATGAATGATAAAATCACGATCAATAAATCCGGTGTGAAAATTTGATTCAGATGAAGCACCGATTGTCCGAAGGTGGACTCAATGCTCGGCGGAATGCTGATAATACTTGTCGGTAAATCGATTAAACCGAAGATCATACCGACAACCGCCGTAATCACCATGCCGTAGAAAATACCGGCTTTAAAGCCTAATGTTAACAAGATGACGGAGACGAATAAACCGAAAATAGCGAGTAAAACATTCGGATCCATTAAATTACCAAGCGTAACGGCCGTGTCCGGGTTCGCTACAACAATTTGAGCGTTTTTCAAACCGATAAAGGCCACGAACATACCGATCCCGGCACTAACGGCTAATTTTAAATCATCAGGAATCGCATTAATAACGAGTTCACGAATTTTCGTTAAGGTTAAAAGAACTAAGATGATACCGGATAATAAAACACCTGCTAAAGCAACTTGCCATTCAACACCTAATCCGATAACGACACCAAAGGTGAAGAATGTGTTTAATCCCATACCGGGAGCTAATGCGACAGGATACTTTGCAACAAGTCCCATCACTAATGTACCTAAAGCAGCTGCTAAAGCTGTTGCGGTAAAGACCGCACCTTTATCCATTCCTGCATTCGATAAAATGTCCGGGTTAACGAATAAAATGTAGGCCATGGCCAGAAAAGTCGTGACACCGGCGATAATTTCCGTTTTAAAATCCGTACCTAATTGGTCAAACTCAAAATATTTTTTCATTCCCCTTACCTCTCCTAAAAAGTTTTTTACTCTTTTTGGTAGTCTGCTAGACCAAAAAGAACGAAAAAAGGCTCCGCATACCGGAGCTTGACGAAAGGATCGGGAAATCAAAGGAAACCCATGGTATTTCCTTTAAAAACCGAATAACCTCTCGTAGTCAAGCTATTTACGGTAGCTTGGTAGAAACTTTTGGGCCATATTCCCAAAATTATACAAGAACCAATATACAATTATTGATTACGTGATTAATATTAACAGGAATTTTTGAGAACGTCAACTGAAAAACCGAATATTTTTTGATATTAAAAATGTAAACGTTCGTATTTTGTTAAACTATAATTGTAACCGCTTTAAGTATTTGCAATAAATAGAAAAAAACCGGAACTTTTTAATGTTCTCACAACCCATTGCTTATTTTTCCTCTTTAGCTTTAGCAATGGGCCTGCGGGATTTGGGTAAATGTTTGCCTGATTCGGGTAAATTCAGCCATGATTTGAGTAAATCTCCCCGGAATTTGAGTAAATTGCTTCGCTATTTGGGTAAATCCATTCTTTATTTGGGTATTTTCCTTTCTGATTTGAGCAATTTGAACCCAGATTTGGGTAAATCTCATGTATAAAAAAAG
>CALGAD010000091.1 GCA_937951955.1 uncultured Bacillaceae bacterium
AGTGATTAAACGCCTCGATTGGGAAACCGTCAATAAAATAAAATACGAATAAAAGCAACTGTCCCTGATTGTTCAGGGACAGTTTTTATGATTGAAGCTACTGGAAATGCCTGATTTCGAATTACACGTATTTACCGTAATCGGGCTTTGCCTGTTCGTCAAAAGACTCCGCCAATTGATACAACCCTTTTGTTAACGCATCGCCATACATCGGCATTCCGTGACCGGTGATCGCTTCATTCGGTGCGAGGGACGCTAATTTTTTAACGGACTCTTTTGCTCGATGCCAATCGGTTGTGAAGTAGCGGGGCGGACCGGTGATTTCCTGTTTTTGTGTCAACACATTCAATAATTTGTCCTGACGAACGGTTACAAAAGCATCCCCGGCAATGAGCGTACGCGTCTTTTTTCGAAATAATGAAATATGTCCATCGGTATGGCCCGGGGTATGGATCCACTGCCATTCCGGTAAATGGGGGACTGTTCCGTCTTCCGGTAGGGGCTGTACTTTTTCTTGTAAATCGATCCCCTCATTGGGGAAAAGGGGCGCCATTTTCGCCACAAGTCCACCTTCGACCGAGCCATCGGGTGGCGGATAATTTTTTTGCCCCGTTAAGTAAGGTAGTTCTTCACGGTGGGCATAAACGGGAACGTCCCATCGGGTACATAAAGCTTCCAGTGCACCGATATGGTCGAAATGGGCATGGGTTAAAATAATCGCCTCTGGTTTTGCAGCGGGCCCGAAATTTTCGCTCACGGTATCAAGAATCGCATTTTCGGACCGGGGCATTCCCGCATCCACTAAAACAAAAGTCCCGTTTGCTTTTTCAATAAATATGACATTGACAATTTGCACGGTTAAAAAGGAAATATCCCGAGTAAATTTTTGAAAAACATTGCTCGCGATGGAAGTCATCGGAATGTAAGCGAAATTTTGCGAAGCATTTACATCGTTATTCTCGATCTCGTCCATCCAGGCACCTCCGATTTAACATGATGAAAAGAGGAAGCCGGTGGCTGGCTTCCGTGAACATTTAAACTCTATTTTTTTAATCCTTGTTCCAGATTTTCAAGCATCATTTTCTTTTCGTCTTCTGTCGCATTGTTCCAGATCACTTCAAATAGAACGCCTAGCCCCGGGAGCATTTTCTCCTCACCGACCTGAATGGCATCGACGATTGTATCTTCTAACTGTTCCTGGGTATTACCGGAAACGTTTTGAATGATGGCCTCCCGTAGATTGAAGTTCATAACTATCCCTCCAACATATGATATCGTGGATATTTTGCGACTTTTCGATGTGTATTATGTATGAAATATCGGTATAATGAAAGATGTTTAATCTTGATCAAAGTTAAGGTGAGAACAGATGCACGTAATTCAATCGATAAAAAATGAAAAAGTAAAAAAGTGGAAGAAGCTATTAACAAAAAAAGGCCGGGAGAAAAGTGGTCTTTTCCTCGTAGAAGGGGAGCATTTAGTAGAAGAAGCCCATCGCGCCAGACTAATCGAGGAATTGATCATTACCGAGCAATTTCTTTCCAGGCTCGATTCTTCATATCTCGACGAATATGAAACGTATCAAATCAGCCGGGAAGTGGAGAAAGTCATTTCGGATACGGAAACCCCGCAGGGAATCTTTGCCGTATGCCGTCAACTTGCAAAACCTGTGAATGTAACCGGGAAAAGGTTTTTACTGATTGATGCGGTTCAAGACCCGGGCAATATTGGCACAATGCTCCGCACAGCGGATGCCTGCGGTATTGATATGGTTGTCCTTGGTGAAGGATGCGCTGATTTATATAACGCCAAAGTTTTACGGGCTGCCCAGGGAAGTCATTTTCATTTGCCGATTGTAAAAGGTAACCTATATCACTGGCTGGAAAAATTGCAAGGAATGCAAATTCCCGTTTACGGGACAGCTCTGGAAAATGGCGAGGTCATGACCGTTGTGGAACCGGGACATCCTTTCGCTTTAATTGTCGGCAATGAAGGACGGGGTGTCGATCATAAGCTACTTGCACAAACGACGAAAAACTTATATATTCCTATATATGGTAAGAGTGAATCGTTAAATGTTTCGGTGGCAACGGGTATTTTACTTTACTATTTACGCGGAATTGAATGAATAAATCCTTTTCAGGTCTCGTTGGCTTATTTCAACCGTTGAAATTCCTTAGAAACATCAGTATAATGAACATAAATTCGATTTGGACAAAATATGTAAATTTGGAAAAGCGAAGATCGGGGCCGAGTAGTTTGGATCACCCTGTTACCAGGGAGAAAGTGCCGTGACTGGAAGCACTTTTAACAGGGCCCAAATGAAATTTCACCCCGGGAGCTCCCATCGGGACCACTGATCAGAAACCTTTGGCGATCAGTGTAAAGATCGGGCGGTTCTTTACCGTTATATCAATGAAGTGGATGCAAGGATGGTCTTTGCATCAATAAGGGTGGTACCGCGAAGCAACCTCGTCCCTTTTTCGGACGGGGTTTTTTGTATGGAAAAAAGAACGAAATGTTTGTTAATAAAGGAGGATGTCACTTGAAACAACGACTGCAGGAATTAAAGGAAGAAGCGTTGCAAAAAATCGCAGCGACCGAAAACTTAAGAGAACTCAATGATATTCGAGTCGCCTATCTCGGGAAAAAAGGACCGATTACAGAAGTCTTGCGGGGCATGGGGAAACTCGCGCCGGAAGAACGTCCGGTTATCGGTGCCCTCGCCAATGAAGTCCGGCAAACGATTGCCCAGGAAATCGAAACGAAGCAGCACCATCTCGAACAAGTACTTCTCGAAGAAAAACTGAAAAAAGAATCCATCGATGTGACGTTACCCGGACGTCCGGTGAAATTAGGCAACCATCATCCATTAACGAAAGTGGTTCGTGAAATTGAAGAATTGTTTATCGGTTTAGGTTATACCATTGAGGAAGGACCTGAAGTGGAGACCGATTATTACAACTTCGAGGCGTTAAACTTGCCGAAAAACCACCCGGCTCGCGATATGCAGGATACATTTTATATTACGGAAGATCTTCTACTCCGAACCCATACTTCACCGGTTCAGGCCCGCACGATGGAAAAGTACAAAGGTCAGGGGCCGTTAAAAATTATCTGTCCTGGAAAAGTTTACCGGCGCGATGATGACGATGCGACCCACTCCCATCAATTTATGCAAATTGAAGGACTCGTTATCGATGAAAATATTCGCTTAAGTGACTTGAAAGGGACCTTAAACGTTTTTGCCAAAAAGGTGTTCGGTCAAGACCGGGAAATTCGTCTCCGGCCGAGCTTCTTCCCGTTCACAGAGCCGTCGGTCGAGATGGATATTTCATGTAAGATTTGCGGTGGATCGGGTTGTCACGTATGTAAACATACAGGCTGGATCGAAGTGCTCGGCGGTGGCATGGTTCATCCGAACGTGTTAGAGATGAGCGGTTTTGATTCGAAAAAATATACCGGTTTTGCCTTCGGTATTGGTGTCGAACGGATTGCCATGTTGAAATACGGAATCGACGATATTCGTCATTTTTACACGAATGACACCCGTTTCCTGAAACAATTTTCACCTTTGAGCAAATAACGGAAGCTATTTAGAATGACATTAAGGAGGTTTTTCGATGCTCGTTTCATATAAATGGCTGCAGGAATACGTGGACCTTTCCGGCGTTACTCCTGAAGACTTAGCCAATCAAATTACCCTGACTGGAATTGAAGTCGATCAAGTTAAAAAACTCGATGCACAATTAAAAAATATCGTGACCGGACATGTACTCGAATGTAGACAGCATCCTAATGCAGAAAAGTTGCGCTTATGTTTAGTCGATATCGGAGAAGAGGAGCCGGTGCAAATTGTTTGCGGTGCACCGAATGTGGCAGCGGGACAAAAGGTAATCGTCGCGAAACCCGGCGCCCGTTTACCGGGAGGATTGAAAATTAAAAAAGCGAAACTTCGCGGCGAAGTGTCCAACGGGATGATCTGTTCCCTGGAAGAACTCGGATTTGAGAGCCGGGTTGTGCCGAAAGAATATGCCGACGGAATTTATGTTTTACCGGAAGATACTCCGGTTGGAATTGATGCCATCCCTTTGTTAGGTTTGGATGATGCTGTACTCGAATTAGATTTAACCGCCAACCGGGCCGACTGCTTGAGCATGATCGGCGTTGCTTATGAAACAGCGGCAATATTCAATCAAGCCGTTCAGTTGCCCAAAGTGAAGGAAAACAGCGGTAACGGTGATCGGGTTGAAGATTATGTATCCATTCATGTGGATGATCCGGAAGATGCACCCCTTTATACGGCGAAAGTGATCAAAAATGTCACGATCGGTCCTTCACCGCTCTGGCTGCAAAACCGTTTAATGGCCAGCGGCATCCGACCTCATAACAATGTCGTGGATATCACGAACTATATTTTACTTGAATACGGTCAACCGCTGCATGCGTTCGATTATGATCGCTTCGGATCCAAAGAAGTACTCGTTCGCAAGGCAAAGCCAGGGGAGAAAATCGTCACCCTCGATGATGTGGCACGGGAACTGACTGAAGATGATCTAGTCATCACGAATGGGAAAGAGCCGGTCGCCCTGGCAGGCGTGATGGGCGGAGCCAACTCCGAAGTGACCGATGAAACTACAACGATTCTCCTGGAGTCGGCCTACTTTAATGGCAGTACCATTCGCAAAACGTCGAAATATCACGGATTGCGCAGTGAAGCATCGAGCCGTTTCGAAAAAGGGGTGGATCCGAACCGCGTGCGCCAGGCATCGGAACGGGCAGCTGAACTCATCGCCGAACTTGCCGGGGGAGAAATCGTCACCGGAATGGCCGAATTCGATAAATTAGAAGTGAAACCAGTAGAAATTACAATTGAACTGGATAAATTAAATACCTTTTTAGGAACGGAACTAGCTCTCGATGAAGTGACAGCTATTATCGACCGCTTACAATTTACTTTCGATGTCGCCGGTGAAACGATTACCGTTCATATTCCGAGCAGGCGCTGGGATTTAGCCATTCCGGAAGATATGTATGAAGAAATCGCCCGGATTTATGGCTATGATAAAATCCCGTTCACCTTACCGGAAGGGGAGCAAACCCGGGGACGACTTACCGATTATCAGAAACAACGTCACATCGTTCGTGACGTGCTGGAAGGTGCCGGGTTAAACGAGGCCATTACTTACTCATTAACGAACGAGGAAAAATATGGTCAGTTTGCGTTGAATCAAAGTGAGCCGATTCGCTTAATGATGCCGATGAGTGAAGAACATGCCCAGCTCAGAATCAGCCTGATTCCTCATTTGCTTGATGCGGTTTCCTATAACCAGGCCCGGAAAAATAATGATGTATTTCTCTACGAAATCGGTTCGATTTTTATCAAACAGGGCGATAACGTGCAGCCGAAAGAAGTGGAGCATGTTGCCGGTGTTCTAACAGGACTGTATGTCAACCATCCGTGGCAAGGTGAAAAGGTACCCGTCGATTTTTATACCGTAAAAGGAATATTGGAAAACTTGTTTGCCAAATTGAGTCTTGATCATAAGATTACGTTCATCAAGGCAGAAATCGATGGCATGCATCCGGGACAAACGGCGAAAATTCTTCTGGAAGATGAAGTGGTCGGATTCGTCGGTAAAATCCATCCTGAGCGGGAAAAAGCATATGATGTGAAAAATGTTTTTGCCTTTGAATTGAATCTGGAAATGCTGCTGTCCCGTGAATTGCCCGAGTCAACATATAAACCGATTCCGCGTTTCCCGGCCATCAGCCGTGATATCGCGTTGATCGTGGATCAAGCGCAAGAAGCAGCTGAACTGGAACAGGTGATTCGCAAAGCCGGTGGCAAATTACTTCAGCATGTGAAAGTATTTGATGTTTATGAGGGTGAACACGTTGCCGCAGGGAAAAAATCCATTGCCTTTACGATGGAATTCTATGATCCAGAACGTACCCTCACCGATGAAGAAGTTAATCAAATTCACGAAAAAATCGTTACCGAGTTGAAAAACTTCGGTGCTGAATTAAGACAGTAATCAATATTTATGGCCGCAATGTGCGGCCTTTTTTTATCGGGAAAAAATTTTTCAAGACAGGGAAATTATGGATGTTCAGATGAACATTGGCTAAACCAATTGATAAGTCATTAAGGAAAAATAAAGTTATAATAAAGAAAAAGATATTACATATTGTCCAAGTTTTTATATCAAATAAAGGATGGTAACCGTGTATAAAATATTGATTATTGAAGATGATCTCGTCATTTCTAAAACGATGAAAAATCATCTTGAATCCTGGAACTATGAAGTGGAATATGTGACTGATTTTAAAGATGTCATGGCTCATTTTGTTTCGTTTAATCCTCATTTAGTTTTACTCGATATCAAACTTCCTTTTGTGAATGGATTTACATTGTGTAGTGAAATCCGCAAAATATCCAGGGTTCCTGTAATTTTTATTTCCTCAGCATCTGACAATATGAATATCGTGATGGCGATTAATATGGGCGGGGATGATTTTATTGCGAAACCTTTTGACTTGACAGTGCTGACTTCCAAAGTTCAGGCTTTACTCAGACGAACTTACGACTTTACTGGACAAACCAATCTCCTGGAGCATCGGGGAATCATATTAAACATCAGTGACGGAACGATTCATTTTAAAGGTCAAAAGCTCAATCTAACAAAAAATGAGTTCAAAATTTTGCATTTCCTTTTTGAAAATAAAGGGAAGGTTGTATCGCGAGAAGCATTGATGAATCGTTTGTGGGAAACGGACAGTTTTATTGATGATAACACGTTAACGGTGAATATTAACCGTCTGCGGAAAAAACTGGAAACAATCGGTATAACCGATTTGATCAAAACAAAGAAAGGAATCGGATATTTGGTGGATTAAGATGGATATGAAGTATGTAAACCTGGTCAAACGCTATGTCAAACATCGCGGGAAAATTTTTGTTTTGTTTACCGTATATGCCTTTTGTTTTCTTGCTGTCTTTTATTTGAATCAAATTCCCCTCGATTCCGTTTTTTACGGGTTCATCCTTTGTGGATATATAAGTTTAATTTTAATTATCGTTGATTTTGCCAAATTCGTAAGCCGTTATCAATTGCTTGAACGGTTAAAAAGGAATATAACCGTACAGAGCGATGGCCTCCCTGTTCCTGTAACGATATTTGAAAAACAGTACCAGGACCTGATTCAACTATTACACAGACATAAAAATGAACTGGATCTTCAGGCGGAAGACAAACAAAAGGATTTAGTGGATTACTTTACCCGATGGACCCATCAAATTAAAACGCCGATTGCCGCCATGCGCCTATTATTACAGGCCAATGCTGATCGTGTAGCGAAAGAACTGGAAATAGAATTGTTCAAGATTGAGCAGTACGTTGAATTTGTTTTACAGTTTATTCGTCTGGATAATATAGCCAATGATCTCGTCTTGAAGAGACATTCTTTGGATGACATCATCAAACAGGCCGTGCGGAAAAATGCCAAAACGTTTATCCATAAAAAAATCACGCTCAACTTTTCAGAAACGAACTGCACGGTTTTAACAGATGCAAAATGGCTCTTATTTGTTATCGAGCAAATCCTCACTAATGCGTTGAAATATACCGAGCAAGGATCGATATCGATTTACATGGAGCAGCCTGAAGAGGAAAAGCGACTCGTCATTGAAGATACGGGTTATGGTATTCCGGACGTGGATTTGCCACGGGTATTTGAAAAAGGATTTACGGGTTATAATGGTCGTATTCATTCCGAATCAACGGGAATGGGCCTTTATCTTTGCAAACAAATCATGAACAAATTATCCCATAAGATCTTAATCCAATCCGAAGTAGGGAAGGGAACAAGGGTTATTCTTGATTTGAAAACAGAGGAAGTCGGTGTGGAGTAGCGAAAAATTTCTTTCTTGCTTCAAAATTTTTTTGAATATAAAACCTTACAAATTTGTAAGAATAAGAGCTGGATTGTAAGGATGAGCGATGGCTGTGTGTCTTTGATGTTCGCTATACTGGGACTAGAAAAAGTTTGGGAGGAAATTTTTATGCAGTTACTCGAAGTAAAACATTTGAAAAAAGTCTATACGTCCCGGTTTGGTACCAATCATGTTACGGCTCTAACTGATGTAAGTTTTTCCGTTGAACAGGGAGAATTTGTTGCTATTATGGGAGAGTCTGGTTCCGGTAAAACAACGTTGTTAAATATTTTGGCTGCTCTCGACAAGCCAACAAGTGGAGAGGTTTACTTAAACGGAAAAAATATTGTATTTCTTAAGGAAAGGGAAATTTCTGCATTTCGCAGGAAGAACCTCGGCTTTGTTTTTCAGGATTTTAATTTATTGGATGCTTTTTCGATTCGCGATAACATTTTCTTGCCACTTGTTTTGTCTCGCAAATCCTATGATGAAATGCAAGCCCGACTTGAACCACTTGCGGAAAAGTTACGGATCCAACAAATATTAGATAAGTTTCCTTATGAGGTTTCGGGAGGACAAAAACAGCGTACGGCCATTGCCCGGGCACTGATTACGGAGCCACAGCTTATTCTAGCAGACGAGCCGACCGGCGCTTTAGATTCAAGAAGCTCGGATGAATTACTCGATCTGTTTTCACAAATTAATGAAGAAGGGCAGACCATTTTAATGGTCACCCACAGTACCAAGGCTGCCAGTTATGCTGGACGCGTGCTTTTTATTAAAGATGGGGTAGTCTTTCACCAATTATATAAGGGTTCGTTGTCTAATGAGCAAATGTTCCAAAAAATATCCGATACATTAAATATTTTGGCAACGGGCGGTGTCCAATATGAATAAATTTTTCTATGCGAGACTTGCCCGGACGAATATTTATAAAAATCGTAAAATGTATTTGCCTTATATTTTAGCTTGTATCGGAACAATCACGATGTTTTATATCATGCATTTTATAACCGGAAATCCAGGCATCTTGGAAATCTCCGGCGGGGATTCTTTGAAAGCCATATTAAATTTTGGAACGATTATTACCGGAATTTTTTCATGCATTCTTTTATTTTATACAAACGGTTTTTTAATTAAGCAAAGAAAAAAAGAAATAGGGTTGTTTAATATTTTAGGAATGGAGAAAAAACATATTGCTAAAGTGATGCTTTGGGAAGTCACTTTTATTGCAAGTATCAGCATCGTTGCCGGGCTCGTATCCGGAGTAGTCATTAGTAAGTTAATGTTCCTGCTCTTACAAAGTATTTTACATTTTCAAGTGCCACTGACATATATCATTTCAAAACAATCCATTTGGATAACGGCTATTCTCTTTTTCTGTATTTTTATCCTGACTTTTCTCAACAATGTTCGGCACATTCATCTGGCCAAACCGATTGAATTGTTAAAAGGCAGTCAAGCTGGAGAAAAGGAACCGAAGACGAGATGGCTTCTTGTATGCATTGGCATCGTTTCTCTAGGGATCGGTTATTATATCGCTCTTTCCACAGAAACACCACTGGCTGCCCTGGATCAACTGTTCCTTGCTGTACTTTTAGTTATAATTGGCACATATGCCATGTTTATAGCCGGAACAATTGCGCTATTAAAATTATTACGGAAGAATAAAAAGTTTTATTATCAAACGAAACATTTTATCAGTGTTTCTGGAATGATTTACCGAATGAAACAAAATGCGGTAGGGCTGGCCAGTATTTGTATTTTATCGACGATGGTATTAGTCACTTTGTCCACCACCATATCATTATATGTAGGGATGGAGAACTTGTTAGCGAATCGTTTTCCAAAAAATATTTCTGTAAGTGTGGAAAACTTTTCCGAGGAAAAAAGTCATGTCTTTAAGGAAATAGTTGCGGATGAAGTGGATAGGTTGCAAATCAATATTGAAAACCCGGTTCAGTATCGTCTGCTTTCTTTTGCCGCTATTAAAAAAGGTAATCGCTTTTTAATTGATAAAGAAAATATGGCTAGTGCTTCAGAACTATCAATTATAACGGTCATCCCTCTTGAAGATTATAATCAAATGATGAATCGGACACTTGTCCTCGAGGAAGATGAAGTGCTGCTATTCACTTATCGCGGTGAAACGATTACTGATACGCTGATTCTTGAAGGTAGGGAGCTGCGTATCAAAGAAGAACTGAATGAATTGCCGGTTGATGGAATCGCGTCAGCTTTAGCGACTAACACTTATTATTTGATTGTTAAGGATGTAGAGACAGCAAAAGCGCTTTATCCATCTGAATTTGGAGAAATCAATCATCTCTCCTTCTACTACGGTTTTGACACTGATAGTGAAGCGGAGAAGGAAGTTTTATTGATAAAAGCTTTATCACGCTCACTGCATGAGGCAGGCATTAATGGGTATATCGAGGGACTGGAAGAGTCGCGAGAGAGCTTTTATTCCTTGTACGGTGGATTTTTCTTCCTGGGCATTTTCCTTGGTACCCTGTTTCTGATGGCGACGGTTTTAATTATATACTACAAACAAATATCCGAAGGCTATGATGATAAAAAAAGGTTTGAAATTATGCAAAAGGTTGGATTGACGAAAGATGAGATTAAACAGGCGATCAAAAGTCAAGTATTAATCGTATTTTTCTTACCTTTACTTATGGCCATCATCCATATCGCATTTGGCTTTAATATTTTTACAAAGTTACTGGAGTTGTTTAATTTAACGGATGTTGGTTTGTTTGCCATATGTACGCTTGCAACGATCCTGGTTTTTGCTATTGTTTATGCGATCGTATATTTAGTCACCGCAAAAGAATATTATAAGATTGTAAGCTAAAAAATGACATGCTAATCTTGAAATCCCCGGATTGATTACTAATTCGGGGATTTCGTTCGTTAAAAATAACTTGTAAAAGGAATGGGAGAACCAATGAAAAAAATCTTACCGCATAGCAAATTGTTTTGAAAAGTTTTCGCACGTATCTTCCCATTTCAATTTTTTTCATGGTATCATATAATCTAGGATTCTTTTGAATTGGGGGCCAATAAGTTGTCGGATGCAAAGAAAAATCGCGTACAGGTAGATATTTACGGACAGCGATATATTATTGTGGGTACGGAAAGCGAAAGCCACATTCGGACAGTGGCTTCCCTAGTTGATGAAAAAATGCGTGCAATCAGTAACCGTAATCCATCTTTAGATACCGCAAAGCTTGCTGTATTAACAGCGGTGAACGCTGTGAATGAGTATATAAAGTTAAAGGAAAAAGTGGAACAGCTGGAAAATGAACTAAAAAAGCAAAGGGTTGAATAGCGTGTTGAGTTTGATTATTGTCATCCTGTTTGTCATCGGATTTATTATTGGACTGAATCGCGGCTTTATCATGGGGATTTTACATATTTTTGGATCCATTGCCGCGTTTATTGTTGCGGCATTATATTATGATGACCTGGCCAGTCGCATTACGCTTTGGATCCCTTATCCTGAATTTGGCGACAGCACGGTTTTACAAGTATTTTTCGATGTGATCAATGCCGAAGCGGCCTATTATAAAGGAATCGCATTTATATTAATCTTTTTCTTTACAAAAATCGTCTTGCAAATTCTTGCCAATATGTTGAACTTTTTAGCAAGGCTGCCGATATTAAAACAATTAAATGTTTGGGCTGGCGGAATCCTCGGATTTATTGAAGTATATTTAATTGTATTTATACTCCTTTACATTGCCGCACTGCTACCAATTGATTCGATTCAATCCACGATTGAAAGTTCCGGTTTAGCCAAGGGGATTATTGAAAATACACCAATAATTTCCAGCCAAATTAAGGAAATGTGGTTTAATTAATGCACGGAAAAACTCTTCCTTAGGAGGAGTTTTTTCTTTACTGGTCGATCATTTTGTGAAAATATTCGAATAGGAAAATTACAGTACAAACACCTGACAAACATCTTTTTCATCCGTTGGTAAGGTTTGTTATATATGTACATACTTGTAAAAGGATCGATTACTTTCAGATTATCGAGAAAATGGTTTTTGGAATTTTTTGTTATATAAGGGAGGATTTTTTCGTGAACGAGAAAGTTTTACATACACTGGAATTTGGGAAAATTCGTGAGCAACTCACGCACCATGCCGCATCCAGTCTCGGGAAAGAAGTCATTAGCGAACTTTCACCTTCCACCGATTTTCAAGAAATCGTCTCCTGGCAGCAGGAAACCGATGAAGCGATGACGGTTCTGCGTTTAAAAGAAGATGTCCCATTAGGAGGGATTTTTAATATATCCCCGGCGATCAAGCGGGCGGAGATCGGCGGCGTTTTGCACGTGGAGGAGTTCGTGGAAATCGCCAGTACGATTCAAGCGGGGCGAAATTTAATCCGCTTTTTCAAGCCGTTACTGGAAGATGAAAATTTACCGATTATAGAAAATTTGATTAAAGAAATGAATCCTCCCGCCAACTTGCTTCGTATTATTAATAATGCAATTGGTGATCATGGAGAAATTTTAGATAGTGCCAGTCCAGAATTACGGACGATTCGCCGGCAAATGAGCCAGCTGGAAGGAAGGGTTCGCGAAAAATTAGAACAGATTATTCGTTCACCAGGCGCACAGAAAATGTTATCCGATGCCATTATCACGATTCGTAACGATCGTTTCGTCATTCCCGTTAAACAAGAATATCGCACTCATTTCGGGGGAATGGTTCACGATCAGTCGGCATCGGGACAAACCTTGTTTATCGAACCGAAACTTGTCGTCGAATTGAACAATGAGTTACAAAATGTGCGTATGAAAGAGCGGGCGGAAATCGAGCGCATCTTGACGGAGTTATCAAAAGAAGTCGCGAACGAAAGTGAAAATCTGAAACAACTCGTGACAAGTTTACGGCAACTGGACTTTATGTTTGCCAAAGCAAAGTACGCCCGGGCAATGAAAGCGACAAAGCCAATCATGAACGAGCGGGGCTATATAAAATTAAATAAGGCAAGGCACCCGTTTATTCCGGCGGATCAAGTTGTTGCCAATGATATCGAATTCGGCAAGGAATACAGAACAATCGTGATTACCGGGCCGAATACCGGTGGAAAAACGGTAACATTAAAAACAGTTGGTTTATTAACTTTGATGGCTCAGGCAGGACTGGCTATTCCTGCCCAGGATGGTTCAGAACTGGCGGTGTTTCAGTCTGTGTTCGCCGATATTGGCGATGAGCAGTCCATCGAACAGAGCTTGAGTACGTTTTCGTCCCATATGGTCAATATCGTGGAGATTTTAAAAAGTGCAGACGAAAATAGCCTGGTCTTGTTTGATGAACTCGGAGCCGGGACCGATCCGCAGGAGGGCGCCGCTTTAGCCATGGCGATTCTTGATGAAGTGCATCAACGGGGAGCCCGAGTGATTGCAACAACCCATTATCCCGAATTAAAAGCGTATAGCTATAATCGGGAAGGGGTGACCAATGCCAGCGTTGAGTTCGATGTGGAAACGTTAAGCCCTACTTATCGACTCTTGATTGGCGTTCCGGGGCGAAGCAATGCTTTTGAGATATCGAGACGATTAGGCCTGGCCAATGAAATTATTGAACGGGCGAAAAGCCATATCCATGCGGAAACGAATAAAGTCGACAATATGATTGCCTCCTTAGAAAGAAGCAAAATTCTGGCGGAAAAAGAGGAACAGGAAGCAAGAAAAATACTGGATGAAGCGGAGAAGCTTCTGCAAAGTTTGAAGCACGAATTCCAGGAGTTTCAAAACAGGAAAGAAGAATTATTGGAAAAAGCCCGTGCGAAGGCCAAATCCATTGTGAAACAGGCAGAGTTTGAGGCGGAAGAAATTATCCGTGATTTGAGAAAGTTGCAGCTGGAAAAAGGGGCAGAAATTAAAGAACACGAGCTCATTGCGGCCAGAAAACGTCTGGAAGGACTTGTGCCGGATAAAGAACAGCCGGTACATGTACGGACAAAACAGACGAAACACAAGTTCAAAGTCGGTGACGAAGTAAAAGTGATTTCTTTTGACCAGAAAGGCCACCTTCTTGAGAAATCAGGCGAGAATGAATGGCTCGTGCAAATCGGGATTTTAAAAATGAAAGTTCACGAAGACGATATGGAATTCATCGCGGAAAAGAAAAATCAAGAAACGATGAACATTACAAGCATTAAAGGGAAGGAATTTCATGTCAGCCTAGAACTCGATCTGCGCGGGGAACGCCTGGAAGATGCTTTACCGCAAGTAGAAAAATATATCGATGATTGTTTATTAGCCGGCTATTCCCGGGTATCCATCATTCACGGAAAAGGAACCGGTGCCCTTGGACAGGGCATTCAACAGTATTTAAAAACCCACCGCTCGGTGAAACGATTCCGATACGGGAATGCTAATGAGGGTGGAACGGGCGTTACGATTGTTGAATTAAAATAGCTAAATTTTGATTAACAGGAGTGTACTTTTTTCTGGGATACGTGGCAATGGAGGGTTCAATATGTCAGGATTTTGGGAAAATGATCTAGTGTTAACCGGAGCACATTATACGGTTGCCGTATTATGTACCCTTGTTTTTTTAGCCATCTTTGAACTGGTGACTAAATACAACAATTGGGAAGAAATTAAAAATGGAAATCTGTCCGTCGCCATGGCGACAGGGGGAAAAATATTCGGGATTGCGAATATTTTTCGCTTTTCCATTTTGAATCACGACTCCCTGTTCATGATGATTGGCTGGGGATTTTTCGGGTTTTTACTATTGTTAACCGGATATTATATCTTTGAGTTTTTAACCCCGCGTTTTAATGTAGACGAAGAACTCAAAAAGGACAATCGCGCGGTCGGATTGATTGCGATGATCATCTCCATTGGTTTATCCTATGTAATAGGAGCGGGAATCATCGCTTAAAGTGACCATTTAAATATTGTCGTGAAAATTGTCTGCCATTGCGGGGTGGGATGATGGTTTATACGCGATTAGCGAAAATTCTATTCGTTTGTTGCGGCCTCATGCTGTTATGCGGAATCATTTTTTTACTGTTAACTGCCTGAACAAGGCAGTTTTTTTATTTGTAGAATTTTCCAATAACTTCTTTCTTGTAAACGGTATCATCATTGTATATAGTATATTATAAAGAACAATTAGAAAGTTAATATTGTTCAAACAAAGGGGAGGGAGAAAATGGAGAATAAACCGTGGTTTCAACATTATCCCGAGGGTATTCCGCACTCGCTCGAATATGAAGACGTATCTCTTCCAGAAACATTGAGGCAGACTGCGGAAAAATATCCGGACCGCGTGGCCATTCATTTCATGGGGTATGAAATGACATTTCGCCAGCTATATGAATCTGTATTGAAACTCGCCAATTATTTACGGAAACTCGGGATTGAAAAAGGGGACCGGGTAGCGATCATGCTGCCGAACACACCACAGGCGGTGATTAGTTTTTACGGGGTGTTGTTTGCTGGTGGAATCGTCGTGGAAACGAATCCGATGTATACGGAACGGGAATTGGCCTACCAGATGAAAGACTCGGGTGCCAAGGCGATTATCGGTCTGGATATATTATATCCACGCATTATGAAAGTCGAAGGGGAAACGGAACTCAAGAATATCATTATCACAGCGATTAAAGATTATCTACCCTTTCCGAAAAATCTCATCTATCCATTTATCCAGAAGCGGCAATACGGATTTTCAGTGAAGGTCGAACATAAGGGGAATCAACATTTATTCACGGAAATCATGAAGCGGTCAGAACCGGATGAACTGGAGTTATCGGTCGATGTCAATAACGATATTGCCTGTCTGCAATACACCGGCGGTACAACCGGATTCCCAAAAGGGGTCATGCTCACGCATAAAAATTTAGTCGCCAATGCGAAAATGTGTGATGTTTGGTTAATGCGCGGAAATGCAGGCGACGATGTGGTTCTCGGTGCGTTACCGTTTTTCCACGTATACGGGTTAACAACCGTGATGATTTTATCCGTGATGAACGGGGCAAAAATGGTGTTAATTCCGAAACCCGAACCGGAAACACTGCTTAAGGCGATTGAATCGCAAAAAGTTACCCTTTTCCCAGGGGCACCGACGATGTACATCGGATTACTCAACCATCCAGACCTGGATAAATATGATCTTTCTTCGATTGAGTTTTGTATAAGCGGCTCAGCACCATTGCCGAAAGAAGTACAGGATAAATTTGAAAAGGCAACCGGTGGAATAATCGTTGAAGGATATGGCTTGACGGAAAGTTCACCCGTAACCCATGCGAATCCTCTTGATAAAGAAAAGCGGGTAATCGGATCAATCGGTCTCCCTTGGCCGGATACAGATGCACGGGTCGTTTCCTTAGAAACAGATGAACCGTTGCCGCCAGGAGAAATCGGGGAAATTGTAGTAAAAGGTCCGCAAGTAATGAGAGGATATTGGATGCGACCGGAAGAAACGGAAATGACGTTGCGGGATGGCTGGCTTTATACCGGTGATATCGGTTATATGGATGAAAATGGGTATTTTTTCATCGTTGATCGTAAGAAAGATATGATCATCGCAAGTGGTTTCAATATTTATCCGCGGGAAGTGGAAGAAGTATTGTACGAACATCCTGCGATTAAAGAAGTAGCTGTCGCTGGTGTACCGGATCCGTATCGTGGTGAGACCGTGAAAGCCTTTGTAGTTTTAAAGGAAGGCACATTCGTCACCGAAGAAGAATTAGATAAGTTTTGCCGGGAGAAACTAGCCGCGTATAAAGTGCCAAGACTTTATGAGTTCCGCGATGAACTACCGAAGACCACGGTCGGAAAGATTTTAAGACGGCAGTTAGTTGAAGAAGAAAAGAAAAAATTGGCCGAGGAAGAGGAAATTAAAGCATAAAGAGGGAATGAAAAATATGTATCCATATAGAGATTGCCCTTTAACGGCATTATTTTTTTTGGTGAATATCGTTTGACATTTTCTTAGGCAAATATTATTATGAAAATATGAATGACCATTCATTCATATGTGTCAGCCGATTAACGTTAATAAAACTAATTTGCAAAATTGTATCACTACATGACCCCGGGTCAAAAATTTAACAACATTTGAGAAGATGGTGTAGACATGAAAACACAAAAACCAAAGTACAAACAGATTATTGATGCAGCTGTGGTGACGATTGCCGAGAATGGCTACCATCAGTGTCAGGTTTCGAAAATCGCAAAACAGGCTGGCGTGGCCGATGGAACGATTTATCTTTATTTTAAAAATAAAGAAGATATTTTGATCTCCATGTTTCGCGAAAAACTGGAGCAATTCGTGGAATCTGTTGTACCGATTATAGAAGGAAAAACTAGTGCAGCGGAGAAATTGTTATTGTTGATCGAAAATCATTACAAGATCTTGGCAAGCGATCACCATCTTGCGGTCGTTACGCAGCTGGAACTTAGACAAACGAAAAGGGATTTGCGGTTAAAAATTAACGAGATTTTAAAAGGATATTTGAAACTCGTCGATCAAATCATTTTAGAAGGAATTGAACAAGGGGAATTTCCGGACACACTGGATGTGCGCCTGGCCAGACAGATGATTTTCGGCACGATCGATGAAACGGCAACAACATGGGTGATGAATGATCATAAATATGATCTCGTGAGCCAGGCACCGAAGATCCACCAGCTATTGTTACACGGTCTCAAGTCCAATGAATGATGCATTGGCTTGATCAATAAAAGGGGAGGGAGAAATGTGGCTTTTTTAAAAACAGAGCAGGATGGTCATATCGCGATCATTACGATCGACCGACCACCGGCAAACGCCCTATCTTCTGATTTGTTAAAAGAATTGGATGACAAATTAGCCAGTTTGCGGACGAATGATGATGTTCGCGTTATTGTCTTAAAAGGAGAAGGCAGATTTTTCTGTGCCGGTGCCGATGTGAAGGAGTTTACCCGGATTGAATCGAAAAAAGAGGCGCTCTTTCTGGCCCGGGAAGGCCAACAAATTCTCGACAAAATTGAGCAATATCCAAAGCCGGTGATCGCCTCAATTCACGGGGTGGCTCTTGGCGGTGGATTAGAACTGGCGATGAGCTGTCATATCCGAATTGTCAGTGAAACGGCCAAACTCGGACTTCCGGAAACATCATTAGGAATAATCCCCGGTTTTGCCGGAACGCAGCGCTTGCCCCGATTAGTCGGTCCGAATAAGGCTCTGGAGATGATTTTAACGGCTGAACCAATTACCGGTGTTGAAGCGGTTCAGTGCGGACTGGCCAATCAAGCCTATCCGGAAGAAGAACTGTTCACGAAAACGTTCGAGTTAGCCAGGAAAATCGCAGAAAAAAGTCCACCAACCGTTTCAGCTGTGCTCCATTTAATAAACAATTTACAATCGAATAGTTTCACAGAAAGAGTTGAAAAGGAAGCTGAATTATTCAGCGATGTTTTTACACGTGACGATGCGAAAGAAGGCATCAAGGCATTTCTGGAAAAACGGAAGCCGAACTTTACCGGAAAATAAAGATGGGAAATTTCACGGTTAGGAGGGAATGTTCGTGAACATTTATGTACTGTTAAAAAGCACATTTGACACAGAGGAAAAAATTATCATTGAAGATGGACGGATTGCAGACGATGGGGTGGAATGGATCATCAATCCGTATGACGAATATGCTGTGGAAGAAGCGATTCAGATTCGCGATGAAAAAGGTGGCGAAGTTACCGTCGTCACAGTTGGTAATGAAGATAGTGAAAAACAACTGCGGCAAGCTCTGGCCATGGGTGCAGATAAGGCAGTATTGATCAATATCGAAGAAGATGTGGAAGAGCGCGATCAATATACAACGGCCCGTGTTCTGGCAGAGTATTTAAAGGATAAAGAATTTGATATCATTCTTGCCGGGAATGTGGCCATTGACAATGCTTCCGGTCAAGTCGGTCCGCGGGTTGCTGAACTGCTCGATATTCCGTGCATCACGACAGTAACGAGCTTAACTATAGAAGATGATAAAGTAACGGCAATTCGCGATGCTGAAGGGGATGAGGAACATATTGAAGCAAGTTTACCGCTCCTTGTCACCGCTCAACAAGGATTGAATGAACCGCGTTATCCATCCTTGCCGGGAATCATGAAAGCGAAGCGGAAGCCGCTGGATGAGTTAGAACTCGATGATCTCGATCTGGAAGAGGAAGATGTGGAAGGTAAGACGAAGCGGATCGAGGTATTCTTACCTCCGGAAAAACAAGCGGGACGGATATTGGAAGGAGACTTACAAGAGCAAGTACGGGAGCTTGTAAAGCTCCTTCATGAAGAAGCAAAAGTGATTTAATTTCATGGTGAAATGAAGGGGGTTATGTTGTATGGCGCGAAAAGTAATAGTTTTAGGCGAAGTCTATGAAGGAAAAGTGCGCAATGTTAGCTTTGAAGCAATAGCGGCCGCGAAAACTATCGCAGAAGGCGGCGAAATCGTCGGAGTCTTGATCGGTGAAAAAGTAGAAAATCTGGCAGAACAATTGATTTTTTACGGTGCGGATCGCGTAATTGTAGTGGAAGATGAAAAGTTAAATTATTATACATCAGACGGCTTTACACAAGCCCTGATGGCGGTGGTGGAACAGGAAGATCCACAAACCATTATCTTCGGACATACTTCCGTCGGAAAAGATCTGGCACCCCGCATTGCCACGAAATTAGATGCTGGGCTCGTTTCCGATGTGACGGAGGTTGAAGTTGTCGGCGAGAATATCGTTTATACCCGACCGATTTATTCCGGTAAAGCGTTCGAAAAGAAAATCATTACGGGTGAGCCCTATCTAGTAACGGTACGTCCTAACAATATTCCGGCACTGGAAAAAGATGAAAGCAGAACCGGAGAGGTCAATACACTCGCTGTAGAAATAAAAGATTTACGGACAATCATTAAGGAAGTCGTCCGTAAAAAAAGTGAAGGCGTCGATCTATCCGAAGCGAAAGTTGTGGTTGCCGGTGGTCGTGGCGTAAAAAGTGCTGAAGGCTTTAAAGTATTGCAGGAGCTGGCAGATGTTCTTGGCGGTGCTGTCGGTGCTTCTCGCGGTGCTTGTGATGCCGGTTATTGCGATTACTCGTTACAAATCGGCCAGACAGGAAAAGTCGTCACACCGGATTTATATATCGCCTGCGGAATCTCCGGTGCCATCCAGCACGTGGCGGGTATGTCTAACTCGAAAGTGATTGTGGCGATCAATAAAGATCCTGAAGCCAATATTTTCAAAATTGCCGACTATGGCATTGTCGGAGATTTGTTTGAAGTTGTTCCCCTCCTGGTTGAAGAAATTAAAAAGTTAAAGGCAAGTGTATCGTAAGCAGAAATGAGGCCATCGTAATAAATTTTTCGATTACTGTATCCAATTGGTGGTGGATATTCTCTCGCCAATTGGATACAATGTTTTTGATACGTATTATTCGCGTAAGGCGAAAATCGATGGTATACTGACAATGAAAGTTCATGTATTAAAGGAGGAATAATTACGATGGCAATTATACATGCTACCGATAACGATTTTAAAGAACATATTAGCAAGGGATTAGTTTTAACGGATTTTTGGGCTACATGGTGTGGACCTTGCCGCATGATTGCACCGGTTCTCGAAGAAATCGATGCGGAAATGGGCGATCAAGTACAGATTGTAAAAATTGATGTAGATGAAAACCAGGCCACCGCTGCGGAATACGGTGTGATGAGCATCCCGACATTGATTCTTTTCAAAGATGGAGAAATCGTCGATAAAGTAGTCGGCTATCGCCCGAAAGAAGCATTAGTAGAAGTAATTAATAAACATCTATAATATCATTAAAGAACAGTCCGTAAGCAGGGCTGTTTTTTTATGGTTTATTTAGCAAGTTTAAAAATGGAAGAGTGGTGCGCATGCTATCGAGCGTGAAAAATATAGTATAATAAGAAAGACTTGAAAATGAATAATTGCATTACGTGCAGGACGTTATGGAGTGAGATTCATGGCGAAAAATAAATTAATAGAAGAAAAACTGGCACTGCTACCTGATCAACCGGGTTGTTATTTAATGAAAGACCGGCAGGGAACGGTTATTTATGTAGGGAAAGCGAAAAAACTAAAAAACCGGGTGCGTTCGTATTTTACCGGAACCCATGACGGGAAAACGCAAGCCCTGGTAAATGAAATAGAAGATTTCGAGTATATTATCACGTCCTCAGAAATCGAAGCGTTATTGTTAGAAATAAATTTGATCAAACAATATGATCCAAAATATAATGTCATGTTAAAGGATGACAAGAGTTATCCTTATATCAAAATTACAAATGAAAAGTATCCCCGTCTATTAATCACCCGTAAAGTGAAAAAGAATGATGGCAAATACTTTGGACCGTATCCGAACGTCCTGGCAGCGCGTGAAACGAAAAAATTACTGGATCGTCTCTATCCGTTGCGCAAATGTTCCACACTTCCGAACCGGGTATGCCTTTATTATCACATCGGTCAGTGTCTTGCCCCGTGTGTTTACGATATACCAGAAGAAACGTACCGGGAGATGACCGAAGAAATTACTCGCTTCTTAAATGGCGGTTATAAAGAAGTGAAAAAACAATTGATCGAAAAAATGAATGAGGCGGCGGAAAACTTAGAGTTTGAACAGGCGAGTGATTATCGCGATAAAATCCAGGCGATTGAAACGACGATGGAAAAACAAACGATGACTTCAACGGACTTTCAAGATCGCGATGTGTTTGGCTATTATGTGGAAAAAGGCTGGATGTGTGTCCAGGTGTTTTTCGTCCGTCAAGGGAAACTGATCGAGCGGGATGTTTCTATTTTTCCCCATTACCGGGAACCAGAAGAAGAAATGTTAACTTATTTAGCGCAATTTTATGATGATGAGAATCATATTAAACCGAAAGAAATTTTAATTCCGAAAGACTTAGATGCAGAGATCGCCGAGGAAGTTTTAGGGGTGAAAGTGCTGCAACCGAAGCGGGGACAGAAAAAAGAATTGGTGGAACTTGCCGGTAAAAATGCCCGTTTAGCCTTGAAGGAAAAGTTTCTCCTTTTAGAACGGGATGAAGAGCGAACAACGAAGGCGATTGAAAATCTTGGGAAAATCATGGGTATTTACACACCGTACCGGATTGAAGCCTTTGATAACTCCAATATTCAAGGCGCTGATCCGGTTTCTGCCATGGTTGTGTTCACGAACGGGCGGCCGGATAAAAAAGAATATCGCAAATATAAAATTAAATCGGTGGAAGGCCCTGACGATTATAAAACGATGCAAGAAGTCGTCCGCCGTCGCTATACGAGAGTCTTGAAAGAAAACTTGCCCCTTCCGGATTTAATCATCATTGATGGCGGCAAGGGACAGGTACAGGCAGCAAAAGATGTATTGGAAAACGAATTAGGACTGGAAATTCCTGTCGCGGGTCTTGTGAAAGACGAAAAACATGATACGTCCAATCTATTGTTTGGTGATCCCCTTGAGATCGTACCGTTAGAACGGAATAGTAAAGAATTTTATTTATTACAGAGAATTCAAGATGAAGTCCACCGCTTTGCTATCACTTTTCACCGCCAGGTTCGGCGAAAAAACATGTTCCATTCGGTTTTAGATGAGATTCCTGGTGTAGGGGAAAAACGGAAAAAACGTCTCCTGCAACATTTTGGCTCGGTGAAAAAGATGAAAGAAGCGAAGCTGGAAGACTTTACGGCCATCGGTATTCCAAAAAATGTGGCGGAAAATATCATTAATAAGTTACGGGAAGAGTAAAGAATCCACCGGATATTTCACCAGGAGTGCGAACGAAATTACCGATGTGCATGAACTGAAATTCTTTAGTGCTTTGTTTATTTATTGCTCTAAAGAAATCACTATGGTATAATTGCACACATATTAATTGAATAATAAGTGAAGGTAGGGGCGCGAACAACAAGAGTACATCATTGGAGGAAAATGGTTTCCGATGAGAATGGTGGAAAGGGTTGTTTGCCGAAAGGAAAAATAAGCCATTTTATTTTTCCTTGGGTCTGTAACCGAATAGGTGCAGAACTGTCAAGAGTCATTCTTGGAGAACTATCTCACTGTCTAAATACATTTATACATGTAATTTTCAGGCAATGGGATACTCTCATTGCCTGTTATTTTTCATCCGAAAGCAAATATTATTGCGAATACATAGAGAAGGAAGGTTACCGACTGTGGGGATTATTGTGCAAAAATTTGGTGGGTCCTCTGTTGCCACAACGAATCATATTAAGCATGTTGCTAATAAAGTGATTTCCGAAGTGGAAAATGGCAATCAAGTCGTCGTCGTTGTTTCGGCAATGGGTAAATCGACCGATCTGTTACTCGATATGGCAAAGGAAATTAGCCTGAAACCGACCAAACGGGAACTCGATATGTTACTTTCGACCGGTGAACAGGTAACAATTGCCCTATTAACGATGGCCTTGCAGGAAGCCGGTTATGATGCAATTTCTTATACCGGCTGGCAAGCGGGGATTGAAACAGAAGCGATTCATGGCAACGCCAGGATATTAGACATCGATGATGGGCGGATAAGAAAAGCCCTGGATGAAGAGAAAATTGTCGTTGTCGCGGGATTTCAGGGGATTACGAAAAATGGTGAAATTACAACATTGGGCAGGGGTGGTTCCGATACGACTGCCGTAGCTCTGGCGGCTCAACTCAATGCAGAGCGTTGTGATATTTATACCGATGTGCCGGGAGTGTTCACTTCCGATCCGCGCTATGTAGTCAATGCTCGTAAGCTCGATGCCATAACGTATGATGAAATGCTCGAATTTGCTCATTTAGGGGCCGGTGTTTTACATCCGCGGGCTGTCGAATATGCAAAAAATTACCGCATACCACTTTATGTTCGCTCGAGCAAGGAAGATACGGAAGGAACATTAATTTGGGAGGAAGCAAAGATGGAGCAAAATTTAATCGTTCGCGGGGTAGCTTTTGAAAAAGATATTTCGAGAATTACAGTTTCGGGTATCGCTAAAAATGAAAAAGCCCTGGCGACTATTTTTACATCTTTAGCCGAACATAATATTAACGTCGATATTATCGTGCAAAGTTCAACGGGTATAACACCTGAAAGTGTGTCTTTTTCAATAAAAACTGATGATTTACAAGAAGTGCGCGATGTTTTAGAAGCAAATCAAAGCAACATCCAGTTCGATCACTTAGAATGGGAGTCGGGACTGGCAAAGGTTTCGATTATCGGTTCTGGAATGATATCGAACCCGGGTGTTGCGGCGAAAATGTTTTCCGTCCTCGCAAAAGAGGGCATCTTCGTTAAAATGGTGAGCACCTCGGAAATCAAAGTATCCTGTGTCATCGATGAAGTTCATATGATCAAAGCAGCGAATATATTACATGAAGCATATGAACTGGATCAAGTGGTAGAATTGACAAAAAGTACATCGTAATTTATGAAAAGGACTGCCTGAACGTGCAGTCCTTTTACTTATTTTATTAGTGGATGATCCACTTATTTTTCCCATTTCACATGAAAATAAATGGTACTTTTTTTCTTATCAATTTCTTCCATGCATTCCGCATACACTTTTTTTTGATTTTGAATTTGTTCCGCAAGAAAACCAGCTTCCAAGCGGAAACAACTATTCGTTTTTGCATACAGGCGGTGATGAATTAAATCACCGGTCAGTGCAAACGTCATATTGCGTCTATTTTCTTTCGTTAAATGTAATGACCCCCATCCTGCATTGGCAAAGAACTCATAAATTTCTTCAATAGAAAATAGAGGATATTTTCGAGCGAGACGTTTTCCTGCCCAATAGATTATATCGGGTTTATCCTGCCCTAAAATTTCATCTAGTAAATCTTCGCGGATTAGTTCATAACCGAAAGCAGGAATGGATATATCTGATAGTGATGCAAATTCTTGTTCTTTTCTTTTCACCAGGTGCCCTCCTTTTTCTCTAAAACTATTATATACAAATTTTTGGTGATTATTTATAAAAGAAAAAATAAAGATACGGTATAAAGTAATCACCGATACATTTTTTCAAAATAGTTTTTAAATATCATTTCACGTGAATCCGTTTTCTTGACGTTGTCAGAAAAAGAAGTTAAAATTAAAATGTCATTAAATTGTAATATATTTTATTATGTTAAAAGATTCATATTTTTGCGCGAAGGGGAGGTTTTTACGCATGGCCAATAACCGGGAATTCGGTTGGCGGAGACTGCACTCGTTGTTAGGGCTGTTTCCAATCGGGCTATTTTTAATTGTGCATTTTTCGGTCAACTATTATTCAACAAAGGGGGAAGAAGCGTACAATCAGGCAGCAGGTTTCATGGGCAATCTGCCGTTTTTATTGTTTCTTGAATTTGCCCTGATATACATTCCGTTAGTCTTCCATGCTGTTTACGGTGTGTATATAGCTTTTACTGCCAAACATAATGTAAACCGTTATGGAACATTTCGCAACTGGATGTTTTTACTCCAGCGGATTACAGGATTGTTCCTGATTGTTTTCATTGCCTGGCATGTTTGGGAAACGAGAGTGCAGAAAGCCTTTGGTGCGGAAGTTAACTTCGATATGATGGAAAACATTTTAGACAACCCGTGGATGCTGGCATTCTACATTGCAGGGGTTGTTTCTAGCATGTTCCATCTGGCGAATGGTATATGGTCATTCTGTGTCAGCTGGGGAATTACCGTATCACCCCGTTCACAACAAATCATGACCTATATCACCATGGCTTTCTTTATTGTCATGTCTTATGTTGGTATCCGTGCATTATTAGGCTTCGTGATTTAATGGGATTTGATTTAATGGGATTTTAATATAGTCATAAATTATTAATTTGAAATTATTCCAGAACTGCTTCAGATAACATTCGAAGGAGTGGGTTTTCTAATGAAAAAGGGGAAAGTAATCGTCGTTGGCGGTGGCCTTGCAGGCCTCATGGCAACGATTAAAGTATCAGAAGCGGGTTATCCCGTTGATCTATTCTCACTCGTACCGGTAAAACGTTCACACTCCGTATGTGCTCAAGGGGGAATCAATGGTGCTGTGAATACAAAAGGAGAAGGAGACTCTCCGTGGCAGCACTTTGATGATACGGTATATGGCGGTGATTTTTTAGCGAACCAGCCACCGGTTCTTGCGATGTGTGAAGCGGCACCGAAAATTATTCATATGTTTGACCGCATGGGAGTTATGTTTAACAGAACTCCAGAAGGTTTGCTCGATTTTAGACGATTCGGAGGAACGCTTTATCACCGGACGGCTTATGCCGGGGCAACAACAGGACAGCAATTATTATATGCCCTTGATGAACAAGTGCGCCGTCACGAAGTTGAAGGACAGGTAACAAAATATGAAGGCTGGGACTTTTTAGGGGTTATCCTTGATGATGATGGTGTTGCTCGCGGTATTGTCGCGCAAGATTTAAAGACGATGGAAATTCGTGCCTTCCCTGGTGATGCTGTGATCATTGCGACCGGTGGAATCGGCATGATTTTCGGAAAATCAACGAACTCCATGATCAATACCGGTTCAGCCCAATCGATTCTTTATCAACAGGGCGCCTATTACGCCAATGGTGAATTCATACAAATCCATCCGACAGCCATTCCGGGTGATGATAAACTGCGCTTGATGAGTGAATCCGCTCGCGGTGAAGGCGGAAGGGTTTGGACATATAAAGATGGTAAACCGTGGTATTTCTTGGAAGAAAAGTATCCATTATATGGTAACCTCGTACCCCGGGATATTGCCACAAGGGAAATTTTCCACGTTTGTGTCGATTTGAAATTAGGTATTAATGGGGAAAACATGGTCTATTTGGATCTCACCCATAAAGATCCGGAAGAACTGGATGTAAAGCTCGGCGGTATTTTAGAAATTTACGAGAAATTCATGGGTGAAGACCCGCGGAAAGTACCGATGAAAGTGTTCCCGGCAGTACACTACACGATGGGTGGCTTGTGGATTGATTACGATCAAATGACCAATATACCGGGAGTATTTGCTGCTGGTGAGTGTGATTATTCACAACACGGCGCCAACCGCCTGGGTGCAAACTCCTTATTATCAGCTGTTTATGGCGGAATGGTAGCTGGACCGAAAGCCGTTGAATATATTGAAGGACTTGAGAAAAGCGCTGACGCCATGCCATCGTCCTTATTCGAATCTTATAAAAAGCAACACGATGAGGAATTCGAAAACATTCTGGCGATGGATGGAACGGAAAACGCGTATGAGTTGCATCGCGAGTTAGGTCAATGGATGACCGATAACGTGACGGTTGTCCGTTACAATGACCGGCTCTTGAAGACGGATGAAAAGATTCAAGAATTACTCGAAAGATACAAAAATATCAATGTTCAAGATACTTCTCGCTGGAATAACCAGGGAGCGGTGTTTATCCGGCATCTCTACAATATGATGCAACTTGCACGGGTCATTACATTAGGTGCTTATAACCGGAATGAATCTAGAGGTGCCCACTATAAACCGGAATTCCCGGAGCGGGATGATGAAAACTGGCTGAAGACGACGAAAGCGAAGTTTGTTGGTAAAGATAAAGCACCTGAATTTGAATATGAGGATGTTGATGTTTCTTTAATTAAACCGAGACCGCGTGATTACACGAAGAAGGCTTGATTATCATGCAAGAGGGGAGAAGAGAAATATGGCTGAAGAACGAAAAACGGTCACGTTAATTATAGAACGTCAAGACAATCCGGATTCGAAACCGTATGTAGAGACGTTTGAAATTCCGTATCGGCCGAATATGAACGTTATTACGGCCCTTATGGAAATTCAGCGGAATCCGGTGACGAAGGACGGTAAGAAAACCACTCCTGTCGCATGGGAAAGCAGTTGCCTGGAAGAGGTGTGCGGTGCCTGTTCTATGGTGATTAACGGAACACCCCGTCAAGCCTGTACCGCACTAATCGATCAACTAGAAGAACCAATTCGACTGGCACCGATGCGCACTTTCCCGGTTGTCCGTGATTTAATCGTTGATCGGAGCAGAATGTTCGATGCCTTGAAGAAAGTAAAAGCTTGGATCCCGATTGACGGAACGTATGATTTGGGACCGGGGCCGAGGATGCCGGAACCGAGACGTCAATGGGCTTACGAATTATCCAAATGCATGACGTGCGGGGTTTGCCTCGAGGCCTGCCCGAATGTTAACGAGAACTCCAGCTTTATGGGACCGGCACCATTATCACAAGTTCGACTCTTTAACGCTCACCCAACCGGCGCCATGTACAAATCCGAGCGGTTGAATGCCATTATGGGGGATGGTGGCCTCGGCGGTTGTGGTAATTCCCAAAACTGTGTTGCCGCCTGTCCAAAGGGAATTCCGCTCACCACTTCCATCGCGGCATTAAACCGGGAAGCTACTATGCAAATGTTTAAGAACTTCTTTGGTAGCGATTATAATTAATCATCATGATTCAATAAGGTTGACTCAATCGGGTCAACCTTATTTTAAAAGCATAGTGAATGAATAATCATTCAATCAGGGAGGGGTACTCTTGCCGAAACATATTTCGTATATTGAAGACTTTGAAAGCTGGATTAGCGATTTTAAATTTTTTATACCGGTCCGGGTCCGGTTTAGCGAGACGGATCTTTTTGGCCATGTGAACAATACTGTTCCATTTATCTATTTTGAACAGGCCCGCATCGAATTTTTAAAATCCGTTAATGTATTATTTGATCTGACTCATGCCGATCCCCAATATGTACCGGTGGTTGCTGATTTACAATGTGATTTTCTCAAAGAAATGTTTTTTAACGACGATTTAAAAGTGTACGTGAAAGCGGCGCGCATCGGCACCTCTTCGGTCGATTTGCATTATTTAATCACACGGGAAGACGATATTTGTGCAACCGGGCGGGGGACGCTCGTGAAAATTAATAAACAGACGGGAAAAAGTGCACCATGGACAGATGAGGAACGGGAACGGCTGCAAAAAGGGTGAAATAAAAAATATTTTGCCTATTTCTCCTTCAATCCGCATAATGCTGGAACTCTCGCAACTTTGTTTACATATGATATGTTGACGATTCAATACCCATCCCCGCGTTTCTAGCTGGCGAAGGCAAGGAGGGTTCGTGTATTTGAAGGAGAATGATTTCACTCATAAGCCGTTATTAACAAAGCGAGAAAGGGAAGTTTTCGAGCTGTTAGTCCAGGATAAAACAACAAAGGAGATCGCTCAAGAATTATTTATTAGCGAGAAAACAGTTCGAAATCATATTTCAAATGCCATGCAAAAATTGGGTGTAAAGGGACGTTCACAAGCTGTAGTCGAACTTCTCCGGATGGGGGAGTTGAAGCTTTAAAAAAAACCGGCTATCCTGAGGGAGGCCGGTTTCTCATTGTTGCAAAGTTTTCCTTCATGCTCTACATTATATTTATGTGAAGCGGCAATGTTTCACAAGTTGAGGTCATGTAACAATTGTTGGTCAGGATGATTAAATTTGCCGATGTAACTTGAAATTTATAGAAAAGAAGGCGACAATGAAATAGAATACCAACCGGGTTCGAGCAGAACAAATTGACTGAACTCGATTTATCGGGGGAGGATTTGGCTTGAACGAACAATTCATGAAAGCACATGTTACTGATTCAGTTAAAGATATGGAAAAACATTTACGATATATCTCGCAAATTATTAAACGAAAAGGTCGGGAAATATTAAAGAATTATTCCATTACTCCACCGCAGTTTTTAGCCTTACAATGGCTATTTGATGAAGGCGATATGACAATTGGTGAATTATCGAATAAAATGTATTTAGCCTTTAGCACCACAACGGATATTATCGACCGATTGGAGAAAAATGGTCTCGTTAAAAGAGTAAAAGATAAGAATGATCGTCGGCTCGTTCAAATTCATTTATTAGATGATGGTAAAAAAATAATTGATGAAGTGATAAAGAAAAGACAGATGTATTTGGCAAAAGTTTTAGAGGACTTTTCAGAAGAGGAAATTGAAATATTGCAGCATTATTTAACGAAGCTACATAAAAAAATGAAAGATTGAGGGGAGTTTTTTTATTTTGGCAGAAAAACCGATAGGCATCATAGATTCAGGTGTAGGTGGTTTAACAGTAGTGAAAGAAGTGATCCGTCAGCTTCCGAATGAATCCATTCTTTACCTTGGCGATACGGCTCGCTGTCCTTATGGTTCCAGGCCGGAAGAGGAAATCAAACAGTTTACCTGGGAAATCGTTCGCTACTTGAAACAATATGATATAAAAATGTTAATCATCGCTTGTAATACGATAACATCAGTCAGTTTGCAGGAAATTCGCAAAGAGCTGCCGATTCCTGTTTTAGGAGTGATCCATCCGGGAGCTCGCGCTGCCATCAAGGTATCGAAGCGGAATTCCATTGGTGTGATTGGCACGGAGATGACGATCAATAGTAAAGCGTATGAATATGCATTAAAATCCATTCGCAAATACATTTCCGTTTACGGACTTGCCTGCCCTAAATTTGTCCCGCTCGTCGAAAGCGGCAAGTTCCAGACCCCGGATGCGAAATCCGTCGTGTATGAATCGTTAAAACCATTGCAAGAGTTTGATATTGATACGCTTATTTTAGGGTGTACCCATTATCCGTTGCTCGAACCGTATATTCGCTCGTTTTTCGCAAATCGTGTTAAAGTGATCAGTTCTGGCGAAGAAACGGCGCGCGAAGCAAGTGTGATCCTGGATCATACCGAAACAATGGCACACGCTGAACATATTCCGAAATATAAATTTTTAACGACCGGTTCGGTTGAGATGTTCCAGTCCATTGCGGAACAATGGCTTGAGATGGACAATTTGGATATTGAGCAAATACAACTATCGTAGATTGTTAAATCTTGAACACAGCGACTCGCTGTGTTTTTTTATTGTGAAAAATCCCCTTGAAAGAAAGTTTGAATAGATCGCTTTGTATTGAACAAAAAATGTACGAACTGCAGAATTGTGTAAGTGAAAAATTAATCTTTTACCCAAAGATTTTGTCCAATTTTTCAAGGAAAGCCGGTCTATTTATTTGGAAAAGCCGTATACATGTAGTACAAACTATCTCTCGGGGGGATGAACTTGTAATGAGGAAAATTTCATACTTCATATTACTGGCAGCCATGATGATCTTTGTAGCCGGTTGTGGCTTTTTGAATGCGGGGCAAAAGGAAGATATTGATCCGCCTCAAGATGTTACATATGAAGAGGCGGAAAGCATATTAGATGATGAAGAAGCAACCGATGAAGAAGAGGGTGAACCGACGATATCGACGGAACTTTACTTAATTGATCGAAACGGCTTTGTTGTCCCACGAACGTTTACCTTACCAAATACAGAAAGTGTTGCAAAACAAGCCCTCGAATATCTCGTGACCGGTGGACCGCTAGAAAATGATATCCCTGCCGATTTCCGCACCGTCTTACCGGCAGGCACGGAAATGACCGTGAATATTGAAAATGGACTGGCAACGGTTGATTTCAATAAAGCTTTTACGGAATATGCACCGGAAGATGAAATGAGAATCTTGCAAGCTGTAACGTGGACGTTAACACAATTTGACACGATTAATCGGGTTAAACTCCAATTGAATGGGAATGAGCTTAAAGAAATGCCTGTAGGTGGAACGCCGATTCCTGAACATTTAACCCGACAAATCGGTATTAATTACGACCATTCAGATGTCGTTGATATTACCAATACTCGTCCAACAACGGTTTACTATATCGCTCAAAACGATCATGAAGCTTACTACGTCCCGGTGACGAAACGGATTCGTAGCGATGCGGAAGATTTTGTTACGGCAGTGGTGAATGAGCTGGTAAAAGGACCAGGTTTGGAGTCGAATCTATATACGTTATTAATGCCGGATGTGGAGTTAGTTGAAGAGCCAGAAATTAAAGATGGAATTGTGACCTTGAATTTTAATGAAAACATTTTGAGCAGTTATGACCAGAAGATCATCGCTCAAGGAGTACTCGATGCGATTGTACTGACCTTGACCGAGCATGAGGAGATTGAAGGGGTTGCAATCCAGGTGAACGGGGAAGAACAAGTGCTGAATCAAGAAGGAGAACCGTTAACATCCCCGGTGACGAGACCGAAACATTTGAATACAGGGAGTCTATAATGATGAAAAAGAGGCTTGCAGCATTGTAGCCTCTTTTTTCTTTAGATAGATTTAAGGGAAATCTTAAATTTTAAAAAGCTGTAAAGTAATGGGTTAAACAAATTCATTTTCCAGCACGATTGGATGTTCGATTGTTGTATCGTTTGAAAATCATTAGAAATCGAGAAGGTGATGTGTTAGTTGCTCCACTAAAGGATATGAAAAATTCCTTTAACCACTTCGCTGGCAAATAATTATTGTTTCAAAGTTTTTTTCGAGTATCTGGATTATTAGAGTTAATAGAGAAAGGGCATTGGCTTATAATTAAATGTAACTTTACCCGGTCTCTGCGTGGATATGATTCCTATTCATGGTTCAAGAAACCCTTACGGAAACTTTTATTATACGAAAGAAATTCCATAAATTACGTATATAGTGGACCTACGTCAATATTTTGGACACAAATAGTTTAGTATTTTATCCAATGGAACTCTATCATCTTTCATGGCTTTACATGTTTTGGCAGGCATGATAATTGGTAGGCAAGGCCACAATGGAGCTCTGGTGGCTGAAGCCATCAGACATTGTATCATGCCTGCCTGGGAACCATGTAAAGCCGGGTTAACACCATTAATTTACGCAACTTGTTTTGCACGAATCATATCCTCCATCTCTTGAGGAGATTTGTAACCAATGCTTCCGTGGATTCTTTTTCGGTTATACCAGCCTTCAATGAATTGGAATAATGCTATTTTGGCAGTTTGATAGTTATAATAGCGAACATGGTTCACTTCTTCCTTCTTTAGGATCGCATGAAAAGATTCTATACAGGCGTTATCATAAGGGCTTCCTTTATAACTGAACGAATGGATCATGCCAAATTTTTTAATTGTTTCAGCGAAAGCTTCGCTTGTATATTGCGTCCCCAGGTCTGAATGGAAAATCAAATCCTTTCCAGGACGTTGTGTATAGTACGCATTTTCTAATGCGCGTA